>NZ_PVNE01000001.1 GCF_003001905.1 Planifilum fimeticola
TGGGTTCGTCCTGAACATATAAAAACCTTCCTTCGGAATTGTTTTATTCCGAATTCAACAAAAAAGGCTGTTGACCCTTCTTTGTCAACAGCCTCAGGAGGGGAATCGATTCCCCTCCTACGCGGTATCCAGGGCCAAAATTCCCTCAGCCCAAGAGGCGCATGACATGGTCCGCCACATTCTCCGCCGTAAATCCGTATTCCTTCATCACCCGGCCGCCGGGGGCGGAGGCTCCGAAGCGGTCGATGCCGATCACAAGTCCTCCTTCGCCGACATAGCGATCCCAACCCATCGGGTGGGCCGCCTCCACGGCGACGCGAACCTTGACATCCGGCGGGAGCACTTCATTGCGATATGCTTCCTCCTGCCGGTCAAACCGCTCGCGGCAGGGCATGCTGACGACCCGCACCGGAATGCCCCGCTCCGCAAGAAGCTTTTGGGCCTCCAGGGCCAGGCTCACCTCGGAGCCCGTGGCGATCAGGATGGCTTGGGGCTTGCCCTCCGCCGCCTCCGACAGGACATAGCCTCCGCGGCGAAGGCCTTCCTGCGCCTTTTCCGCCGTGCCATCCAGGACGGGCAGCTTTTGCCGGGTGAGCACCAGGGCGACGGGCGCGTTCTTTTCGGAAAGGGCTTCGCGCCAGGCGGCCACCGTTTCGTTGGCGTCGGCGGGACGGAAAACGGTCAAACCCGGGATCAGCCGCAATGAGGGAATCTGCTCCACCGGCTCGTGGGTGGGACCGTCCTCCCCGACGGCGATGCTGTCATGGGTGAACACGTAAATGACGGGCAGACCCATCAGGGCGGCGAGACGGATCGCCGGTCGCAGGTAGTCGGAAAAGACGAGGAAGGTGCCGCCGTAGGGACGGAGACCTCCGTGAAGCATCATGCCGTTCAAGGCCGCACCCATGGCGTGTTCCCGCACGCCGAACCAGACATTCCGCCCTGTGTAATCTTCCGCGTGGAAAATGCCCTCCTCCTTCATCGTGGTATTGTTGGAGGAAGCCAGGTCGGCGGAACCGCCGAAGAGGGTGGGCAGAGTTTTGGCCAGGGCGTTGATGGCCGCGCCGGAAACCTGGCGGGTGGCCAGCGGTTTGTCCTCGGGCGAGTATGCGGGCAGATCGGAATCCCATCCCTCCGGCAGCTCTCCGGCGATCGCCTGCTGCAGCTGCCGGGCCAGGGACGGATGGGCTTCCCGATACCGGTCGTAGAGGGCGTTCCATTCCTCTTCCTTCTTGACCGCTTCCGCCTTCCAGGCGGCGAAGTGTTTGCGGACCTCCTCCGGTACGAAGAAGGGCTCCTCCGAGGGCCAGCCGTAGGCCTTGCGCACCTCGCCCACTTCCTCCTGTCCGAGGGGTTTGCCGTGCACCGTGTTGGTCCCGGCGTACTTGGGGCTGCCGTAACCGATGGTGGTGCGCACTTCGATCAGGGTCGGACGCCCGGTGTCCGCCTTCGCTTCTTCGATGGCCCGGTCGATCGCCTCGAGATCGTTCCCGTCCTCCACCCGCAGCACCTGCCAGCCGTAGGCTTCAAAACGCTTGCGGACATCCTCGGTGAAGGAATGGGCCGTTTCTCCGTCCAGGCTGATATCGTTGGAATCGTACAGGGCGATCAGTTTCCCCAATCGCAGGTGTCCGGCCAGGGAAGCGGCCTCCGCCGCCACCCCCTCCATCAGGTCACCGTCGCTGCAGATGACGTAGGTGTGATGATCCACCACGGGAAAGCCTTCCCGATTGTAGACGGAGGCCAAATGGCGCTCCGCCATCGCCATCCCGACGGCCATGGAGATCCCTTGCCCGAGGGGACCGGTGGTCGCCTCCACCCCCGGGGTGTGACCGTACTCGGGATGCCCCGGCGTGCGGCTCCCCCACTGCCGGAATAGCTTCAGCTCCTCCATCGGAAGATCGTATTCGCACAGGTGGAGAAGGCTGTACAGGAGCGCCGAAGCGTGCCCGGCCGAGAGAACGAACCGATCCCGGTTGAACCAGGCGGGATGATCCGGATTGTGCCGCATGTGCCGGGTCCACAGCACATAAGCCATCGGAGCCGCCCCCATCGGCATCCCGGGATGGCCGGAATTGGCCGCCTCCACCATGTCGATGGACAACATGCGGATGGTGTTGACAGCCAGCTGGTCGACGGATTGGTTGGAAGTCATTTGTCGCTCATCTCCCTTCAGATGCTTAAACCCTTTGTTCGTCCCCGGAGCGAAACCGACCTGCCTGGGATTCATCCTTTCTCGGATCCATCGGGAGTCTTCACGGAAGAAAAGTCCCCCTTTTCGCGCGGAAGACGTTACAATTCTTTTGGTTTGCAGGATCCGGTCATCACATGTTTTTAGTCTATCAAATCGAAGACGCGAAGACCACAATGAAGTCAACAGGCCGGAAAATTTTCAAACAAATCTTAACATCTTCCTTTCCACAATCGAAAACCCTGGGATCAATGGGGTGAAAATCCCCAAGATGCCGCAGAATTTGCGGTTTGCGCTGTACGGATATAAAAAGATCTCGACTTCCCCCTGCTATAATCGGGGAGGAGGATGGAAAAGGATGACTTCCGAGCAAATCCAAACGCCGCAAGACACCCTTGGGCAGGATATGCTCCGGCTCCCGAACGTATTGGAGCACCTGAAACATCGAGCTTCAACGCCGGGAAGAGATCGAAAAAAGGGTCCACGCTCCGATTACGATCCTTGTCGAGTGATCGGCGGATTTTTCGCCCTCGCCCTCCACTCCCTGAAGCGTTGGCATGGGGGAGGAGTCGCGGTTTTCTTCGTATGTACCCTCTTTATGCTGCTTATGACCTCGTACTATTTCGGCAAGTATAATGGCCCAAGGATTACAAATGCGTTTGCCTTCCCATGGAATTACTGGATGAATCCCTCAAGACCGACGAAGGGTATCCCGAATCGGTTTGGAGCCCGAAGATTTCACCGACTGGATGATGCAACAATATGCCGAAAGCACAAACCACAATCGGGAAGTAAACAGGAACCGTTCGAACTGGTATGCAAAAGGGCGATATCTCTTTTGCACATTGGACACAGAAGGCACCTGGGTCAGCCTCTACCTGTCCCTGGCCGATCTGTCGTCCTGAAAGGAGGTGTGATCCTGGGCTAAAAAATGAACCTCCTAAAACGACACACAAGCCCTTGGGGATTCGTCAATACCCGGCGCCAACAACGAAGGCGGGAAAAAGGAAAGAGCCGAGCGGATCACCCGGCTTCAACACACCGCCTCGAACAAAGAAAAAGTAAAGCCCGACATATTTAACCCGACGACCCACGGCAAGGCGACAAACTTCCAATCCCGGGGAGTCGGCAGGGCGAAGTTCCGTCGACTCCATGCAGCAGGGGTCGCCCGGCGAAAAATCGCTCCCCCCCGCAAAGACATTTACACTCAATAATCCACAATCCGCCCAAAGCCCCCCTCCCTCTCCGACCCGGAAGGTCTTGAATCTTCCGCTTTCGGGCCAACTGTCACCATGGGCCGGATCCTCTCCTTGATATGGGGCTTCAAGCCCAGAGCATGGCTGAAATCCTCAAGGGAATCAAAACCTCCCCGTGCATCCCGGAGAGAAACGGCCCGCTTCGCCATGATCAGATTGATGCCGGGTAACGAGGCGATCTGCTCTTCCGAAGCACGATTCAGATCAACGAGGGCGGTTTCGCCCGGTGCATGCCGGTCGGAGAAAGGGGAAGCAGCCCTTTCCGGAGCGGAAGAAGCATCGGATGAAGCAAAAGGCGACGTGGAGGGGACTTTTGAAAGGAGGTTTTCTCCATCCACACCTAAGATTTTTCGTCGCAGAAGCTCTTCCTCCTGTTGGAGGAGTTCCTCTCTCACTTTCATTCGAACGAGATATTCCCGGCGGACGGCAAAACCGTGAATGATGGAAGCAATCCAAGCCCCGATCGCCAAATTTGTCAAATAATTTCCGATCGTCGAGTCCGGGGAAAAGACCATTAACAAAACAAAGGGAATGGAATAAATCACTCCCCACCAGATCCAACGCCGATGCCTCGCCCGGATTCCTATGTAAAAAAATGCCACCCAATAAAAGACAATGGTGAACGTCCATAGGATCCAAAGGGAATTTTTCCAAAACTTTTCTTTTTTATGCATCCCCATCACCTGCTCCCTCGCTCCACTTCCCTTTGATGGCGGTACCAGGCGCTGATTCCAGACGGGCCAATTCCGCAAACCAAGATTCCAACCGCTCTAGATCCACAATTCCATTGACGGCGATCCGTCCGTCCGGTTGGATCCGCACCTCCATCCGGTTGGGCGTATTCTCCAACCGGGCTTCCCAGTAGCGATAGCGGGAAGTGAGAAAATGGACGCGCTGGTTGGAAGAGCCGACCCAGAGTCGGCTCACATCCCGGAGGTCCGCGCGAAAGGGGCCGTCGATCAACACATCGGTCACCGCCAGCAAATCATGCCAATCGGTTCGGGAGGAACGCCGGATCTGTTCCAGCAAGTATCCCGTATAGGTGACAATGGATAACCCCCGGTTACGCAGAATTTTTCCCAGATGTGCCAATCCCTCCGCCTGGGCGAAGGGTTCTCCTCCGGCAAAGGTGACGCCTTCGACCGAAGGACCGTTCAAGATGCGTTCCGCCAAATCCTGAACGTCGATTTCTTCTCCCCCCTCTTCCGGCCACGTGTTCGGAACCGCACACCCCGAACAGCGGATCGGGCACCCCTGGACCCAGACACAGGCCCGTACCCCGGGTCCTTCCGTACGGGTGGCGGGCAAAAAGCGATGGATCCGCAACTTCATTCGAAACTCCCCCCGCCTCCCGACCGATCTCTAAGTTTTTCGGCATGAACTGTCGATTCTTTATTGAGGAGCTGCTCCACTTCCCTTTCGTAATATTCCGCAGTGTAGTCGGAATCGACGGTCTCCGCTTCCAACAGCTCTTCAAGGATCCGGATGTAGTCCGTACACTTTTTCCCTTTAACCCCTTTTACTTCCGCCCGAACCGTTCCATCGGGAAACAATCGGATCTGAACCCGTTTCACCGTGATCCCTCCCGAATGGCCAGGGTCAAAACGATGGAGTGATCTTCCTGCACTTCTTCCGATTCAAAAACAAATCCATATTGCTCGGCCCGGGACACAAGTTTTTTGTACACTTCCTCCTGCAGTACTTTCGTGTATTCCTCATGAATCACTTCGAGAAAAGAGGTCACCGATCTCAATAATTGTCCTTTGGACACTTGAGCCTCAATTTCCCCCTCCCGGTTCTTCACAAACTTTATTTCACCCCCGTCCAGAAACACGCGAATCCCTTTTTCCTCAGCGACGTATTGAGAACCGTATTCGCGCAAAGCCCTTTCCAACAAATCCCATCTCTTCATCCTTGTCTTCAGTGTGATGCCCCGCACCTGCGAACCCAACTCTTCACGCGTCGCAACGGCTCCGGTAACGGCAAGGGCAAGCGGAATCAGCACCAGTGAGACGCCCATGAGCACCATCCTCACTTTTTTAAAAATCCACTTTTCGGCCTCCGCGGACCCTGCGGATGTCATCATCCCCAGGTACGCAGGATCGGTCGGACTGTCTGGTGTAATCGACCATGTGTTCCCGCGCCGTCGCCGCCACTGCCCGTACATTTGCCCAATCGCGGATGGCCCGTATTTGCTCCGCCTGGGTGACGGACAAGGGGACCATGTTCTTGACAGCCTTCTCAAAATCGCTTAACCGGATGCTCCGCTGTTCTGAAAAGGCCTCAAACAGGGCGGCGATGACGACCTGTTCAATCTCCGCTCCCACAAATCCTTCGGTCCAATGGGCCAACGTTTCCAAAATTTCCTCATTCAGCTGAAAATCCCTCATCACCTCCGGATCGCGCAACCGTTTCCGGAGATGGACCCGAAAGATCTCCTTGCGTTCCACCTGTGTGGGAAGGTCAACAAAGAAAATCTCGTCAAACCTCCCTTTGCGGAGAAACTCCGGGGGCAGTTCTTGGATCTGGTTGGCGGTCGCAACCACGAAAACGGGTTTCGTCTTTTCCTGCATCCAAGTCAAAAAGGTCCCGAACACACGGGTGGAGGTTCCACTGTCCCCGCTACTCCCAATGTTGCTGAACCCTTTTTCGATTTCGTCGATCCACAGGATCGAAGGTGCGATCGCCTCGGCTGTGCGAATCGCCTGACGCATATTCTCCTCGCTGCTCCCGACAATCCCACTGAATACTTTCCCGATATCCAGACGAAGCAAAGGCAGCTTCCACATGGCGCTGATCGCTTTGGATATGAGGCTTTTGCCACAACCCGGCACACCGGTGATCAACACGCCTTTGGGGGCGGGAATGCCATATCGTTTCGCCGAATCGAGCCAGGAATTCTTTCGCTTCTCCAGCCAACGCTTCAGGTTTTCCAGTCCTCCGACTTCATCAATTGAAAAGGGGCTTCGGATAAACTCCAGAATGCCTGTTTTCTTGATGATCTGCCGCTTTTCCTCCAGTATCACCTCCACATCATCCGCGCCGACCCTGCCGTCCCTCACCATGGCACGAGCAAAAGCATTTTCTGCTTCCTTTAAGGTCAAGCCCAACGCCGCCTTGACAAGCCGCTCTTCCTCCTCGGGTTTCAAATCAATCGCAATCCGCCCGCTTCGCCTGTTCACTTCGATCATTTCGTGCAACAGGCGAGCGATTTCCTCCTCGGTGGGCAAATCGAACTCAACGATGGTCACATCCTTTTGCAGCTCGACCGGCAAAACACGGGTGGGCGCAGTGATGATCACATTTTTGGGTCGCGGACTTTGCTTCAACCTGACCGCCAAATCGCGCATCTTACGGATAACCGGATAATCGGGTCTCCCAGCCATGCCGCCAAAATAGAAATGAAAATCCTTCAAAATAAAAACCGCAGGCTGATCATATTTGTTGATAAACTCCAAGGCCTTGAGAGGGGATTGCGTTTCCGAAACCATCCGGGAATCGGCACCGACCATCCCGTCGGTCACCGTCCATGTAAAAAGATCCCGCACGGTTCGAATGCGTGACGGATCGCGCACCACTTCCTTGATCACATCAAGCAAACGCTCTTCTTCCCAAGTTGGTATGTACAAATAGGGGAATCGCGCTTTTAAAAATTCGGCCAATTCCACCGGAAACGAACGCAAATCCTTCTCCCCCCTTCAAGAGAAAAAACGAATCCACCCTCAGACGATCATCCCCACCATTATACTAGCACGAAAGAACGAGAAGCCATAGATCGGAATTCGGGGTATACATCAAAGTATTGAAACACGAAGCGATCGGGGACCATGATGAGCGGGCTCGATCCATTTATTCATACTTGACTTGTCTGAAACTAGACATTAAGTCCCTTGCCCGATCAACCATCCACTCATCCTGGCCAAAACGGGGGATCGCTTCGAGCCATGCCCCCAACCGCGGATGGCATAACCTTCGGGAGCGGAATCTTCAATGGGACCGTTTATATCGTCTGACGCGAATTCCAACAAGTCGTGATCAGGTGGAGCCAGCGCTTAATAAAATAAAACGACGCGCCAACCCCTGTTCCTGAAGGCGCGTCTCGCATGTCAATGTCCCGTTTTGCACCGGCAGTAAACCCGACACCCCGCAACACAGCCGCCCCTTCATCCCGTTCACACACGGACCTTTCCGTTCTCCCGGCTTTCCAGGATCAGGGTCACGGGGCCGTCGTTGGTGAAGGAGACCTGCATCATCGCCCCGAAAACGCCGGTTTCCACCCTCACCCCGTGACTCCGAAGCTGCTCGTTGAACCGGTCGTACAGCCCGGATGCGATATCCGGAGCAGCTGCGGCGGTAAAGCTGGGACGTCGCCCTTTCCGGCAGTCCCCGTACAGGGTGAACTGGGACACGGACAATATGCTCCCCCCCACATCGAGGAGGGAACGGTTCATCTTCCCCTGGTCATCCTCGAAGATGCGCAAATTCACCACCTTGTCCGCCAGGTAGCGGAGGTCCTCCTCCCCGTCTCCGTCGGTAAAACCCACAAGCAGCACCAATCCGTGATCGATGGATCCCGTCACCCGGCCGTCCACGGTGACCCGGGCGTTTTTGGCCCGCTGTAAGACGATGCGCAAAGTCTTTTCCCCCTTTTCGACGTTGATGAGGAAGCATAGAAACCGCCAAAAGCGAAAAGAAGCCGGGAAAAAACAGCCGCTTTCGCGGCGTCCCCGCTTCTGGCCCCTTCTCACTGCATAATCCGACGGACGGAGTAGATGTCCCGGACCCGTTTGATGCGCTCCACCACGTACTGGAGATGGTTCAGGTTTCGGATGGAAATGGTCATGTGGATGGAGGCCATGCCCCTGCGGTCCGCTTTGCCCGAAACCGCCGACAGGTTGGTTTTCGTCTCGGAAACCGCCTGAAGCACCTCGTGGAGCAGGCCGCGCCGGTCAAGGCCCGACACCTCGATATCCACGTGGTAGGATTGGTCCGGCGTCCCCTCCCATTCCACGGGGATCATCCGCTCCTTCTCCACCGACTTCAAATTGGGGCAATCCTTTCGGTGGACGGAAACCCCGCGGCCGCGGGTGACAAAACCGGCGATCTCATCCCCGGGGACCGGATTGCAGCACCGGGAGAGTCGGACGAGCAGGTTGTCCACTCCCTTCACCCGCACCCCGTGGGCCGGGCGGCGGCTGGGGCGCGGCAGTTCCTTCACCTCGGGCAGAAGGATGGGCTCTTCCGGTTCGGGCTTGAGCCCCTCGATCAGGCGGTGGACCACCTGGGCGGCGGAGATGCCCCCGTACCCGACGGCGGCGTACATGTCCTCCTCGTCCGGAAAATTAAACTTCCTGGCCACCTCCTCCACCCGCTCGTCGGTGAGCACCTCCGAAGCGTTGAAATCGTGTTTGCGGAGGAGGTTTTCGATCATTTCCCGCCCCTTGGCGACGCTTTCCTCCCGCCGCTGCTTCTTGAACCAGTTGCGGATCTTGTTTCGGGCGTGGGAGGATTTCACCATCTTCAGCCAGTCCTGGCTCGGACCGTAGCTGTGCTTGGAGGTGAGGATCTCGACGATGTCCCCGGTATGCAGCTTGTAATCCAGGGGAACGATTTTTCCGTTCACCTTGGCCCCGATGCATTGGTTGCCCACCTCGGTGTGGATGCGGTAGGCGAAATCCAGGGGAACGGATCCGGCGGGGAGCTCCACCACATCCCCCTTCGGGGTGAAAACGAACACGGAATCGGAAAAGAGATCGATCTTCAGATTCTCCACAAACTCCTGGGCATCCTGGGTCTCCTGCTGCATCTCCAGAATTTCGCGGAACCACTTCAGCTTCTCCTCGAAGGTGCCCGGCTGAACCTGGGTCCCTTCCTTGTAGGCCCAGTGGGCGGCAATCCCGTATTCGGCCGTCTTGTGCATGTCCCAGGTGCGGATCTGCACCTCGATCGGCTCTCCCTTCGGCCCGATCACCGTCGTGTGCAGAGACTGGTACATATTGGGCTTCGGCATGGCGATATAATCTTTGAAGCGGCCGGGCATCGGCTTCCAGATGGTGTGGATGATGCCGAGCACGGCGTAGCAGTCCCGAACGGTGTCGACGATGACGCGGACGGCCAACAGGTCGTAAATTTCGTTGAATTGCTTGTGCTGGGTGACCATTTTGCGGTAGATGCTGTATATGTGTTTCGGACGTCCGGAGATCTCCGCCTTGATTCCCGTTTTCTCCAGGCGTTCCCGCAACACCTGGATGATCTCCTCCAGATACTGCTCCCGTTCGGCCCGCTTTTTCCGCATCAGGTTCACGATCCGATAATACTGCTGGGGATTGAGATAGCGAAGGGCGATATCCTCCAACTCCCACTTGATCGTGGAAATTCCCAGCCGGTGCGCAAGGGGGGCGAAAATCTCCAGGGTCTCGTTGGCGATTCTTCGCTGTTTTTCTTCGGAGAGATACTTCAAGGTCCGCATGTTGTGCAGCCGGTCGGCCAGCTTGATCAGGATCACCCGGATATCCTGGGCCATGGCGACAAACATCTTTCGGTGGTTCTCCGCCTGATGCTCCTCGTTGGACTTGTACTTCATCCGCTTGCCCAACTTGGTGACGCCATCGACCAGCCGGCTGACCGTCTCCCCGAATTCCTCCCGGACGACTTCCAGGGTGACCCCGGTATCCTCCACCACGTCGTGCAGAATCGCCGCCACCAGGGTGGTGGCATCCATCTGCAGATCAGCCAATATGGTCGCCACCGCGACCGGATGATTCACATAGGGTTCCCCCGATTTCCGCTTTTGGCCGGCATGGGCCTTTTCCGCAAAGCGGTAAGCCTTTTCGATTCGCTTTATATCGTCCTCTTTTAAATATGCGGAGCATTTGTCCAGCAGCGCTTCAATCGGCATCGCAAATTCACCTGGAATGGCCAAAAATCGTTTTCCTATTATTATCTCCCAGCGGAAAAGAAAAGTAAAGGATCGCCGTATAAAAGGGAACGGAGGCACGGAAAGGCTGAGGAGGGGGAGCGGATGAAGGGATTGATGGAAGAGCCGGCAGAAAGCAACCCCGTGATCGGAGTGGGGACGAAAGTCATCGTTGATCACCGCAGGCGGCGACGAAAGGATTGTCTTATTATTCCGAAAAATACGGTGCGTCGGAAAGGCGCGCCTCCTTGCGCTCGCAAGGAGACCGGCGTCCCCCGACCGTCTTCGGATGCGAAAATGATGAGTCCGTCGCCGGCTTACGGCAACAACTTTTTCCCCCACGGCCAGTAACCCGCGTAACGGCGGACATACAAACCCGCCGCGGACAGGACAATCGCTGCGACCAGCGACATCCCGTAGGTGCTGACCCCTTCTTCCGCGATGAGCATCAGAACGGGGATTACGATCAGTCCGCCGTAGGAGACCGCTTCATAGGAAATCAACAGTCTCCTCCAAACGCGTGACATGTACTCGCGAAATTGAAAGCGGTCGTCCGGAGAAAACAATTCCCGAAACATCAAAACCAGGATCAATGCGATCCAAAAAAGAATGATAAAGATCGCCATCCAGGCAAACCCCGAAATCAGGCGGGAAAACCAATCTTCCAGCCAGTTCACCGACTTCTACGCTCCTTTTCCCAATATCTCATGCAAAAATTATAGCACGTCGCGGAAAAATGCCAACCTCCAATCACATGGCGCGAAAAAAAAAGCGGCCGCGGAGGGGGATCATCCCCCTCCCCACCGCTTTCTCCACTCTTCCAAGCGCTTCTCCCACTCTTTCTGACGCTTCTTGATCTCCTTCTCCAGCTCTTTCCGCCGCTTCTCCAGCTCCTTTTGCCACTTCTCCCCGATCTCTTCCCGCCTCTTCTCCTCGCGTCTCTCCGTCTCCCTTTTCACCTTGGGCGGCGTCTTCCAGGGAATCATCGAAAGATCGAAGGATTGGACCGGTTCCCCTTTCAGGGAGGCGGCCATCATTTCCCGGAAGATCCGGGCGGCCGTTTGACCGCCGGTAGTGGTCAGATAATGGTTCCCGTCGGTCTTGTCGTAACCGAGCCAGACCGCTCCCACCAACTGGGGAGTATACCCGACGAACCAATTGTCTTTGGCTCCGTCTCCGCCCCCCGGCAGCTGGGTGGTACCCGTCTTGCCGGCGATGGGTCGGCCCGGAATCCGTGCCGCCGTTCCCGTGCCTTCATCCACCACGCCCTTCAACATGTAGGTGATCTTTTGGGCCACTTCCTCGGACGTGACCCGGACGGATTTCTTATACCACTGGGCGACCAGTTCCCCGTCCGGCTTCTCGATGCGCCGAATGGCGTGAGCCTCCACCATCACTCCCCGGTTGGCGAAGGCGGAGTACGCCTGGGCCAATTGCAGGGGAGAGGTGCCCCCGTTCAATCCGCCCAGCGCCAACCCCAATTGGCGCTCCTTTTCGTCCAGGGGGATGCCGAACCGCCGGACGGTCTCCATCCCCCGGTCCACACCGATTTGATCGAGCAACCACACCGCGGGAACGTTGAGGGAATCCACCACCGCTTCATACATCGTCACTTCGCCCCGGTACCGGCCGTCATGGTTTTTCGGCCGGTAGTCCCCGAAGTTCGTCGGTTTGTCCAGCAGCCTGGAATCCAGGTCATATCCCGACTCCAGGGCCGGCGTGTAGACGGCCAAAGGCTTCATGGTGGATCCGGGCTGGCGCTTCAGCTGGGAAGCCCGGTTGAAGCCGCGAAAGGTGTGCTTCCCGCGGCCGCCGACCAGGGCCCGAATCCCCCCGGTGGAAGGATCGATGAGAACGGCGCCGCTCTGGACGATCTGATCCTTCCCGTCGGCGGGAAAGAGGTCATCGTTTTTGTAGACGGACTCCACCGCCTCCTGCATTTTGGGATCCAGCTCGGTGTGAATCTGGAGGCCGCCGTTCAAGACCTCGTTCGCCGTCAGGCCGTAACGGGAAACGGCTTCCTCCAGGATGTAATCGACGTAGTGGGGAAAGCGCCTGGCATCGTTGTCCAGCCGTTTGCCCTCAAGGACGATTTCCTGCCCCATCGCCGCCTTTTTCTCTTTTTCCGTGATGAATCCCAGTTCCACCATGCGGTCGAGAACCAGATCCCGCCGCTTCATCGTCTTTTGAAAATCCTTGAAGGGATTGAGGACGGACGGTGCCTTGATCATGCCGGCCAACAGGGCGGACTCTCCCAGGGTGAGTCGGTCCACCTCCTTGCCGAAATAAATTTCCGCCGCCCGTTTGATCCCCCAGGCCCCCTCGCCGAAATAGATGTTGTTCAAGTACATCTCCATGATTTCGTTTTTGGAATATTCCCGCTCGATCTTCTTGGCGAGGAGCATCTCTTTGATCTTTCGCTTATAAGTCCGGTCGTGGGTCAAAAAGACGTTTTTGGCCAGCTGCTGGGTGATCGTGCTGCCCCCCTGGACCGTTTTCCCTGCGGACAGATTATGGATCAGTGCGCGAAGGGTACCGACATAGTCGATGCCCGAATGGTGGTAAAAGCGTTGATCTTCCATCGCCACCACCGCCTGGACCAGGTGGGTGGGAACGCGTTTGATGCCCACCGCCTCCTTTTTGGAGGTGGAGATTTCGCTGGCCACACGCCCCTCCCGGTCGTAGATGACTGTGGGGTGGGGGGACGCATCCTTCAGGGCGCTGATGTCGCTCATGGATATGGCGACGTTGACGACGATGAGAAAAAGGGCGGCCGTCACCGCCAAAGCGACGATCACCGGCTTTCTCCAGCGCCGCGTTTTCTTGGCGCGCCGCCTCTTGGGGGACTTGGTCTTTTTTCTGTCGGTCTCCATGGATCTCTCCCTCCATACGGACGCTCCTCCGGATTCAGCCTGCGCAAGCCGGTCCTATTCCCGCCCGGCCTCGCAGACAAAGCGGTAGGCGCAATAGGTGCACCGTTTCCCGGGACGGGGTGTATATTCCGCCGAGGTCCTGCCCCGCTTCAACTTCTCGGCGGCGGATTCCAGCATGAAATCCGCTTCGGCGAGCCATGCGTTGTCCACCTCGAAGGAAACCTCCACACCGGGGTGAAGAAAGAAAAGCGTCGCCCTGTCGGGGACGATCCCCCACTCCCGGCGGGCCGCCAGGGCATAGAACCGGAGCTGGGGCTGGTATTCCTCCGCCGCCTCCATCGCTTCTTGCGGAGTGACATCGTTAGTCTTGAAGTCGATCAACTCCCATTCCCCCCGCTCGTTCCATTGGAGCCGATCGATGATCCCTTCCATCTCCAGGCCGCCGGCTCGGACGAAAAAGGGAACTTCCCTCATCACCTTCCGGCAATGCTGCGCCTCCCGGTGAATCCTTCCCGACAGGAACCGCCGGATGAGGGGACCGATTTTCTCCCACGCCCGGTGAAGGAGGGCAGGGGAAAGATTCATCTCCGCAGCCGCCCTCCGGAACAAACCGGATAGCTTCTCTTCCGACAGGGGGCCGTCGGGCAGGAGCTCGAGCATCCGGTGGACGAGATTTCCCCTGAGAATCGGGGAAAGCGCATGCCCGCCTCCGTCCTCTTCCGCCTCATCCGCCCATTTCAAGCGTTCCTCCGCCTCCTCCGGCGAAGCCATCCCGATCACATACTGGTAGAAATACTTGCGGGGGCAATTCATCAGCACCATCATCTGGGTGACGCTCACCCGCACCCGATCCCGCTCCGTCAGACCCCGGGGATGCATCCCTTTCCAGTCCTCATCGGTGAGAACCTCCGGCTGCCCCCTCTCCATCTCCTCGAGAAACCGGTCCAGAGCGGACTTTTGCATTTTTTCCCCCGACGCCCTCTCCTCCTCCCCGGACCACACGCGGATGGTCAGGTCGCCTTCCCCGAAGGGCAGGGACCAATGCCCCGCCTCCCAGTCGATCCGGTCGTAGTCCAAAACGGCATCCAACCACCGGCTCCAGGAACCGGAAGAGAGGATTTCTCCCCCTTTCTTCGCCTCCTTGTGCTCTTCCGGCTCGCCGCTCAGGATCAGCCGCTTCTCCGCGCGGGTGACGGCGACGTAGAAAAGGCGGACCGATTCCTCCCGCTCCAGGCGCCGCTCCTTCTCCTTCACTCTCAACCAGCGCTCCGTGTCCATCGGTTCCCCCGACGGATCGTAAAGGCGAACGACCAGACCCGATTCCTCATCGACGCCCATCCCGTCCGGTCCTCGCGGAGAGCGGCGGGCCAGGTCGGGAATGATGACCACGGGAAACTCCAATCCCTTGGATTGGTGGATGGTCATCAGCTTGACGCTGTCCGTCGCCTCCGACTCCACGGATGCCTCCGTTTCCGGCGTCTGCTGGTCGATCAAGAGCTCCATCTCCTCCAGGAAGAGGTCCGGGGAATAGGCGCTGTCTCCCTTCCGGTAACGGGCCAAGCGAACCAGCTTCTCCAGATTGGCCCGGGCCTGTTTTCCCTGCGGGGTGGCCCAAAGGACCAGATCATATCCGCTCTCCTTCAACAGCTCCTCAATCAGATCGGCCACGGGTACGCGCCCCATGAGACGGCCGGCGCGCTCCGCCAGCCGTCGGAAGCCGGAGAGCTTCTCCCGCTCTTCAGCGGAGATCTCCTCCACCTCCGCCCAGGATTCCGGCCGTCCCAACGCTCCCGCCTCCTTGAGCCACAGGAGGGTTTCGTCGCTCACGGCGCAAAAGGGGGAGCGCAACACTCCCGTCAGGGCCAGGGTGTCCTCCGGATCCGTCAGCCACCGGAGCAGATTCAGCACATCCGCGATCTCCTGCCGATCGTAAAACCCCCGTCCCTTCACCACGTGAAAGGGGATGCCCCGGCGGACCAGTTCCTCCTCATATCGCTTGACCTCCGTCATCGCCCGGAACAGGACCGCGATATCGCCGGGACGCCATCCCTCGGCGATGAGTCCCTCGATCCGGCGGGCGATCAGTCGGGCCTCCGCCTCACGGGCGCTTCTCCCGTCCCGCTCCTCCCTGTTCGGCACGGCCAGATATTCCACGCAGGGACCTTTTCCCCCGGCCGGTCCGCGGGCTTCCGCCTCCTGATAGCAATTGGGCTCGCCCGGGCCGGAAGACATGAGCCGGGAGAAAAAACCGTTGGTAAAGCCAACGAGACGGGGATCGGAACGGAAGTTGGCCTTCAATGCCACTTCCCGTCCCCCTTCGGCCAGCAGCTCTTCCCGGGTTTTGCTGAAGACCGACACGTCCGCCCCGCGAAACCGGTAAATCGACTGTTTGGGATCCCCCACCACGAACAGCTTGCCCGGAGCGGGGCTTCCGTCCGGATGGCGGCGGAGTAAATCGATCAGCCGCTTCTGCAGCCCGTTTGTGTCCTGGTACTCATCCACCATCAGGAAGCGGATCCGCCGCCGGAGCCGGCGCCGGACATCCTCCCTCCCCTCCAACAGGCGGCACGCCCGCAGCTGAAGATCTTCGAAATCGAGGGCATTCCGATCCCGCTTCGCCGCGGCATACCGTTCTTCGATCCCTTCCAGAAGGGGGAGGAGGAAATCCAGGGTCTTTCGCTCGGCGGGAAGGTGAAGCTGCCCCCGGAGGGCTTCCGCCAAATTCTCACCGGCTTCCTTCATCCGATCCCGATGAAGGAGCAAATCCTCTTTCTTTCCCCAATTGCCTTTCAGCAGCTCCAGCGCCCGTTCCACCGGAGGGAGCAGGTTCCCCGGATCGCTCTCCCGGGTGAAAAGCTCCCGGAGGCGGGGCCATTCCTCCTGAAGGGCCTTCAGCTTTTTGCCTCCCCGCATCTCCATCAGGGCGTCGCCCGCCCCGAGAAATTGGATCCGGGTTTCCTCCCGAACCTGCTTCAAACGGGATGCCGATCGGCGCAGGTCCCGTCGGGTGATCTCCCCCAACTCCTCCGCGGTCCAGCCGTATCCGGCCATCTTCCTCATCACGCCGCCCAGGGCTTCGATTCCCCGGGAAATGCCGATGCCCGCCAGCCAATCGAGGAGAGGGGAATCGCCGGACGTCCCGGCCCGGGCAAGCAGCTCCTCCTGCACCGCATCCCGGAGCAACAGGCGGGCCTCCACTTCATCCAGCACGACAAACTGCGGATCGACGCCCGCCTCCACGGGAAAATCCCGGAGCAGGCGGGCGCAGAAGGCATGGATCGTCATGATGCTGGCCCGCTCCGACTCCACCATCAGGCGGTACCAGCGATCCGCCTCTTCCCGCCTCCCCGAGCGCCCGGCCTCTTCCAGCCGTTCGGCCAGACGGCGGCGGATTCGCCCTTTCATCTCCGTCGCCGCCTTTTCGGTGAAGGTGATGGCCACAATGCTCTCCAGGATCTCCGGGTCATCCCCGTAAAGGGAAAGAATATGCAAAAACCGCTCCACCAGAACCCGGGTCTTTCCGGAGCCCGCCCCGGCCGAGACGATGCAGTCCGCATCCAGGGCATGGGCCGCTTCCCGCTGCTCCGGCGTGAGGGAGATTCCCTGGTTCATCCGCCACCCTCCTTTTTGTCCGTCCTTTGATCCTCCGAGAAATCACCCGTCGGCGCTTCCCCTTCCGTTTTCCTCCTTTTGGGCCGACCGCCGGGGATCAAAGCGGCAAATGGTCCGATGGGGACAGTGTACCGGGCATTCCACCGCCGGTTGGACGGCAAAGTTTCCCTGAAGGGACAGGCGGAGGCCTGCGGACAGACGCTCCCCGATCGCATCCAGGGTCTCGGTCCAGGCCTCCTCGTCCAACGCGGAGCGAACCGAATCTAGAATTCCCGCCCGCTTTGCCTGGGACTTGCGCCACAAGCCCTGATTGCGGTTTTCCGTGGGCCGCTTGCCGGGGCTGCCCGGAACATAATAGGCCGCCCCGACGGCTTTCTCCGCAGGAAATCCGAACCCCTTCTGCAGGGCCCAGAGGTACAGGGGAAGCTGCAGGTGGATCCCCGCATGGACCTCCTCCGTCCGGGGCGCCGTTCCCGATTTGTAGTCGTAAACGACATAGTAACCCTCGTCATCCACATCGACCCGGTCCACCTTTCCCCGAAGCCGGAGGCAAACGCCGCCGTCGAGGGAAATCTCCACGGGCTCCGTCCGCGATTCGGGATCCGACTCGCCCCGCTGAAGGAGGCCGGGATCGAGGGGCATTCCGAAGGAAAGCTCCAGATAGCGGGGAAGCAGCGTCCCCTTCCCCTCGGTGCGTCCTCGCCAGTAAAACTCGTGTTCCAGGATGGTCCGGAGCTGCCGTTTCAGACGGATCTTCTCCACCCGCAAGTGAAGGGGATGCCGCTCCGCCGGCAAGGAGTCGACGGCCTCACGAAACACCGCATCGGTAACGGATTCCAAGCGCCGCAGGGCCGTCTCCGCCTCCTCGGGAGACGGCGCCCGATCGCGATAGCCGTCCCAGAAACGGCACAAAATCCTGTGCAACAGCTCGCCCCGCTCCAAAGGGGTCAACCCGTCTTCCGGTTTTTCCCTTTCGCCGAGCCCCAACAGGCGACCGGCGAAGAAGTGAAAACGGCACAGGGAGAGTTCGTTCAATTGGGACGCACTCCACACCCGCTCGCCCAGTTGGCGGCGGAGCCGATCCCGAAGGCGGCCGTCCCCGAGCACCCCGTCATAGGCGGTAAACCCTTTTCCCCATCGGATCCGCTCCGCCCGGATGCGTCCCACCCGGGGACGCAGAGCGCCGTCTGCGGTCACGCAGCGTTGGAGCAAGCGACGGGCTTTCTCCCCGTCTTCCCGGTCTCCCTCCTCTGCAGGGGACATGCGGCTGAGCAGATCGACGGCCCGCTCCATTCCCAGGCGGAGGGAGAAACATTCCGTCCAATCATCGGGCAACAGGGAGGAGGCGTCCATCTCCCTCCACCGGATGCTCTTCCGCGTGAACACCCGGAGGAGCTCCTCCACATAAGGGGATGGAAGCCGTTCCCTCCCCTCCCCGTCCCCTTTCGTCCAGGAAAGCACCAGCAGCTCCTCGGCCGCCGCCGTGCACAGGAAAAAGGAGGTGAGCTGCCGCTTCCGCCGCTCGTCGGTGGTGGGAAGGAGCACCGCCTCATCCCGCAGCCGGTTCACTTCTTCATCGGAAAGAAGCCAATCTTCCCGGATGGGCCGGGGCCATACCCCCTCCGTGCAGCCGAGGAGAAAGACCGCCCGGTAGCGATCCCCCCGCACCTGGTTGGGTTCCAGGACCTGGAGGCCGCCCCTCACTCCCGGCCTGCTGCGAACAGGCTTCCGCTCGGCCGCCGCCGTCAGCGCGGCGACAAAGGAGGGAAGATCGCTCCTTTGCCGGCCGGCGCCGATCCGGCCGTACAGGGCTTCCCATTCCTGCGCGATCGAATCCAGCTGGCGAAAAGCGTGGAGATCCTCGGCCAAAAGCGGCAGCAATTCAGGATCCCCCTCCAGTTCCGATCCCTTCGCCGCCGGCTCGATCCGGCGAATCCATTCCCGGAACCAGGCAATCCGCTCCGCCCAAGGGACGTCGAGGGGGATGGCTTCCACCCATTCAAGCAGCTCGAGCATGGGCGAAGGCGACTCTTTGTCCTCTCCCGCCATTTGCTCCAGCCGCTTTCGAAGGCCCGAGGCCCCATCCTGCATCCCCAACCGCCGGAGCCGCGCCGCCCACTCCCCGCGGGAACGGCGATCCCCCCAGGGAATGTAAGGGCTGCGCAACAGATGGAGGATCATTCCTTTTCTCCCCATCCGGACCAAAAGGGCCGCCCGGATCGTGCGAAACAGGGGATGATCCGACAGGGGACGCGTTCGGCTCCGGGAGCAGGGCAAGCCCGCCTCATCCAACGCCCGGAACAGCTCCGGCAGGTACATTTCCGGATCGGCCGAGACGATCGCCGCCTCCGACAGCGATCCCCCCGATTCCTCCAGCCACCGCTTGATGCGGGCGACGACCGCTTCCACCTCCCGTCGGATACCCGGGGCGGCGATCACCTCCACGGTCCCGTCGGCGTCCGCCGTCTCCGGATCCCGCGAAAAAGCGCAGCCGGTCAGATGGCAAAGGGGCGCGGCTTTTTTGTCCCAGGGATCGGGCCCTTCGATCTCCGCGGGCCGGACCGCAAACCCGCGCCGGGACAGCCGTTCCACCGTCCGCCGGGTTTCCCCGAACAGACGTTCCCGGGACGCATCCCACACCAGGTGCAACTCCGTCGGCACATCCGCCGTCACCAACTGGATGAGCAGTTGCTCCTGCAGGGGCGACAGATCGTAGAAGTGCTCGGCGACCACCCGCTCCGGCAGCTGCACCCTCCTCCGGGCGATCTCGCCCATCAGCCGGAAGTAGGGCTCTTCGTGATCCATCAGCCCGCATTGCTCCAACAATTCGTGATACGCCTCATAGATCCGGGCCAATTCCTCCCATTTCGCGCCTCGGTTCCGCCAAAGGGCGGTCAATCGTTCCGGCCGGATTCCGCCCCGCTTCATCATCCCGATCCAGGTCTCCACCTTTTGCAGCCAGCCCTCTTGGTTGACCATCTCCTGAAAATAGGAAAATCCGCCCCGATCCGCCGCCCGGAGCACCGCCTGCTGGACGATCAGTTCCTGCTCGGCCGGGGACATGCGGTGAAGGGGCTCTTCCGCCAGACAGTGCATGACGAACTGGTCAAAGGTAAAAATCCGGACCCGGTGGGCCAGCCGGGAAAATCCGCCCAGCCGCCAGCGCATCTCCGACGCCACCCGGGAAGAGGGTACGAGATAAACCATCTCCTCCTCTCCGCCAGGCAGTCCGAAAGGCCAACCCATGCCCCACGAGAGGCGGGATACGGGATACAAATGGATCACTCCGGGCAAAGCACTCCCTCCTTCAGCCGGACAGGATGGCATGATTTTCCGTCATACCCGCATGAGAAAGGGGACAAGATGCAATTATCAGCAAAAACCGAGCCACTCTCTCGCCATCTATGTACCCCAAAAGTGTAGCGAAAAACGCCGCAACACGCTTCCCCCGGAGCGGCAACAGCCCGCCCGGCAAATCCGAAAATCCGGATCTTTATGGAACGTACGTTCAGTATACATCATTTTCTCCGGATTTTGTTTCGCAGAGGGAAAACCGCCGAAGGGCAGCGTCAGGGAGGTGGGATCGATGGGCAAAGATGCGCATCCCGATGAATTGAACGACGGCCTGCTGGCCGACTATCCGTCCGGATGCGATCCGGCCACACGCGTCACCGCCGGCATCCAGGAAACCTGGGAGATTCACCCTTCCGAAGAGGAACAAGCGGAAAAGGAGAAAAAGCCGAAGAAGCCCGATGAATCTCCACGGCGATGAAAAACCCGGCAAGAATGCGCCGGGTTTTGTTGTGAACGCCCCAAACGGATGCGCATTTGAAAGAAAAATCGACGGATTTTGTTTGATCGAAAACTGAAACTGCCTTATCATCGAAATTGGATGAAATATCGATTGGAAACGAGGTGGAAGGATGAAAAGAATTTCCTTTATTTTTATTTTGGCTTCCGTGTTGTTCCTGTCCGCCTGCGGCGGGGGAAGCGGCGCGGACGACCGGCTGTTCCTCACCATCGCCACCGGGGGACAATCCGGGGTTTATTATCCCCTGGGCGCCAGCCTGGGCAAGCTGTACGAAACCGAATTGGGAGCCAAATCCTCCGTGCAGGCCACGGGTGCCTCCGTGGAAAACATCAACCTGCTGGATCAAAAGCGCGCGGAACTGGCGATCATCATGGGGGATGCCGCCTCCCAGGCCTATGAGGGAACCGGCCCCTTCGACAAAAAGGTCCAATCCTTCGCCACCGTCGCCTCCCTGTATCCCAACTATGTTCAGGTGATCACGACGAAGGATTCGGGGATCGAAACCATCGAGGATCTGAAGGGAAAGCGGGTCGGCGTCGGGGCCCCCAACAGCGGAGTTGAATTGAATGCCCGGGCGATCCTGGAAGCCTACGGCATGTCCTACGATGACTTCGAAGAAGATTTCCTCTCCTACAGCGAAGCGATCGACGGCATCAAAAACGGAACGGTGGATGCCGCCTTTGTCACCTCCGGCATTCCCAACCCGGCGGTGACCGATCTGTCCACCACCCACGAGGTGAAGGTGATCCCCATCGAAGGGGAGGGGATGAAAAAGCTGAAGGAGCTCTATCCGTACTACGCCGAAAACACCATCCCCAAGGGCACGTACGGAAACAAGGAGGATGTTCCCACCGCCTCCATCATGAACCTGCTGGTGGTCCGGCGGGATATGGATGAGGAGACGGTATACCGGTTGACCAAGACGATGTTTGAAAACCTGGAAAAGATCCAGAGCTCGCACAATGCCGCCAAAGCGATCAAACTGGAGACGGCGAAGGACTCCGTTCCCGTCCCCTTCCATCCCGGGGCTGAAAAATATCTCAAAGAAGCGGGAGTGGAATAATTCCGTCGGTGGTAAAAGCCCTCCGGAGGCGAAGGTTCGCCGGTCTCCTGGTGGCCTCGATCCTGTCCATTCTCGTAGTTGTGTGGCTTTTCCTTCCCGTCAGATTCCTGGAAATCGTCGATGAACAAAGCGGCCGGCGATACGGCCTCTTCCGGGTGGAGGAGGATGCGCGGATCCGCCTGTCGTGGATTCATTCCGTCGAACGCACGCCCTGGGTGGAGCAGTACCGGATCAGGGGAACGAAGCTGATCCTGACGGAGGTGCGCGTGAAGTCCTTCGGGGCGGGAGTCGACGTGGAAGCTCCGGAATCGAAGGTGGAAGGAGGATGGGTGGTGATGCGCAAGATGGATCGGGAATTTGACGCCCTCCATTTCATCTATTCCCGCCGTGCAGGCCATCGGCTGCACCTCGGAAACCGGGACCTCGATCTGAAATCCCGCGTTCCGCACCACGCCTCCGTCGAGGTGCGCATCCGGAAGAGCCCCCGAATTTCGGCCATCATCGAGTGAGGTGAATTCTTTGAGCCAGGAACAAACGCAAAGCGGCAGCAGGGAGTTGCTTGAAAAATATGACAAGGAAATGCGGTTCCGGATCCTGAAATCCCGGTGGCAGGCGGTCCTCGTCACCCTTTTGGCGGCGGGCCTTTCCCTGTACCAGCTGTACACCTCCGCCTTTCCCCTGTTCAACACCCATCCCCATCGGGCCATCCACTTGGGCGTCATCCTGGCGCTGGTTTTTCTCCTGTATCCCTTGGGCCGGAAAAGCCCGAGGGACCGAATCGCCTGGTATGATGCGATTCTCGCCCTGATGGGATTGGCCACGGCCGTCTACGTTGTGGCGGACTTCGCGGGCATCGTCCAGCGGGGAACCACCCTGTACAATACGACGGACCTGATCTTTTCCATCGCCACTGTCCTTCTCGTCCTGGAGGCGGGCCGCCGGGTTATCGGATGGGGACTTCCGGTCCTGGCTCTTCTCTTCATGTTGTACGCCGTATACGGAAGGGAATTTCCCCTGGACGCCTTTGCCCACCGCGGATACACCTGGGAAGATACCCTGGCTTACATGTTCATGGGGCTGGAAGGCATCTACGGAACGGCGATCGGCGTCTCCGCCAGCTACATCTTCCTGTTTATCCTGTTCGGAGCTGTCCTCTCCAAGTCGGGAATGGGCCAGTTCTTCAACGACCTGGCCCTGGCCCTCGCCGGATCCTCCAAGGGAGGACCGGCCAAGGTGGCGGTTCTGTCCAGCGCCTTTCTGGGCTCCATCAACGGTTCGGCGGTCGCCAACGTGGTGACCACGGGAGCCTTTACAATCCCCCTGATGAAGAAAATCGGCTACCAGCGAAACTTCGCCGGCGCAGTGGAAGCCAGCGCCTCCGTCGGCGGCCAGGTACTTCCGCCCGTCATGGGGGCCGCCGCCTTCATCATGGCGGAAACCCTGGGAATCCCCTATTCCACCATCGCCCTGGCCGCGTTGCTGCCGGCCCTGCTGTATTATGTAAGCGTGCTCACCCAGGTCCATCTCCGGGCCGACCGCCTGGGGCTGAAGGGCATCCCCCGCTCGGAAATCCCGCGGGTGAGGGATGTGCTGAAGGAGCGGGGACACCTGGTCATCCCCCTCCTGTTTCTCATCTACATGCTGTTCTTCACCAACGTCACCATCCTGTACACCGCCTTCTGGACCATCCTGGTGACCCTTGCCGTCGCCTCCCTGCGCAAAACGACCCGGATGAGCCTCCGGGACCTGATCGACGCCCTGGAAGAGGGGGCGCGCTCGGCGATCGGGGTAGCCATGGCATGCGCCGTGGTGGGCATCATCGTCGGGGTCGCCGCCCTGACCGGGTTCGGATTGAACCTGGCCCAGGGGATTATCGATTTTGGAAACGGCAACCTGTTCTTCACCCTGCTCTTCGCCATGGCGGCGTCCATCCTGCTGGGAATGGGCGTCCCCTCCATCCCGGCCTATGTCATCACGGTCACCATGGCGGCGCCGGCGCTGGTGGAACTGGGCGTTCAACCCCTGGTCGCCCACATGTTCGTCTTCTACTTCGGCATCTTCGCCAACCTGACGCCGCCGGTCGCCCTGGCCGCCTTCGCCGCGGCGGGCATCTCCGGCGGGAGCCCGATGCGAACCGGATGGGCCGCCGTCAAGCTGTCCGCCGCGGGATTCATCGTCCCGTACATGTTCGTCTACTCCGACCAACTGCTGCTGGTCAACGCCGGATGGGCTGAGGGACTCGGCCTGGCCGTCACCGCCGCCGCGGGGGTGTTGATGCTGGGGGCGGCCGTGGAAGGGTATCTGCTTTCACCCCTTTCTCCCCTGCTGCGCCTTGTTTTGGGAGCGAGCTCCCTGCTTCTGATCGATCCCGGTCTGATCACGGATCTCGCCGGGGCCGCCGTGGGCGCTTTGGTTTTCCTCCGGCAATGGTGGCGCAAGCGAAACCAAACGGACGGAATCTCTTTATCCGCTGAACCCTCTTTCTTTTTCCAAAAAACTCATCCCCATCGACGCACCGGATTTGCAAGGAGGGGAACGCGAGGAAGATGAACTTTCAGGAAGTATGCGGGAAATTGGAAAAATGGGCGGGAAAGCCTCTGGAGCCCATCATTCTGGACGAAGCGGAGATTTTCTGTTTCTTCCTAAAAGGACCTTACCGGCATCGATTCACCCCGGGGGATACCGGTGCGCGGAAGGTCCAGCTGGATTGGGACCGCGCCGAAGCCTTCGTGGAGCAGGTGAAAAATCAGGCGGAACCTGATGTCCACATCTTTTATATGGAGGGATTCGAATCGGGGGTGGAAGTGGCCGTCGGTCAATCGGACTCCAAATACGACATCCTCTGCTGGGCGAAGACGGACGGTTCCAATTATGATATCTATACGTATGATCTGATCTGCGAGTTGAAAAAGATCGAAGAAAAATACGGGGAGTTGGAATTCCTTCAGGCCACCTACGACTCGCTGGAACTGGGGCTGTCCCGGCTGCCAGAGGACTACTCCGAATTCATCTACGACCTGTGCGGCTTCTGTCCGGATCTGCGCGCGCAGATGTTTCACGAGGAGGAGGACTTGATCGAATACATCCGGGAAAACCATTCCGTGCCCCTCTGGTGGGACTAGGACGTGTCCCGTTTTCCGTCAAACCGCCGGTTTCTCACAACCGGCGGTTTTTTGTACCCGCCCGATCCCGAATCCCTCCATACATTGCCTTCTTTTTGAAAGACCGCCATGAGGTATAATAATAGGTGGAATAATCAGACGGGGGACAATATTGAAAACGAGAGCCGCCTGCATCGCAACCGCTCGCGCCGCAGTCTTCGAGTCCGGATTTCCCACGGGGAAGGAGTGCTGTCCATGAAAATGATCAAGCGATTCTCTCCGGCGTTCATTTCAGTTCTCTTGTTGCTGTCGGCCGCCTGCGCCCCCAACGCGAACGCCCCCTCCAAAGCGAAGTCCTCGTCGCCGGTTGTGGTCGACAATGCCAAGGACACCTTTGTCGTGGCCATCAGCGCGGATCAGGGAACCCTGGATCCGGCGGTGACGATGGACAACTCGGCGTGGAAAATCACCTACCCCGCCTATGAACGCCTCGTCGAGTACGACGGAAGCAGCACCGAAGTCAAACCCGGATTGGCGAAGGAATGGAAAGTGAGCAAGGATGGCCGCACCTGGACCTTCACCCTGGAAGAGGGCCATCGATTTGCCGACGGAACGCCGGTGGACGCCGAAGCCGTCAAATTCAGCTTCGACCGCCTCCTGAAAATCGGAAAGGGCCCTTCGGAAATCTACGGCATCATTTCGGAAATCCGGGCGGAAAACCCGACGACGGTCACCTTTGTACTGAAACAGAACTTCCCTCCGTTCCTGTCCACCCTGGCCGCCAACTACGGGGGCATCGTGAACCCCAAAGTGATGGAACAGGAGCAAAACGGGGACCTGGGTCAAAACTATCTGGCCAACCACACGATGGGAAGCGGGGCCTATCAGCTGACGGAATGGAAAAAGGGGCAATATATCAAGCTGGAACAAAACCCCCACAGCCTGAAAAAGCCGTCCTTCAAAACCGTTTACTTTAAGATCGTCGGCGACCCCTCCGCCCAGCGCCTGCAGCTGGAAAAGGGGGAAATCGACGTGGCCGAAGGCATCCCGGTGGAGCAGATCGAGTCCGTGAAAAAGATGCCCGATGTCAAGCTGCTCCAACAGCCCAGTCTGCTGGTGGATTACCTCTACATCAACACGGGCAAAGGGAATCCGGCCCTGAAGGATCCCCGGGTTCGCCGGGCCATCAGTCACGCCATCGACTACCAATCGCTGATCGAGGCGGTTCAACAGGGGTACGCGACCCGGCTGCGCGGCCCGATTCCGAAGGGCCTGTGGGGACATGATCCCGACACTCCCGTATACGACCATGACGTGGAAAAAGCCAAGTCCCTGCTCAAGGAAGCGGGCGTCACGAACCTGACCCTCGATCTCCTGTACTCGGACAACAAACCCTGGTGGGAGACGGAAGCGCTGACGGTCCAAGCCAATCTGGCCGAAGCGGGCATCCAGGTGAAGCTGAAAAAGGTGGCCTACGCCACGATGCGCGAAATGATCGACCGCGGGGAATTCGACCTCTGCACGGGGGTCTGGAGTCCGGATTTCGCCGACCCCTTCATGTTCATGAACAATTGGTTTGACTCCAGGAATTTCGGTCTGGCCGGAAACCGCGCCTTTTACAAGAATGAAGAGATGGATCGGCTCGTCCGCAAGGCGGCTTCCATCAACAGCAAGGAAGAACGGATCAAGCTCTATCGACGGGCCCAGCGGATCGCGATCGACGAAGCGCCTTACATCTACCTCTACCAAAAGGATTTTCTCCTGCCGATCCGCAAAGAGGTGAAAGGTTTCGTGTACAACCCGATGCTCGAGGGAATCTACAACATCGCCGAAATGTCCAAATGAACGGCCCTTTAAAGGGTTCGGGCTCCGGCCCCCTTTCTTTTTTGCATAAATGGAGATCCGCCGGGTCGATCCCCGGTGATATCCCGTCTGGAGCCCGAATGCGATCCAACAGGAGTGTTTTCCCATGAAGAAAATGATCGTCAAACGCCTGTTGCTTCTCTTCCTCGTCATCTTCGGGGTGACGCTGATGACCTTTCTGATGTCCCATGTGATTCCGGGAGATCCGGCCCGGATGATGGTGGGACAAAGGGCCAGCGAGGAAACCCTGCAAAGAGTGCGCGAGCAGCTCGGTTTGGATCAGCCCCTTTGGATCCAGTATGTACGGTACCTGAAGGGACTGCTTTCCGGAGATTTGGGCATTTCCATCCGCACCCAAAAACCGGTATTGGACGACTTGATCACGTTTTTCCCGGCCACCCTGGAACTCGCCCTATTGGCCTTCCTCTTCGCCATCCTCATCGGAGTTCCGCTGGGCGTCCTGGCGGCCGTGAAAAAGGACACCTTCTGGGATCACGCGAGCCGCCTCTTCTCCATCGCGGGGGTCTCAACCCCCGTCTTTTGGAGCGGTCTGGTGATGATCCTCATCTTCTACGGATACCTGGGATGGTTCCCCTCCAGCGGGAGACTGGACATGGACGTCCATCCCCCCACCCGCATCACCGGGCTGTATCTGGCCGACAGCTTGCTCACCCTGGACTTCATCGCCTTCAAAAACAGCCTGTGGCACATCCTGATCCCCGCCCTCACCCTGTCCTACGCACAGCTGGCGATCATCACCCGCCAGGTGAGGGCCAGCATGATCGAGGTGCTGGAACAGGATTACATCCGCACGGCCATCGCCAACGGCATCCACGGACCCTTTCTCCTCTTCCGCTACGCGCTGAAAAACGCCCTCATCCCGGCCGTCACCGTGATCGGAACCTCCTTCGGCTCCCTGTTGGGAGGGGCGGTGGTGACGGAAACGATCTTCGGCTGGCCGGGCATGGGAAAATATGTGGTCGAATCCATCGCCTATCTCGATTTTCCGGCCATCATGGGGTTCTCGCTGGTCATCGCGGTCGGCTATGTCCTCATCAATCTCCTCGTCGATCTGACCTATTTTCTGCTGAACCCGCAGATCAAGGAATAAAGGGGGATCACCATGCAGGAGCAGGCCGTCGTCCGCCCCTCTCTGCCGGAGGGCGAAACCCATCCCGTGTGGCACAAGGTGAAGAACAACAAATTGATGATGGCGGGAATCCTCATCATCGCGCTCATTCTCTTCGCTTCCCTGCTCGCGCCGGTCCTCTCTCCCTACGACCCGACCAAGATTCATATCGCCGAGCGCTTTCAACCTCCCTCCTCCGACCACTGGTTCGGAACCGACGAAGTAGGAAGGGACATCTTCACCCGCATTCTCTACGGAGCCCGGCTGTCCCTCGGCATCGGGGCGGCCGTCGTGGTCGCCGCCGGTTTAATCGGCATGATCCTCGGAACGATCTCCGGCTATTTCGGCGGAACCGTCGACCAGGTCATCATGCGCATCATGGACATGATCCTCGCCTTTCCCGCCCTGGTCCTGGCCATGGCCCTGTCCGCCGCCCTCGGACCCAACCTGCAAAACGCCATGATCGCCATCGCCATCGTCAAAATTCCGGTCTATGTCCGCCTGGCGCGGGGGCAAACGCTGGAGCTGAGAGAAATGCTGTTCGTCAAAGCGGCCAAAACCTTCGGCATCCGGCCCTGGCGGATCATCGTCAAACACATCGTTCCCCACTCGGTTACCGCCGTGATCATTCAAATCACGCTGGATATCGGGGATGCCATCCTCCTGGTGGCCACCCTCGGTTTCCTGGGACTGGGGGCCCAACCGCCGACCCCGGAATGGGGCGCCATGATCAGCGTGGGCTGGAAATATCTCTTGGATTACTGGTGGTATCCCACTTTCCCGGGATTGGCCCTCTTCCTGGCCTCCGGGGCCTTCAACCTGATCGGCGACGGCATTCGCGACATCCTGGACCCGAAATCCAACTGACGGAGGAAGAGAGCATGCTGCTTGAGATCAGAAACCTGTCCGTCGAGTTCCGCGGAATCCGCGGCACCGTCCAGGCGCTGAAAGGGATCTGTCTCTCCATCGCGGAGGGAGAAATTCTGGGGATCGTCGGCGAGTCGGGATCCGGAAAGTCGGTCACGGCCCTGTCGATCCTGGGCCTTTTGGGCAAAAACGCCGCGGTCACCGGCGGAGAGGTGTTGTACAAGGGACGGAACCTTCTGGCTTTGGACAAAAAAGCGTGGACGTCCATCCGCGGCAAAGAGATCGGCATGGTGTTCCAGGAACCGATGACCGCCCTCCATCCGACGATGAAAGTGGGGAGGCAACTGGCGGAGGTGATCCGAAGGCACCGGGGGGTGTCCAGGAAGGAAGCCCGCAGGCTGGCGGTGGCCTCCCTGGAGGAAGTGCACATCCGCGACCCGCAATCGGTGGCGGAAAAATACCCCTTCGAATTGAGCGGGGGGATGAGACAACGGGTGGTGATCGCCCTGGCGATGTCCTCTCCACCCTCCCTCCTCATCGCCGACGAACCGACAACCGCGCTGGACGTGACGACCCAGCACGAAATTCTCAAACTGATGAAGGAGCTGTCGGAAAAGAGGGGGACCGCCATCCTTTTCATCACCCATGATCTGGGGGTGGTGGCGGAATTGTGCCGGAGGGTGGCGGTCATGTACGCCGGGGAAGTGGTCGAAACGGGTCCCACGGCGGAGGTGCTTCGGTCGCCCGTCCATCCCTACACCCAGGCCCTTCTGCACGCCTTGCCGGATCTGGCGGACCCTCACGAGCCCCTGAAAGCCATCCCCGGTGAAGCTCCCGATCCCCGTGCCCGGCCCGCCGGCTGCATATTCGCGCCGCGCTGCCAGATGAGGATCACCCGCTGCCAACGGGAAAAACCTTCGCTGGAACCGGTGTCGCAGAATCGCCACACGGCCTGCTGGCTTGCGAGGTGAAGAGGATGAACCCGCAGGAATTGATCCGATTTCATCGGGTGGAAAAGCGATACGGGCCCCTTCGGGCCGTTCGACAAGCCGACTTCTCGATCCGCAGGGGGGAGGTCTTCGGTTTGGTGGGGGAATCCGGCTCGGGAAAAAGCACCATCGCCAACATGCTGATCGGTTTGACCCCGCCCAGCGACGGAACCATCTCCTACATGGAAAAACCGCTCTGGAGGAAAGGGTCCTTCCACATGCCCCGGCCCGGGGAGCTGCAAATCGTGTTCCAGGACCCCCAATCATCCCTGAACCCGAGGATGACCGTCCGGGAAATCCTGTTGGAACCCCTCTACGCCTTCCGTGCGGCCGAAAGAAAGGAAAAGGGATCGCCGGAGCGCCTCGCTTCTCTGATCAAGCAGGTGGGATTGAAGGAAGAACATCTGTCCCGATACCCCCACGAGTTCAGCGGCGGCCAGCGGCAGCGCATCGCGATCGCGAGGGCGCTGATCACCGATCCTTCCTTTCTGATCCTGGACGAGCCGACATCCGCCCTGGACGTTTCCGTTCAGGCGCAAATCCTCAACCTGCTCAAGAGGCTGAAGAGGGAGCGGAATTTGACTTACCTGTTCATCTCCCACAACATGTCCGTCATCCGGTACATGTGCGACCGGATCGCCGTCATCTACAAAGGAAAGATCGTCGAGATCGCCCCGGCCGCCGAGATGTTCCGAAAACCCGGACATCCCTACACCCGCATCCTTCTCTCTTCCCTGCCCGGCGTGTACGGCAAAGCCCGGGATCCGCTCTCCTTCGCCCCGCCGGTCTCCGAAGAAAAGGCCGACGCCTGCATCTTCTATGAAAAATGCCCGCTCCGTCGGGAAAGGTGCCTGGAGGCCCCCGCCTTCGTCACCTGGGAGGGGGACTGGGGCGGCGCGTGCCACTTCCGAAACTGAGCCGATCCTTCTTTCCTTCCGCATACTTCCGAAACCGGCGGGCATGATTCTACAGGGAGGGTTGCCCGATGGACCGACAACTGGAAGACAGCATGGAAGGAAAATGGATTCCCGCCGTCTCGGTGAGATCCGGCGAGGGACAAGAGGTGACACCGGATCTGTTTTGCCTCACCGTTCAGATTGTCAATGTCGTCATGGTCGGACGTCCCGACCGGTGGGTCCTCGTGGACGCGGGGATGCCGGAATCGGCAGACGTGATTCTCTCGGCGGCCATCGAACGCTTCGGACAACACCACAAACCGAGGGCGATCATCCTCACCCACGGACATTTCGACCATGTGGGCGCCGTCGTCGATCTCGCAGAGACATGGGATGTTCCCGTCTTTGCCCACGAGTTGGAACTGCCCTATCTGACCGGCCAGGCCCGCTACCCGGAACCGGACCCCACCGTGGAGGGGGGATGGGTCGCCAAGCTGTCTCCCCTGTTCCCGAGGGATCCCGTCAACCTGGGAGACCGGGTGCGGAAGCTTCCCCCGGACGGCCAGGTTCCGGAAATGCCCGGCTGGCGGTGGATCCACACGCCGGGGCACACCCCCGGACATGTTTCCCTTTTTCGGGAAGCGGACCGGACATTGATAGCGGGAGATGCCTTTGTCACCGTCCGGCAGGATTCCCTGTACAAGGTCGTCATGCAGCAGAAGGAAATCAGCGGGCCTCCCCGCTATTGGACGACGGATTGGCCGTCGGCCCGGGAATCCGTGAAGCGGCTTCATGCCTTAACCCCCTCCCGCGCCATCACCGGTCACGGAGTTCCCGTCTCCGGCGAGGAGTTGACCGGGGGATTGGAGCGGCTCGTTCGGGAGTTTGACCGCATCGCCCTGCCGGATTACGGCCGGTACGTGGACGGCAGGAAGCACTGACCCAATACAAGCCGGGAAGGGTTTCTCATGACCCTTCCCGGCATTTTTGCGGGCTTTATCGACGACAAGGCGGAACAATGTGACCGACATCACAGGATCCGTCGCTTTCCCGGGGTAATATGGGCTTAAGCCGCTTCCTGTCGTCGTTTCAACCTCTGCGTTGAAACCTAAAGCCCTGCAAAAGGAGGAAGATTTATGGAACGGAAATTTACCGGTTCCGAAACCGTCGGTGAGATCGTCGCCGCCTTTCCCAGCGCCAGCAATTTGATGAAGACATACAAAATCGATTTCTGCTGCGGCGGCGGCCGCCCCCTGTCCGAAGCCTTGAGGCAAAAAGGAATCGACGAAAAAAACTTCCTGGAAGAGTTGAACCGGCTTCATCAACAAGCCCTGGAAAAACAACAACAGAACGTGGACTGGCGAAACGCGCCCCTTTGCGACCTGATCGATCACATCGTGCAAAACCACCATGCCTATTTGCTCAAAGAACTTCCCCTGCTCAGCGAATTTGTCACCAAGATCTTCCGGGTGCACGGCGGTGCCCATCCCGAACTGGCTCAGCTTCATCGCCTGTTTCATCAAATGAAAACGGACCTGGAGCAGCATCTGGTCGAGGAAGAGGGAACGGTGTTCCCCCTCATCAAGGAAGCGGAACGGGCGGGGACCCGAGAGGCCTTTCAAAAAGCGAACGAAACCATCGCCAAGATGGAAGACGACCACAGCGCCGTCGGCGAGCTGTTAAAAGAGATGAGGAACATCACGGACGATTACCGGCTGCCGGAAGGTGCCTGCCGAACCTACACCTTGACGTTTCAAAAATTGGAGGAATTGGAGTCGGACATGTTCCAGCACATTCACCTGGAAAACAACGTGCTGTTTCCCCGGGTGAGCGAACAAGCCTAATCCGCTCGCATCCACCGGTCCGCGCTCCGCTTCCACAGCTCCACCGCCCGCTCCGCCGGCAGGGCCTCCACTCGTCGCCCCTTTTTCCCGAGGGTCGTCTCCGCCGCGAACAGGGAATTGTGGATCGCCTCTTCGGTGGCCTCCGCCACGGCCTGAAAGCAAAGGGAGAGCAGCTCCCCGTCCTCCGGCAGGCGGCGGATCGTAAGGAAGCCGCTGTCCGGGTCGGCCGGAATCCGGTTGCCCGTCGAAAAGGCGATCGCAATGTCCCCGCTTCCGTGCCGGGCGAAGGAGCCGGTCCGGGCCAGCCCGAACGTCGCCCGCCTGGCCAGACGGCGAAGCTGCTGGGCATCCATCGGCAGGTCCGTCGCCGCGACGATGATGATGGAACCGTCGGCTTCCTTCTCCGGAGGGCGTCCTTCCATCAAGCGCCCCACCGGAACGCCGAGCAGGTGGAAATCCTCCCTTTTTCCGAAATTGGAAAGCACCAGCACGCCGATATGATACCGGTCACCGCCGACCGGAATGCGCCGGGAGGAGGTGCCGATCCCCCCTTTCCAGCCGAAGCAGACCATGCCCGTCCCGGCGCCGACGCTTCCCTCCTCCACGGAACCTCCCCGCGCCCTCCTGAGCGCCTCCCGGGCATGTTCGGGGCGGACGTGCAGCCCCCGCATGTCGTTCAGGTAGCTGTCGTTGCACTCCGCCACCACCATGTTGACCGAACCCGCCTCTTCGCCGATGCCGGCATCCCGTTCCATCAGATATTGGAGGGCTCCCTCCGTCACCGCGGGCACCGAGAAGGTGTTGGTGAGCAGTATGGGGGATTCGAGGGTGCCCAGCTCCTCCACCTGCACCAGTCCGACGGTTTTCCCGTACCCGTTGATGACATGCACCGCCGCCGGCAGCTTTTCCCGGAAGAGGCTTCCCGGATGGGGCAGGATCGCCGTCACGCCGGTTCGCACCTCTTCCCCCTGCCGGAGGGTGCAGTGGCCCACCAAAACCCCCTCCACGTCGGTGATCGCATTCTCCTTTCCCGTCGGGAGAACCCCCGCTTCAAGTCCGTAATCCCTCAAGCGTTTTCGTGCCATGGCTTCCTCCCTGCTCTCGATATTGTCCGTTTCCCAGCCTTGATCGGGCGGTGCCGGCCTCCGATTCGGCCGCCAGCCCCGTACTCGAACCCGATCACCGCGGCTCCGGAAGCTGAAGAAGCGATAAAGGCGCGCCTTCCTGGATTTTTCACCCCCGATTTTTGGACTTCCCCGCGCGTGTGTTATGATGATACAGAGAAAAGGTTACTTGCATCAAGCCGATGCACACGATCGGAGGCACACGGGATGATTCGGGAAATATCCGTGGAAGAAGCCCTCAACAATCCCCGTCTCCGCTGGGTGGACGTCCGTTCCCCCGGAGAGTTTGCGGATGCGACCGTGCCGTGGGCCGTCAACGTGCCGCTCTTCGACGACGAGGAACGGGCCCGCGTGGGGACGAGCTACAAGCAACAGGGAAGAAAAAAGGCGATTCAACTGGGGGTCCGCATCGTGTCCCCCAAAATCCCCTCCCTGCTGGAGCAGGTGGAGGAAGCGACCCAAGGGGGCGAACCCCTCATCTTCTGCTGGCGCGGAGGGATGCGCAGCAAGGCGGTCGCCACGTTTTTGGATCTGGCGGACCGGCCCGTCTACCGGCTGGCGGGAGGTTACCGGGCCTATCGGCAGTATGTCGTTTCCCGGCTGGAGTCCTACGACCTGCGCGCCCGCCTGATCGTCCTTCACGGACTGACCGGCGTGGGGAAGACGGATATCCTGCAGCGGCTTTCCCAAGAGGGCGTCCCCGTGCTCGACCTGGAGGAAATGGCGGGTCACCGAGGGTCCGCCTTCGGGACGCTGGGCGAAATCCGCCCGCGGAACCAGAAAATGTTCGATTCCCTGCTTTTCCACGCCCTGGAGCGATTCAAGGACGAGCCTTATCTGTTCATGGAGGCGGAAAGCAAGCGGATCGGACGGGTGCTGATGCCCGATTTTCTGGAGGAAGCCAAGGCGGCCGGCATACCGGTGATCGTGGAGGCCTCCTTTGACGTGCGGGTGTCGCGGATTCTCGAAACCTATCTGCGCGGGGAAACGGATCCGGACCGCCTCCAGCAACAGGTGGCGGGGGCCGTCTCCCGCATCGAGCGCCGCCTTCCTCCCGACGTCAGAAAGGAGCTGGCTTACCGGATCGGGGAGCGCGATTGGCGACGGGTGGTGGAGATCCTGCTTGAGAAGTATTACGATCCCCGCTACCTGCACTCCCAGGAAAAGGTGGAAGGAGACGCCATCCACCTGGATGCGGAGGATCTGGACACCGCCGTGGAGGCCTGCAAGGGGATCTGGAACCGCTTGAGGCGGCGGACGGCGACCGACATCCCGGTTTGACGGGAACGGTCGCCTTTATTTTTTATGCAGTTTCCCGCCATCCTCCCTTTTCTCGCCCTGTCCATCTCCGGATTTTCAGCAACTTCTTTCAATTTATATCAATATTATCCTATTTCTTGAATGTTTGTTTTGATTATAGTATAAAGAAAGATAAGAAAATATTCTCTATATATAATTATACCGATTTGCCGGGAGTCCCGCGAAGAAAGGAAGAACCCGGGATGGATCAGGAGCGGAACCGGGCTCCTTCAGAAGAATTTAACCGTTTTCTTCGGAAAAAAATGCGGTTCCTCCTCTCCGCCGGCATCTTTTTCGTCTCCTTCTACTTCCTTTTTCCCCTGCTGATCAGCTGGTTTCCGGAAAGGATGAACCGTCCCGTGTGGGGACCCTTCAGCTGGGCCTGGCTGTACGCCTTCGCCCACTTTGCCGTCGTCTGGATTCTGGGAGCGATGTATCTTCGGCAAGCGAACCGGTGGGATCGGACGGCGGAATCTCTCCGAAGGAACGAAATGTCCGAACATGCTTTGTCAACCGGTGAGTCGGAAAAGAGGAAAAGCCCGTAACCGGCGGAAAACGAGGATCCCGCGGTAAAATGTCCGGGCTGAGGAAAACGCTTTCATTTCCGAGCTAAGAGGATCGGGCCATGAATTTGACACACCTGATTTTTCTGGCCGCCATCCTGGCCGGCATCCTGATCATCACCCATTGGGCGGCGAAAACCAATACGACGCCGCAACAATTTTACATCGTGTCGGGGAATCTGACCGCCACCCAGAACGGTTTGGCCATCGCCGGCGATTTCATCAGCGCGGCATCCTTTCTCGGCATCACGGGATCCATCGCCTTTTACGGCTTTGACGGTTTTCTCTATGCCGTCGGCTTTCTCATCTCCTACCTCCTGCTGCTGTTTTTCATCGCCGAGCCCGTCCGCAGGTTGGGAACATACACCTTGGGGGACGTGATCGCCGCCCGGTTTCCAAAGCGGTCGATCCGCCTGATCGTTTCTCTCAACACCATCATGATCTGCGTGCTCTACATGGTTCCCCAGCTCATGGCCGCGGGGCTGTTCATCCAGCTGCTGCTGGGGCTGGACTACCAAATTTCCGTACTGATCATCGGCCTCTTGATCACCGTTTATGTCATGTTCGGCGGCATGATCACCACCTCTTGGGTCCAGATCATCAAAACGGTGCTGTTGATGACCGGCACCTTTCTCCTCTGTCTGCTCGTGCTCTCCCGTTTCCATTGGGACCCGGGGGCGCTGCTGGCCCGTGCGGCGGAGGAAAGCCCCTACGCCGAGGGCTTTTTCCGGTCCGGAAACCTCCTGACCCACCCCTTCGAGACCTTTTCCCTGCTCCTAACGTTGATCCTCGGCACGGCGGGCTTGCCCCACATCCTCATCCGTTTCTACACGGTTCGCGATCAAAAGGCCGTCCGGCAATCCGTCGTGATCGCCAGCTGGATCATCGGCACCTTTTATCTGATGACGCTGGTCCTCGGCCTTGGCGCAGTGGCATTGGTGGGTTGGGAGCGGCTGGCGACCGCCGACCCGGAAGGAAATCTGGCGGCCCCCCTTTTGGCTTACACCCTGGGCGGCGACTTCGTCATGGCCTTCCTCTCGGCGGCGGCCTTTGCCACCATTCTCGCCGTGATGACCGGATTGGTGATCGCGGCCACCTCCTCCTTCGCCCACGACATCTACAACCATCTTCTCCACCGGGGGAAGGCGGGAAGGAGGCAGCAGCTGAAAGTGGCCCAGGGAACCGCCGCCGTCACCGGGATTTCGGCCATCCTCCTGTCCCTGTTGATGGAGACGAAGAACGTCACTTTTCTCGTCTCCCTCGCCTTTATGATGGCGGGTTCCACCCAGTTTCCCCTGCTGCTCCTCACCCTTTACTGGCGAAAATTCACCGCCTTCGGGGCGGTTGCGGGAATGCTTGCGGGACTTCTCGCCTCCCTGTGGTTCGTACTTCCGGGAGGAACGGAGCTGGAAAACCCCGGGATCTTGGCCATTCCCCTCGGGTTCGCCGCCGCCGTGCTCGGCACTTGGCTCACCCGCCGCCCCGAGGAGGAGCGGCGGTTCGATCAAATCCTGCTGCGGGTGCATGCGGGAATCGATCCCCGGAAAGGCGGGAGCCAGGAATGCAAGAGCTGACCATCCTCCTGCTGCAACGCATCGCCTTGCTTCTTCTGTGCGCCTTTTTGCTCACGCGCATTCCTTCCTTCCGCTATCTCCTGGATTGGGAAATCAACGTCAAAACCGTCCTCTCCCACTCCGCCATCTTCGGCCTGTTCGGGATCGCCAGCACCCAGGCCGGGGTGATCTTCGACGGGGAACGCTTTTACTCCGGTTTATGGTACACGAGCTTGTCCGGAGACGAAACCCTGGTCAGCTCCGGCCTCGTGGCCGTCGTAATCGCCGGTCTACTGGGAGGTCCCGCCGTGGGATTGGGGGCCGGATGCATCACCGCCGGATACACCTTCACCCTCGGCGGCCATCTGATCGCGGCCAGCAGCCTCGTCAACCCGGTCACAGGCTTTCTGGCGGGACTCACCGCCCGCTTTTTTTCCCAGGAACGGGTGATCTCCCCCTTCAAGGCACTGTTCATCGGGATGTTTGCACCGATCCTGTACATGCACCTTTTCCTGATCTTCAGCCCCCGTCCCGAAGAGACCATTCCCTTCGTCAACGCGGTCGGCGTCCCCCTCGTGGTGAGCAACAGCGTGGGAATCGCGATTTTCACCGCCGTGATCCGCGTCGCCCTGGAGGAAAAGGAACGGGAAGCCGCCGGGGAAACGCGGAGGGCTTTCAAGATTGCCGAAACCGCTCTTCCCCATCTCCGCCAGGGGTTGAACGGACGGACGGCCCGGGAGCTGGCGGAGCTTTTGAACCGGGAGCTGACCAACGTGGCGGCGGTGGCGGTAACGGACGGAGAACGGGTGTTGGCCCATGCGGGAAGGGGAGCGAAAGGCCACGGAGAAGGGGGAACCCTGCCGCGGGAGGAGGAATCGGCCGGAATCGGAGAGACGGGACTCCGAATGGTGTCCGGCCACGAGAGGATGGACTGCGGCCGGCCGCGCTGTCCCCTGCGGGCCGCCCTGCTCATTCCCATCTTTGAAACGGGGGAGAAAGTCGGACAGATCATCCTCTACTTTCAGCGGCAACAGCAGATCCGCCCCGTGGAGATCGCCTTCGCCCAGGGGTTGGAAAAACTCCTCTCCCACCAGTTGGACATGATCGCCGCCGAAAAGGCGAAAGCGCTGCTGCAGGAGGCGGAGCTCCGCAACCTGCAGGCCCAGATCCATCCCCATTTTCTGTTCAACACCCTGCACCTGATCGCCACGCTGATCCGGGTGGATCCCGCCCAGGCACGGCGCCTCATCGTCCATCTGGGGGCCTTTATGCGCAGCAGCATGAAGCTCGCCTCATCCTCCCTCGTCCCCCTCGAGCAGGAAGAACAGCAGCTGAAAGCTTATCTGGAGATCGTCCGGGTGCGGTTCCGGGGAAAACTGGACATCCGCTACCGAAGGGAAGAGGGAATCGAACAGGTTCCGATTCCGCCGTTTACCCTTCAACCCCTGGTGGAAAACAGCATTCAACACGGGTTGAAGGACATATCCGACGGGGGGTTGGTAGAAATCGAATTAACCCGTGACCGGAAGGACAAGCGGCGGTTGCAGGTGGTGATCAAGGACAACGGCAAGGGCATTCCTCCGCACATCCTCCCCACGCTGGGAAAAATGCCTTTTCCTTCTCCGGGCGGTGAACGAAGCGGGGGCATGGGAATCTACAACGTCAACCAGCGCCTGATCCGCCTCTTCGGGGAAGAGGCCCGGCTTTGCTTTGCCAACCGCCCCTCCGGCGGCAGCATCGTCTCGTTTCAGATCCCCTGTCCGGTATCGGATGAAAGAAACCGAGGAGAGGAGGTCACCGCACATGTCGATTAAAGCGATGATCGCCGAGGATGAACATCTGGCCCGGGAGGAACTGGCCTATCTGATCCGCCAGGAAGAGGACGTGGAACTGTGCCCCAGCGCTGAAAACGGTCAACAGCTCCTTCAATTGTACCGGCGATACCGGCCGGACGTCATCTTTCTCGACATCGAGATGCCGAAACGGTCGGGCATCGACGCCGCCCGAAGAATCCGGGAGGACAGCCGGGTTTCGGACGGAACGCCCCCTCTGTTTGTCTTCACCACCGCCTACGATGAGTACGCCGTCCAGGCCTTCGACCTCGAGGCCGTCGACTACCTGCTGAAGCCCTTCGATCCGGAACGCTTGCACGAAGCGATGGCCCGCGTCCGCAAAGCGCTCCAGCTGAGCCGGGCGATGTCGGATCGGGACCGTGCCGAAACCTCCCCAAAGAAAAAAAGCGATCGTCTTCGGAACGGCAAAGAGAACCCGCCTTCGCCCTTTCCGGATTCGAAACTGCGTTCCTCCAAACTGCTGGTGGAGGACGGGGAGAAGGTGGTGGTTCTCGACCCGGCGACCATCTGTTACGCCGTGCGCGTCAACCGGCGGGTGGCCATTCACACGGAAAAGGAGGTCATCTACGCCAAGATCACCCTGCAGGAATTGGAGGAAATGCTCCGGAACTACCCCTTTTACCGTTCCCATCGGAGCTATCTGGTCAATCTCGATTACATCAAGGAAATCGTCCCCTGGTTTAACGGAGCCTGCAACCTGATCCTGAAAAACAAGGAGGACACGAAAATTCCCGTCAGCCGTTCCGCGGTCAAGCCCCTTTTCGAATTGTTGCGCCAATATTGACGTTTCAGTCGGACCTCCCTGCAATTCGCGCGCGCCAAAACGCATTTCACACCCCAATTTCCCAATGGGGTGTATTTTCTAAATATAATAGAAAAAGAGTAAGCGCTTGCAAAGGCGGGGCGGTTTGAAAAAAACCGCACCACTCCACTCTCATTCCGGGAGGTGTCTGTATGGCCAACCAACCGCAACAGGCGGAACCCCGATCCCCTTCCCGCGATTGGGAACGGATCGCAAACACTCCGGAGTTCAAGGAAATGATGTCCCGTAAAAAGCGGTTTATCATCCCCGCAACGGTGATTTTTGCCGTGTACTATTTCGCCCTTCCCATCCTGACCGGGTATTTCGATTTTCTGAACACCCGGGTTGCAGGTGCCCTGAACTGGGCGTATCTGTTCGCCCTCTCCCAGTTTTTCATGGCCTGGATCATCGCCATTCTGTATGTCCGGAATGCCAACAAGACGGATCGTCTCGTCGAAAAAATCGTTGCCAAAGAAAAGGGGAATGAGCGATGAACACGACGGCCTTTGTCCTCTTCTGTATCATCGTCGCCATCACCTTGTACGTCACCTATTGGGCCGCCAAACGCACCCGGACCACCACCGACTTCTACGCGGCGGGCCGGTCCATCCGCGGCTGGCAAAACGGCATCGCCATCGCCGGGGATTACATGAGCGCCGCCTCCTTCCTCGGGATCGCGGGACTGATCGCCCTGTTCGGCTACGACGGCTTTCTCTATTCCGTCGGCTGGCTGGTCGCCTATCTCGTCGTGCTTCTGATCGTGGCGGAACCCCTTCGCAATTCGGGAAGGTATACGATCGCCGACATGCTGGCCTACCGGATGAAGGCCAAACCGGTCCGCTCAGCGGCGGCCCTGAGCACCCTGGCGATCTCCACCTTCTACATGATCGCCCAGCTGGTCGGGGCCGGCGGGATCATCAAGCTGCTGCTGGGCATCGACTACGAATGGTCGATCATCATCATCGGCGTGCTGATGATCCTCTATGTGGCCTTCGGCGGCATGCTGGCCACCACCTGGGTGCAGATCGTCAAGGCCGTGCTGCTGATGACCGGAACGATTCTGCTGAGCATTTTGGTCCTGGCCAATTACAATTTCAGCCTGGTAAACATGTTCAACGAAGTCTCCGCCAAATACGGTCAGGAATTCCTGGAGCCGGGCCTGCAATATGACAACCCCCTCGACAACATCTCCCTGGGCATCGCCCTGCTGGCGGGGACGGCCGGACTCCCCCACATCCTGATCCGTTTCTACACGGTCCCGTCGGCCCGTGAAGCCCGGATCTCCGTGGTGTGGGCCATGTTCATCATCGGGGCCTTCTACATCATGACCACCTTCCTCGGCTTCGGCGCGGCGCTGCTCGTCGGACAGGAGAACATCACCGCCGCCGACAAGGCCGGGAACATGGCCGCACCGCTGTTGGCCGAAGCGCTGGGTGGAAACCTCTTCCTCGCCTTCATCTCGGCGGTGGCCTTCGCCACGATTCTGGCCGTCGTCGCCGGACTGGTGATTTCCGCCGCCGGCGCCTTTGCCCACGACTTCTACTCCAACGTGTTGCGCGGCGGAAAGGCGACGGAAGCCGAGCAAATGCGGGTGGCCAAGATCGCTTCGGTGGGAGTGGGCGTGGTTTCGATCATCCTCGCCCTGGTCGCGAAGGACATGAACGTGGCCTTCCTGGTGGCCCTGGCCTTCGCCGTCGCCTCCAGCGCCAACCTGCCGGTCATCCTGTTCACCCTATTCTGGAAACGCTTCAACACTTCGGGAGCGGTGTGGGGCATCTTGTCCGGACTGATCGGCTCCGTCGTGCTGGTGTTGATCAGCCCCAACTTCATGGGGGACGACGCCATCTTCCCCTTGAACAACCCGGCCATTCTATCAGTTCCCATCGGATTTTTGGGAGCCTGTCTCGGAACCCTGCTGAGCAAGGAACCGGAATCCGAGCAGAAATTCCCCGAACTGTACGTCCGCTCCAATACCGGAATCGGGGCGGAGTGACAGCCATTGCCCTTTGCGGCAATCGCGCACCAACGGTCTTTTTCAGAAAAAAGGCGGCAGCTCATTCCTCGGATCGGGATGGCTGCCGGTTTTTTCTAAAGCGCCTTCCAAAAGTTGATCGTCAAATGGGACAGGGACGTTTCATCCATGGATTTCCCGATTGGCGATCCAGGGAAAAACCCGGATATGAAAACCGTTGCGTCCGTGATCCGGCAAGTGGAATCCCGCCGGGTCCATCGCCGAAAAACTTGCGGACGAACCTCTCGCATCCCTCCTCCGTCTTACGCACATCTAAAAACCCCCGCCGCTCGCCGGCAGGGGGCTTTTCAATTCCTTTTTTCCGGGGTCATAAAGGAGCGGACGGCGGGCGTCTCCCGGCCGCTCAGGGCATCCTGGAGCCGAATCCGCATCCGCTCTCGGGAGACGAGGCGCATGGCTTCCTCCGCCGAAAACCAGCCCACCTCGGAGGTTTCATCCCCGGTGGTCGGCTTTCCGCCGACGGCCCGGCAGAGGAAGACCAGACTGACCACATGCGTTCCCTTGGCTCCGACGTTTTTATATACTCCGGACAGCCGGATCACGTCCACCTCGATGCCGCTTTCCTCTCTCACTTCACGAGCCACCGCCCCTTCCAGGCTGTCATCCAGCTCGACCACTCCGCCCGGGGGTTCCCAGTTCCCGTTGTCCCGGCGGCGGACCAGGAGCACTTTTCCGTCCCGGTTGAGCACGATGCCGGTCGCTGCCACATGATGTTTGGGAAGTACGGCTCTCCACCCCCTTCTTCACCGCTTTCCGTCTCCCTATTCTATGATCTTCATCCCGTGCCGGAAGCGGCCGTCTGCGGTGAGGTCTCCAACTGGACCCGCTGGAAGGCAATCCCCTCTTCCTCCAGGAGAAGGCGCTCCCGGTTCTGACAGGTGCACAGGAGGATCTGGTGCTCATCGGAGAGTTTTCCGAGGATGCGAAGGGCCTCCCGCAGGCGATCTTCGTCGAAGTGCACCAGGCTGTCATCCAAAATGATGGGCAAGGGCGTCTTGCCCGCTTCGGAGAAAAGCCGGATCAAAGCCAGACGCAGGGCAAAATACATCTGGTCGATCGTTCCCTGGCTGAGCTGGTCGATCTCTTTGCGTTCGCCGGTTTCGGGCACAAACACGCTGAGGCGGATCCCGTCCGTCGGGTCGATCATCAGGTTTTCATACCGCCCCCGGGTCACCTCGCGAATCCAGTGGGAAGCGTGAGGAGTCAGCCGGGGAGCGATATCCTCCTGCACCTGGCGCAGCGCCGCGGCCAATTCCTCCTTGGCGATCTCCAGGGCCGTCCGCTCTTCCTCCAGCTCGGCCACCCGCTCCTCCGCTTCCCTCAGCAGACTTTCGGCATCGGACAGGGGCGGAATCCGGTCGAGGCGGGTGTGAATCCGCGTCGAGAGGCGAAACACTTCTTCGGATTGCTTCCGGCATTGCTCCTCCAGGGCTTGGAATTCCGTTTCCGCCTGCATTACCTGTTTCCGGAGTTCCTCTTCATCCGGCACTTCGCTCTCCGCTTCCTCCTCGTACAGGCGCTGCTCCAATTCCACAAGCTCCTGCTCCAGTTCCTCCAGCCGCTTATCCCATTCTTCCTCTTCCCGGAGCTGCTTGAGCCGGGCGGCCTTCTCTTCGATCTCCTCCAGCCTGTCATCCAGCTCCCGCACCCGTTCGCTCCGCAGGAACCATTCCTCCCATTCGGGGAACTGGTCGGTGCCCAAACGCTCAAACCAGGGCTGAAGCCGGCGGACCGTTTCCGCGCGGACCGCCTCCCACCGGGAAGAATCGGCGCGGAGAGCCTCCAGATCCGTCCGGAGTCGATGAACCCTCTCCTTCACCTCCCGCGCCTCCCGGAGGACTTGGGACAAGGAGGCATGCCACTGTTCCGGATCAAACGGCCCCAGCCGCTCCAGCAGGGAATCATTCCAGGCCTCCGCATCCCGACGCAATTCCGCCAACCGGCTCCGGTTTTTCTCGCGGGCGGATCGGGCCCATTCCACCTCCCGCTTCCTCTCCTGGATCCGGTCCCGCTTCCGGTAAAGATCCAGGGCAGAATCGGCATCCCAGCGGCGAAGGATCGCCTCCTGCTGCCGGAGCACCTCATCCAGTTCGCGCTCCAGCTGGTCGAGGTGATTGCGGGCATCCTGCAACATTTGCTTCGTATCCCATTTTTCCGTCTCGGCCCCGTCCGAATCCGCTTCCTGTCGCAGTTTGTTCCAGTCTTCCTCCAATCTCCGCCTCCGGAGTTCCCAATTTTCCAGGGCCTCCCGGTCCATCGCCCGCTGCTTCATCCAGCGATAAGCGGCGAAGGCGGAAAAGAGAAGAGTCACCACCGATCCCCAGGGCCAGAGGACGATCAGCGCCACGGTCAGCGCCAGACCGGAGATCCACATCCATTTCCAGGGAGCGTCGGTGGGAACCGGCGGGACGAGGGCATCCAGCGCTTCGCGGAGCATCTCCTCCCGCTGTTGCCGTGCTTTCCGCTTTTCCTGGAGTTCCACCTGTCGGGCGAGAAACGATACTTCTTCCTCGCAGCGGCGCTTTTCCCGCCGGTAAACATCCTCCCGCCCCTGCAGGTCGGACATCGCCATGCAATCCTCTTCCAACCGGCGAAGATCGGATTCGTCCTCTTCCACTTCCGCTTCCCCTTCCGCCGCCTGGGCGATCTCCTCCTCCCGCTGCAGCACCTCCTCCAGACGGTAGAGATGGCGCTGCATCTCCTCTTCGTCCAGCTCGAGCAGCCAGCTTTTCTCCTCTTCCAGGAAGGACAACTCCTCCTTCGCCTTCCGGTAACGCTCGGCATTTTCGGAAAGACGGCGGCGGGCGTCATTTCGCTCTTCCGCCAGCTGCCTAAGCTCTTCCCACTCCTCCCGGGTGAGGAGATGGGGGGGTTCTTCCTCTTTCCTCTTCTCTCTGAGGGCAGTCTCTTCCCGCTCCAGATCCGCCAGCGAATTCAGCTTCTCCCGCATCGACTCCGCCTGCACCGCCAGATAATTTCTCCGCTGGTCCAGGGCGGTTCTCCGCTTGGCCGCTTCCAGGCGTTCCCGGAGCTGGCCGAGCCGTTTTCCGGCCCTCTCCCGTTCGGATTCAAGCGCCCTAAGCCGTTCGCGCATCTCTCCCAGGCGCTGCTTGTCCTTGTCCAGTTCCTGAAGCGTCGAGCGGATCTCCGTCACATCGCGCTCCAGGGAGTCCCTGCGGCTCACTGCCATGCCGTAGGGTTTGGTGCGGGCCTGGGGCGTTTTCCCGATCCGCTGGATTTCCGACTCCAGCCAGTTCAGGACCGGCGTGATCTCGGTCTCTTCCCCCTGGGCGATCAGCCGGCGAATCCGCTCCACCACCTGTTCTTCCCCTGCCAGGGATTCGGAGGTGAGAAACACGATGCGACGAAACATTTCCCTCGACAACCCCAAATGGGTCTCCACGAACCGCCGGTCCTTCCGGGCATCGAAGGGATACTCCTCGGTGACATCCCGGCCCGTCTTGAGATCCACCAGCTGCTCCCGGTCCTCCGGCCATTCCAGGGAACGGATGAGGCGGTACTCTCGGTCGCCGATTTGGAAATCGATTTCCCCGCCGTATTCGCGCCCTTGCCAGGGTTGGAATCGTTCATGCCAGGAAGCCCGCTGGCGCTTGTTTACCCCCTCCTTTTTCCCGCCGTACAGCAATGCCGTAATTCCCTGAAGCAGGGTGGATTTTCCCGATTCGTTCGGCGCTTCGATCAGGTTGATTCCCTCTGAAAACCGAAAGGATTGACCCACCCACCGGCCGAAACCGCGAAAGAAGACCCGCGATATCCTCATCCCCGGACCACCTCTCTGCTCAAAAGGGCATCCAGTCCTTTGTACAGGGCCCGTTTCAACAATTTTTGCTCGTTGGGTTCGGCTGAGCTGATGCGCTCTTCCATTCTGCGGACAAACACGCCGACCACCCCGTTTTCCCGCCGCAGCTGTTCCAGATCGTAATCGGGGATGGTCTCATCCACGCATTCCACGTAGTGAAACCCCGCCTGCCTGAGCTGCCCCGACGCCCACTCGACGGAGATCGACCAATCCCGAGGTCGATATCCCGTGAAATGAATCCTGCGGTAAGCCTCGCGCTCTTCGCCCGAAATCTTCTCCGTCACCCGGCGGACGGCCTCCTCCGGCGTCTCACAGCCCGTGATGTCCACCTGATCGATCTCACAGCGGCGAGTGTGGACCGGCACCGTTTCCACCGTCAGCCCGCCCTCGCCGACGGTCCCCACCGTCACGGTCCGCTCCCCGGTCTCCTTCCAGCGCACCGCCTCCGGAGATCCGGGGTATCGGACGACGGTCCGGCATTCATTGGACAGACGGATCGTGGAGGGCTGATGAATATGACCCAACGCGACATAATCCAACTCCAGCGCCGCCAACGCCTCCCGTTGAAGGGGGAAGTACGGGGAGGTCTCCTCTCTGTCCGTCAAGGTGCCGTGAGTCACCATAATGCGCTTTCCTCCGTCATCCCGGATCTCGGGAAGCGAAGGGGTGGATTCCTCGTAGTCTGCAAACCCTTTTCCGTACAGGTGAAGGTGATATTCCGAAAAATAATGGTGCTCCCATTCGGATGAAAAGATGTGCACGTGATCCGGCCACCGCTCGGTCCGGTACCAGGAGTCCGGCCGGTAGGGATCGTGATTTCCGGGCGCGATCAGCACCTTCGTCCCGGACAGTTCCTCCAGTTTCTCCATCACGAATCGGACCGTCGATCTCCCGGCATAACGATGTTCCAACAGATCGCCGGCAATAAACAAAAAATCCGCCTGGCGCCGTTTCACGAGATCCACAATCCGATCGAAGGTCCGGCGGAACTCTTCCCGACGGGCCAGAAGCTGTTCCTGACCGCCCCGCCAACCCTCCAAGGGCTTGTCCAAGTGAAGATCGGCCGTATGTACGAATGTAAAGGATTTCACCATGCCACCTCCCCGCCCCCGGGTAAAATGTCTTAATCCCATGATACACTGCCGGAGTCACCTTCTCCATAGAAAAAACGGCATAAAACCGTACGGAGCCAAAAGAAAGCCTTTAAACGGCAAGTATGTTTCTCCTCGCACATCCCCAAACTAAAAAAAGAATATAACCTTCCGCCGAAGGAGGGAATGTCCTTGTCCGGCGCAATCTCTTCCCGCCGTCGGATTCTCGCCTGTTCCCTGGTCCTCCTTGTGGCCGCCCTCGGCTTCGGGGGAAACGCGGAAGCGGAAGTTCCGCCCAGAGTGTCCAAGGTGGAGGTTTACCGCGTCCATTCCGGTCATGCCCGTCCGATTCCGGTCACCCGCCTCATCCACGTGGAGGTGGAACGGGTGCTGGAGGGGATCCAACAGATGACGGGGACCTCTTTTCCGCAAATGCCGGCCGAATACTTCCTGTTTCGCTTCCCCACCCCCGTTGTACTTTCCGATTCCCCCGTCGGATATCCGATCCGGGAAATCGCCGTCACTGCCCCCCAATCCGCCTGGGACCCTCCGAGGCTGCTGATCCGCAACGGGCGGAATCACTGGGTGGAATACCGGACCGACCGCCCGCTGACGGTGCTGTTGGATCAATTGAAGGAACGGGGGCTGTAAGACGGACCGGAGGGGTCGAACCGCTCGCGCAAAGGCCAAGCGGCTCTGCCCCTCCGGCTTTTTTCAGGTTCCGGTCATGGATAGCCCCTTTTCTTTTTCGGGACATCCCGGGCGCAGAAACGGCTATTCCTCCCACCGCCTGACGATCAGGCTCACATTGTGACCGCCGAAACCGAAGGAATTGCTCATCACAACCCGAACATCCCTTCGCCGCGCCCGATGAGGGACATAATCCAAATCGGGCTCCGGATCGGGATGATCGCAGTTGATGGTCGGCGGGATGATCCCGTCCCGAATCGCCAGCACCGAAGCGATCAACTCCACCGCCCCGGCGGCCCCCAGCAGATGGCCGATCATCGATTTGATGGAACTGATCGGAACCTTGCGGGCGTGCGCCCCGAACACCTTCTTGATCGCCGTCGCTTCGATCGCATCATTGAACCGGGTGCCGGTTCCGTGGGCGTTGATATAATCCACCCGGTCGGGAGTCATCCCCGCCTCGGCAAGGGCGAGGCGCATCGCCCGAACCGCTCCCGCGCCCTCCGGATCGGGGGCGGTAATGTGATAGGCGTCCGTGCTGGCGCCATATCCGACCAATTCCGCCAAAACCTTTGCCCCCCTCCTCCGGGCGTGATCCGCCTCCTCCAGGATGACCACCCCGGCCCCTTCTCCGGCCACAAAACCGTCCCGATCCCGGTCGAAGGGCCGGCACGCCCTTTCGGGATCGTCGTTTCGGCGGGACAGGGCGCGAATTTTGGAAAAGGCGGCGAGGCCGAGGGGCGTGATCGGCGCCTCCGCCCCGCCGGCGATCACGACATCGGCCGTTCCATACTGGATCGCCCTCATGCCTTCGCCGATGCAGCTGGCGCCGGTGGCGCAGGCGGTGACTACCGCCGCCGACACCCCCCGGGCGCCGGTGGCCACGGCGATCTCTCCGGAGGCCATGTTCGCCAGCATGGCCGGAGCCAGGAACGGACTGAGGCGATCCGGCCCCTGGGTCAGCACGCGGCTGTATTCCCGCTGGATCATGTCCAGCCCTCCGCTGCCCGTTCCCACCATCACCCCGACCCTTTCGGCGGCTCTTCCCTCGATCCTCAAACCGGCCCGCTCCAGGGCCTGACGGGCGGCCGCCAGGCCGTACTGGGCAAACCGGTCCATGCGGCGCGCCTCTTTTCGATCCATGTAGTCCAGGGGATCGAACCCGTCGATCTCCGCGGCGATGGTGGTGGGAAATCCGGACGGATCAAAGCGGGTGATCGGCCCCACTCCGCTCTTCCCGGCCATCAACCCGGACCAGAACGTTTCCGGGTCCATGCCGATCGGAGTGAGAACGCCAAAACCGGTGATCACGACCCGCCTGCGCATTGACATCCCGCCCTTTTCCAAAACATGGTCCTCCACTATTATGGGGATGGCGGGAGCGGTTTATTCCACGGCACCGCTGACCCAAATGAAAGCGCACCCCGTCGGGGTGCCTGCGAGGTTACGTCATTCGATTTTCAAAATCTTGAACTGAATCGTCCCATCCGGTGCAGGTACGCTGACGACCTCCCCTTCGCGCTTGCCGATCAGAGCGGATCCGATCGGTGATTCGTTGGAGATTTTCTGGGACATGGGATCCGATTCCGCACTTCCGACAATCGTATATGTCTCCACCTCGCCGTCGGGCAATTCCTGGATGGTTACCTTGGCACCGACGGAAACGAAGTTTTTATCCCCGTTCTTGTCGATGATCTTCGCATTCCGGACCATGTTCTCCAGGGTAATGATCCGGGATTCGACGAATGCCTGCTCTTCCTTGGCAGCGTCATACTCGGAGTTTTCGCTGAGATCCCCCTGAGAGATGGCTTCCTTCAGACGTTGAGCCACCTGATGACGCTTTTGGGTTTTCAGGTATTCAAGCTCCTCCTTCACTTTTACAAGGCCTTCTTCGGTCAAAAGTACCTCTTTTTTCTGGATCATACCGATTCCTCCCTGTCGGCCAAATTGTTTGTTTATGCAATATGGCCTGTAACTCTGAATTCCCGTCCGGTGCAAATCTTTCCCTTTATCTATCGAGAACCGGAGGGATTAAACCCCCTTCGCTGTCGGCGGCATGATCTGCCGGCACCGAAATGCGCATCCGCTGATGGGGGATGACGGTTTCGGTGCATGGCCAGGATATGATCTGTCGGCCTGCCGGAAATGCCCCCGCAAACAGAGGCACCCTCCTCGCAGGGGGATCCTGTAACGGAGTACCGGGGTTCATCCGGGCCGGGGCTGACGTGTTGGGATTACCGGCGATGAAGTCCTGACAATCGGGTTTCCCCCAGATGGGTTTCCGGCCCGCTGCCAGCCCTGAGAGTTTCCGGCCACACGTCATAATAATATTCCCGCTTCCCGGAATTTGAATCGTCAAATTGCTGTCTTTCGACCACCCGGACCGCTCCGGATTCTTCGGCTTTCAACCGTTGCCGATGTCGGCCCCCTTCATGGAGGAGTTTCGGACAAGCCGTATACAACATTTTCATTACCCCTGAAAGCGGTTACATATAACCACTTGTCTAAAATTTTTTTCGGAGGTTCCTGACTGCATCCCAAACCGGTCGCACTTCAAGGTATCTTAGCACATCTGAATCCATATTCCAAGATCTCCGTCGACGAATTTTGCTCCAATTTTTGAAATCGCTTATACTGGAAAACACCATTCTCCCGCGAGGATTAAGGAGGTCTCCCCATGGAATGGCTGAAACTGTTGGGCAAACTGATCCTCACCTTTGGACTGGCCATGACGGGTACGCTTCTGATTTCCCTGCTCCTTTCCCCCTGGGTCCCGGAGGAGCCACTCCTGTGGTCCATCTTCCCCCAGGAAGCGGCCTTCATCGGTGCTTCCTTCCTGACCTGGATCGCTTTGGAGAAACGCCCTCTGGAGGACATGGGATTGATCGCCGCCCCCTTCCGCAGCTTTGCCATCGGATCGGGAATCGGCATGATGATGATCGGCACGGTGTTCCTCCTCCTTTGGCCAAGTCCGTACTTGGAAGTGATTGCGGTTCGCTGGGACGCAGCGGTTCTCCTCTCGGTCCTGTCAGCCGCCTTCGGTTATTTGGCGGTCGCCGCAGGGGAAGAAATTTTCACCCGCGGGTATGTACAAACGTTGCTCGTGGAGCGCCTCGGAACATGGGGCGGCATCATCGCCACCTCCCTGCTCTTTTCTTTCCTCCACCTGTTCAATCCCCATACATCCCTGCTGCCGATGTTCAACCTGTTTCTCGCCGGCATCCTCCTGGGCGTCATCAAGGAAACGGCGGGAAACCTGTGGATGCCCATCGGACTGCATTTCACCTGGAATTTGACCCAGGACGCCCTTTCCCTCCCGGTCTCCGGTTTGCGGCTGACCCCCGCCCCCCTGGTGGAGGCTGCGGAAAGCGGACCCGACTGGTTGACCGGTGGTCCCTTCGGACTGGAGGGCGGCGTCGCCGTCACCCTCATTCTCCTCCTGGGCATCCTGTGGTTTGTGAAGCGGGACCCCGAAAGGTTCAGGATCAAGGGGTTCTTCTCCGCCGCCAAACCTCTTCGTTGACCAGATGGGGAGGCCGTTTCCCCTTAAGGGGAGCCAACAGATTTTCCACCGCCACCTTCGCCATCCGGAGGCGGGTTCCCCGGGTGGAACTTCCCAGGTGCGGGGACAACACCACGTTATCCAGCTCGGCCAGACCTTCCGCCAACTCCGGTTCGCGTTCGTACACGTCCAATCCCGCCCCCGCGATCTGACCGTCCCGCAACGCCCGGACCAAAGCCTGTTCGTCGACCAGAGGGCCTCGCGCCGTGTTGATCAGATAGGCGGTCGATTTCATCATGGCCAGTTCCGCGGCACCGATCAGATGGTGCGTCTCTTCGCTGTAGGGAGCGTGCAGGCAGACGAAATCAGCCTGCCGCAGCAAATCCGGCAACGGGCGGTAGGAGGCACGGAGCGCCCGCTCCTCGTCCTCGGGCAGGCGGGTGCGGGAATAATAAATCACTTGCATGTCAAAGCCCCGCGCCCGGCGGGCGACAGCCTTGCCGATCCGTCCCATCCCGATGATCCCCAGGGTGGCCCCATGGACATCCTGTCCCAGCATCCACATCGGAGACCATCCGGGCCACCGGCCGGCTCGGGTCACCCGGTCTCCTTCGCTCACTCTCCGCGCCACATCCATGATCAAAGCCCAGGTCAGATCCGCCGTCGATTCGGTGAGCACTCCCGGCGTGTTGGTCACGGGAATCCCGCGGCGGGTGGCTTCCTTCACATCGATGTTGTTGAATCCCACCGCGTAGTTGCTGATCACCTTCAACTTTGGAGCGGCATCCATCAATTCCGCGTCGATCCGGTCCGTCAGCATCGAGAGTATCCCGTCCTTGTCCCGGATCCGGTTCAACAGTTCCTGCCGGGTCAAAGGACGGTCCTCCCCGTTCAGATCCACGTCGCAGTGCCGCTCCAACCGCTCCAGCGCCTGCTGCGGCAATTTCCTCGTCACCAACACCTTCGGTCGCATCGTCTACCCTCCCGTCAACACTATGCAATATATGCGGGAGATATCCGAGAAATCAGGCATTTTTCAAAAACGGTGCACCCCTCTCGTCCCTCCCGTTCCAATGTATATCACGACGGGCTTCGTGTCCATTCCATGGTCAAGCTTGTAAGAATCTTGTGATAAATATTCCCCACTTGTCGTAAAATAAAACTTCTTTCGTGTTATTTGAGTGTTTTAGTCGAATCGCCCCGAAAAATTCCGATGGAATCCGGCGCCGTCCCCGCCTCCGGCCGCGTGAAAGCCCCGCCGGATTGATCCCGCCCGCAAAATGGGCCATCTTCCCCGTGGCGCCGCGGAACGACCCACATATGATATCAGTGTACGGTGCGGTTGACCCGTCCAAATCCCACATGAGGAGTGAAAAGCGCATGTTCCGATTTCTTTCCGGCCACCACCATCCACCGATGATGCACCCTTGGCCCCACCACCATCCCTGTGCCATGGATCCCCGCTTCCACGAAGCTTATCATCACGTCAAAAGAGCCTACAAAATCATGAAACATATGAAGAGAAGCTGTCACAAACCTCCCCACCGCCATCGCCATCCCCACCGCCCCCCTTACTGCGGGTGGGAAAGCAACAGAATATGGTCCTCCAGCTCCCCCCACATCTCCAGCAGCCGTTACAGCACTTCCGCCGACGACTGAATCCATCGGTCAAAGGACGCCGTTCGGTTATGAACCATCCATCCTTTATCATCACGCTGCCTTTGTCCCCTCCTAAAAAGCAAACGCACCTTTCACCCGGTGCGTTTGCTTTTTTTTGGGGCGTTTCCGATCAGGCTCCTTGTTCCGACCCGAGAACGCTTTTGAAAAAGGCGATGCTTTCGGAAAACAGCTCTTCCCTCCAGGAGATTCGGGAAAACACGTGATTCGCTCCCCGGATGGAATGCAGGCGGGCCGACGCGCCGTACACCTGCAAATACCGCCGGCCCCATTCGAGCGGAACCGACTCATCCCGGTCCCCGTGCAGGATCAAAACCGGACCCTTGTAGGAGGAAATTCCCTCATAAAGATCCCATTCCTTCAATTCCTCGTAAAAGGGGCGCCCCAGTGTCACCCCCTCCAGATCCACCCCGCCGTCGGGAAGCGGAATGCCCGTCCGGAAATACTCCTCCACTTTTTCCCGCATGTTGCCCGCCGGCGCCCACAGGCACAGTCCCCGGACACACTCGGGCATCGAAGCTGCGACGTGCGTCGCCACGACCCCGCCCATGCTGAACCCGCACAAAAACACCTTCTCGGGATCGACGCCCCCCATTTGGCGGACATATCGCAGGATCTCTTTTCCCTCTTCGATCTCCCTGCCCAGGGTCATTTCCTTAAATTCCCCGTCGCTCTCCCCGGAACCGGAGAAGTCAAAACGAACGCAACCCCAACCCTCTGCAGCCAACCTTCGCGCAAATTGGACGAACAGCCACTTGCTTTCCATCCGGTTTCCCGTAAAGCCGTGGTACAGAATCACCGCGGGATGGGGAGAATAGCCGGGGCGATGCACCGCCCCCCGCAGGACCACCTCCCCGATCCGAAGCTCCGTCGGATATTCCCGTTGCCGATTTTGGTTCATGATGGTCCCCCCTTCTCTCACCTTCACTAGACCATTGATACCCGCCACAAAGTCTGCCAAACTGATTTCATTTTCCCCCTCGGGAGATTGAAAAGCGACAGCCCCAGCAATTCGCCTTCGAGAAACGGTTAAATTCACATGGCAGCAAACAAAATAACCGGCAACAATACCGGCTTTAGAATGGTTGGACATACCATCTTCAACTTATTGCCTCAACCGATTTGCAGCGTATCCGCTATGGAATACGGGATCATCTCCTTCAGGGGCGTGTTGATCCAAACCGGTTCTCATGGGAAAACTCCGAGATCCGTTTGGCATTCATTCCCCGCAACTTGTCAATGACGTATTCCACCGTTTCCAGCTCATCTTCCTTTAGCGGAACAGCCCGCTCTGCGGGCAATCCCTCCACATACTCTCCGACGATTTCCCCGCCATGTTCCATCTCCTCCCGCCGGATCGGCTTCTTCAAGATAGGAAAGAAGAAGCCGCGACGGGCGGGAACGGGACCGTAACGATTTTTTACATAAGCCATACCCATGATGGGCGGCGTCCCATGCCATTTTAAATGGAGAAAGTCGGTGTAAAACCAATGTTTGAAAAATGCAGATTCGCATTTTCCCAGCCTTCGCGGTGATTAGCCGAACCAACGAAAAACGTTTTCGGAATCAAAATCGCATACCGGGTAAGTTTCTGTCCACAAGAAAAATGAGCGGATACCTACATCGATACCCGCTCAACCTGTTGGCAAAAAATCAGAGAGGAGGCGATATTTCGCCTCGTCTCCAAGAGGTGGAGAGTCACTCGGCGAAAATCGCCTTCCCGGCTACCGTCTGTCTCAGCGAACGAAATCGGTACCCGCTGCTTGGTCTTTCACTCCTCTTCAAATCCGCTGATCTTGAACTTTAGCGTCCGGCAGTTTTCCGTCACCGTACGGACGACATCGTCAGAAACGCCGTCGGGAAAGTAAGCGGAAATGTCGATGGAAATGGTGACTTGAGCACCGACCTGTCCCGCCAAATGCTGCACCACTTCCTTGAGGATTTCCTGGGACTTGGAAGCCATTTTGAAGGGCTCCACTTCGACGGTGCCGTGAAAGCGGCGCAGTTTTTGACAAGCCCGGCATGAACAGTGTGAAATTTAACTTAGATGATCCGGATACGGTCAGATTGGCTCATCCGATCCGTTCCCGGCACCCCACCATGATCAAATCGAGCCCCTGTCGGTCCACTTCCAACCGCTCCGACGCCCGCAGATCCGGAATTGACAGGTTTACGGAAAAGGGAAACAGCTCCGGCGAGCGATTGATCACATCAAGGGGCACCATCTCCGCTTCAGAGGCGTAAATCAACACCTCAGCCAACCAAAGCCGGAGGTCGGGATGGTCGATGGCCAATCGTTCCGTCGGCACATACACGCCGTGCCTCACCATTTTCAAGGCACCCCATTCCCGCATGCTGGAGATCACCGCTTTACTGGCCACTTCCACCTTGCGGCGTTCCCCGTAAATGCGCTTAATTTTGCGGTTGATGCGTTCCGCAAGCACTTCGCGGTCCAGTTGCAAAGCCAAGCCCACCTGTTTAGCAAAATGCCTAAAAAAGGGGTAGACCAACAGGGCCATACCCCAATGCAAGGCACGCCGTTGTCTGGCTTCTGTCTCGGTCAGCAAGCTGCGGGCGCGCATGCGCAAATGGCTGACCGCCTCTGTCTCACCGGAACGCCCATGCCATATATTCAGCATGATTGTTGCCGTACTCTCCTGAGTGGTACGGCCCGGACGATTCCGACCCACATGCTCGCGAAACAGCGTGATCAAATCACCGCGCGACCGATTCGGATCCTGAAACGCGGCAAACTCCATATCTTCAAGTGTCACACGGTAATCAAAACCGATGATCATCTTGGCCACTTTTATCCACCACTTTCACCAACGGCACCAGCACTTCTTCCACGCTGATCCCCCCATGCGCCATGATCCGCCCCTGACTTGTGGTAAACGCAGTACGGCCTCGGGCCAAGAGGGGGAATACACCGGGGGGAAAACCAGCCGGCGACCATGCGAGCGTATGGGGATGTTTCGTCAGGGCCTGATCGCGAAAAGCCTCATCCGCGTAGATTCGTGCACGGTGACCGCGGGTTTCGGCGAGAATACCTTGATCGATACGTCCCGTACCCATACATTCCAACTGACCATGGTCGCTGGTCAGATAGACATCGAAACCATTGTACAGAAGTTGTTCGATCAGCGTCAACAAATACCCCCTCTTCAGCCATACATCCAATTGCGAACGCAGTCCGGCCGCCCCCTGTCGCACCCCGTGAGCCATGTCGTCGATGGCGTTGACAACCAGGCCAAGGACGCGAAGAGAAGGGGCCTTGACCTCCTCGATCCAAGTATCGATCGGCTCCTCACCCAAACCCTTCCGATACCCGATCTCCCCTCGTCGCAAGCCTTGATTCTCCCAAAAACGCTGCCACAGCTTCGGTTCTCCCTTCGTCGTCTGCCACGATTCGCTGAAAAAAAGTGGCGATTCCCCGGCAAACAACGCTTGCCGTGAGATATTGGTCAGAGTGGGAACCCAAGCAAATACCGCCTGCTCCGCAAACGACCACTCCTTTCGTATGTCAGAGAGATGGCGGCGGATCTGCACCCAGTTGACCCAGCTCATCCCATCGAGCACCACCAACGCCGTCCTGCGATCCCCTTGACGACTGGCCAAGTAATGGGGCACATGGTGGAGCATGACCGGGCGCGGATGATACGACAAGTTAATCAATGTGGAAAAGCGTTCCGTGAGCCACCGCTCAAACCGTTCTTCGATGGTTTCCCGCAGTTTCACCCACGCCTGATGCCGATCCTTCTCAAGTTCCGCTTCATGTGTCAACACCCAATCGTACAATTCCGCCCATTTGGGCACCAATGCCTGCCATGCGTGGTGATGGTCCAATTCCTCGGCCGCCTTGGTCACTTGCCTCAACAAATGTTCAAAGCGATTATGCGGGTCGGCAGGCACCTCCGGCACCACTCCGACATGTGCCCAGGCCGGGAGCGAAGCCCGCTCAAAACCGGAAACCGGTGTCAAGAACCCCTCCATGAACAGGTTGTCCACGCGATGACGGATCTCGTCGTGATCAAAGGGCAAAATTCCCTCTTCCCCTTCACCGAATACATATGGGTGATCCGGCGTCTCCTTCGCCTGCGCCCGTATTTTCCACTGTAGAAAACGCGGCCAGGCATCCTGCAGAAAGCGGAAAAAAGCTGTCCTCGACGGAACAATGGTTTCCAAAGGCAGACCGCGCAACGCGGCCTTCTCGGAAAAACGGGCGATTAAATATTGGTCCAGCACCTTCGGATAAACCCGCCCCGCCATGTGCCGTGACAGCAGATAGGCCAGCAGCTCGGGCACCGTTTCAATCAGCTCAACCGCCACCTTGAACACGCGACGCAGCAAAAAATCGCATGTGGCCATATCGGTCAACGGACCCCGAAAATCCGGATAAACAGCGAATAGCACTGCATAGTCATGAGCCTCCAGCTCCCGGATCACGCTATAAGAAAGCCGGGGAAAAAACTCGGCCAAGTGAAGGGAGAGTTCTCGTCCGTCACTCAGCACGTCATGCGGCACCCGATCCCGCTGGTCCATGGAAAAGGGAAAAACAACGACCAACTCCGCATTTTCCCCGCCGTCCCACCGGCGGCGATATTCTGACTCGTACACATAGCGAAACCGGATCGGATCGTCATAAAACAACAATTCGAACCCGCGCCGGCGGATCTCTTCCAAAATGTGCTCCTCGCGGATCAGATCGTCGGGATCATACACCAAGGTTAACCTGGCCAATCCGGGATGAAACGGTTGCAGAATCCGTGCTTGCCAGTCTCCCATGTACTCTCCCTCCGGATATAGAGTTCAACCCTGATGATTGTGCGTTTATGATAAATCCAGCTTATTAATCGGAGTCCTGCCTGTGATTACACGCAAATTTCCGCCACACTCACGAGCACGGACAACGGCGATTGTTCCAGAAAAAAGGTCCCGTATCCGGGAGCCTCTAAACACTTGCAATACCCTTTAAAACAGGATTTTCCGGCATCATCCCTTTGTTAAAGAACGTTGAGCTTTTATCGGCATAGTTGATGGTAACGGGCAGGCGCACTCTTCGATCCGTATGGATGTTCATATATGACAAATGGTAAATATCTTCCACAAGATGTTCCATCGGTGTCGGACCGGTATGATGATGGATTTTTATCGGTTTGGCCATTCCCACGAAATCCGAAGGATCGGTTGAACAGAGATATGCGATGTTTCCTTTGATGTAGGCCGTCCCGGGGATGTTGACGTACCGTTTCTCGGTGGCGGAAGTCTCCAGGCGGGCCATCCTCCGGTTCGCGTTTTTGATAACCGAAACATAATCAAAATCGATGGGCTCATCCAATTCATTCAACACTTCCGAAATCCAGATTTGTTCTTCTTTGTGACCGGTTCCATCCCGGTGGAAGACAATATTCTCGGGCGACCGGCCATATTCCTTTCTAAACCGGTGAATCACTTCGATCACTATCCTCTGTATACTCTCTTTGCCAAGTTTCTCGCCGGCCTCATTGGAAGAGAACGGCTGCACCCAAACCGGTCTCCCATCATAGCCGAAAACCTGAACAATCCCGGTTGCATGTTTCCCTTGATCGTGACTGACATCGAACCCCACAAAACAACTCGCATGAAGCGGTTGATCCAATACCCACGGCTGAATCCCGCCTTTTGCGTAGATCCCCAGTAAAATTTGGGGAATGGCGTAGGTGTTGTCGGTCGTTTCCAACTGAATGAATTGTGTCATTACCCCATGGTTCCTACCCAACTCGTTTTTTATCAATTGGTATCGGGACTCGTTCTTTTTATGGAAGATGACGGCGGTGACCACGGACGGATCCCAATCCAACTCCTTCAATTTCAGACGCAATTGGGAAGGATTCGAGAACGAAATCTGTTTGATGATGTTCATTCGCTTCAAGGGGACACCCCACGCACGAGAGGTTTTTTCCAGCTCCTCCGCAAAGTCCTTCATATGAAGCGATTGCGAATGACTGTAGACATCATGATCAATCAGGTACTGGTATTTTAACGGTTCCTTTGGAGGGGCATAAACCCCGCCTTCACGGAGAGCGTTTTTGATCCTACGAAAATCCTTCACCTTAATATCGTTGCCAACCCTTAAAACGGGTTCATCGATTTCGACGATTCGATAACCCGTCGCTTTGGCCTGTAAATTCTTTGGTTCGGGACCCAATTCATAAGGAAACAGTGTCTGATCAAATCTTCTTATTAAACGACCTGCCAATTTAGCTGATTGATTTGTTTTTTGATTTGTGCTTAACCGGATTAGCTTCTTGACCTTTGGATCGATCCCACTATAATGACATTCCAGTTTCAGCAATTGGGGGATGTAGGTATAGGGACGAGCGTTCCGGCCCTTCTTCTTCACTTTCACTGCGGGAGTTTGCGGGGGGATATGGGCTACCAAGTCGGGGCGTTTCTTTACTGTTCGGTAATACTCAATCGGGCTGGGTTCACCCAGTTCCATGGGATCGGAAACCGTTTGATCCAATTGACCGACAAATTCATAATGCGTCCCTGTGTAGGGATCAAAAACTCCCATTCCGGGTACCACATGCTCCGTCTGCATTATCTGAAAAAGGTTTTTCTCAAAACAGGCGGAACTTCATGTCGAACCCGATGATGATGTTTCCATTCGGTTCCACTAGAACATCAAGGTGAATGCCCTTGTGAACCCTGATACCCTCGATGGAATCCCCTTTCTTCGCGACAAACGTCCCGTAATCATGATGGTATTCGGATTTGTTGGCCTTCCCGATCCCATTGAGTATGAGACGCTGCAACAGTTTCCGTTCCCGCTCATTTTCCAAATCAATGGCCCGGTATTCGTGTTCCTTTTCATATCCCTCCGGCCATTTTTTCAGTTCCTCGAACGAGCCAATATAGGGACCGTAAAAAGCGACTACGGGATCCCCGTTCATCTTGGCAACCAACCGTGAAAGGGAGCCGTTTTCGTAGTCCTTTTCCTCATAGTTCCGCACGGGCAATTTGTAGAGATGAAATTGTATTTCTCCCGCATGGAGAGTCATTAACCATTCGGAAAAGAAATACATATTTTCCACCTCATTTTTTCTATTTATTGTACCCTGGATTTATATTTTTGTCGAAGTAAATGTCCTTGGTAAAAGTACTTGATGAACGGTAAAGGAAATCCGGTTTTGGCACGGGGGTGCCTTTGTTCGGGTATAACTTCAACGGTGCAACCTCTCCGACCCATTCAAAAAACTTTTTCAATGAGCTTATCTTTCTTGCCCAATCTTGGTTAAAGAGACAGGCCGGTTTTCGACCGGCCTGTTCTCCTCTTTACAACCCCAAGCGGTTGCGCGCGTTGTTGTAGTAGATCAGCAGCTTTTCATCTTCGCGCAGCACGGCGTCGGGGAGGCGATCGCCCACTTCGACGATGACCGCATACTCCTTGGCCGACCAGTATTTCTTAAACCCGGCGCGGATCGCCTCGGTGCGGAACTTGCGCAAGCGCCTTTTGTTCCCCTTGATCTCTTCGCGGTATACTTCGAATTCCCGCAGCAGGGCGCGTTCGCGCAATTTCTCCAGGTCGGCCTGCTTGTTGGGATCGGGCACATACCAGCGCCCCTTCGCCTTGGCGACCAGTCGCGGATCGTCGGGGGCCAGGCCCCGCAGGTCTTTGTAGTTTTTGCTGAGGTAGCTGTGGATCTGGCTGGGCACCTCTCCCGTGCCGTCGTATTGCAGAAAGTTTTGTTCCAGGAGCTCGGAAAGCTCCGGCAGTTTCTCGTGCTTGGCGATGTATTGGATATCCCGGAAAAAGACCGGGTTGAGCTCGGCGTAGGTTTGCGGCTTCTTCAGCAAGAGCTGACGCAAACGCTCGATGGCGCTCACCTCGTCGGTGACCAGGATCGATCCCTGCACAAACTCCTTGGCCAGGAGACGCTTCTTGTCGTACTCGGCCACCTGCGTCTCCAGGAAGACCATCCCGTCGCGCATCGGAAAACGCCGGTACAATTCCTCCTGAAACTCGCCCGACGAAAGCGGCACCGGCAGTCCCCGCTGCACGTGATAGGTGACCATGCGGTCAAACAGGACGCGCGGTGTGCGCTCCTTAATCTCCAGCGCTTCCCCCTGCTTGCCGATGAAAACCGGCAGGTTGGCCAGATGGCCCCGGACAAATTCCCAGGCGGATTGTTCCGTGCCGCCGGCGCGTTCCAGCCTCTCCGCCATCTCAGTCGACGGTTTGTAGGCGGAGATGACCAGATCCTGCTTCACCGCAGTGGTCGAGGTGACCGCCTTAAAGCTTCCCTGCTTTTTGTCCAACGCCGCCACATTGGCGACGATGAAACCCGCCTCTTGCAGCGCCGCCTGAATGGCGTTCCATACACTGGCCTTGGTGTTCGAAAACTCCACCGTCATCCAGCGGCCGGGCTTCAGCACGCGGTAGGCCTCCTTAAAGCAGGCCGTCATCAATTGGCGGTAGTCGTCTAGTGTTTTTCCCTGCACCTTGTTCTCAATCGCTTCCGGCCGGTTGTTGGTAAACACCTTGAGCCAAGATTCCCACAGGAAGTTGAGCTCCGAGTACATGAAGTTGGCCCCGAAGGGTGGATCGGTGAAGATATAGTCGATGGAGTTGGAGGGAATTCCTAAATAATTACTGCTTTGTGTAGAAACTATACTAGAATAATTAAAATTTTTTAGTGCAAGCAATCCTTTGAATACAAATTCCACATTTCTTTCAACAGAAAGGATGGCATTGGGGGGGGTAATAATCGAAGAAATGTACAATGTACCGGATAAGGGTCCGCCACCTTTTTTGTCCGCCCTAAAACGTCTCATTTTGGATATTGTAAGATTTGCAGCAGAGTGCGCTAACATACAAGCTGCCTTAGATCTATTTTTGTTCCTTTTAAAGCGATCCCAAATAGCTCCCAACACCCACAAATTCCGCTTCGTATAAAAATGATGCACATGGGTGACACCGTGCGATTCCATAGGCTGACGCGTATTGTATCCCTCCGGCAGCGCGTCCTTCGGAAACCAATACGGTATCTCGCTCTCCTCAATGCGCTTGATCAATGCCAGATCGGCCTCGTCCGGCCGCTTCTCGAAGCGCTTGTTGCCCACGCTGTAGTTGATCAGCACCGGGACTTGCTTGGCCTGTCGGATCGTCTCGCCGAGAGCCGTGTCATAGGTGGTGACCCAGGCCCGCTCCACACTGCGCTTGGTCAATTCCGCCGCACAGCCGGGACAGGTAAATGTGTCACGAACCTTACCCGCCTCTTGGTCGACGGCCACATCCCAGAAAACCATCTCCTCGGCACAGCTGGGGCAGACGAAGACATCGCTCCACACGGTATAGTTGATCCGCCCCTTGATCGGCTTACCGTCCACGTCGGTCTGGACGACGCCGTTCACGGTGTGGTTCGTCTCGTACATCCAGCCGCATTCCCGCTCCACCTCGGCCAGGATGCGCTCCGCCTCTTCTTTGAAGGCCTCCGCATCCACGGGGGTGTTATAATTGTAGGCGATAAAGGTGGCCGCGGGGGATAGGTCGTTCAGCACCGCCCGGCGCGCCCCCAGTTTGGAGATCGGTTTGTCGCCGTCGAGGATCGTCCCGTCATCCAACACCTTGTAGCCGAGGCTTTCCACCGCCTTCCGGTCGCCGCACAGCTGGGCAGCGACGCCGGTCATGCCTGTGCCGGCGAACCCGTCAAACACGATGTCCCCCGGCTCGGTGTAGTGCAGGATATAGCGCATGATTGCCTTGTAAGGCACTTTGGTGTGGTAGGAGTGGGCGTTGTAGACGGGATCGTTTTTCCCCTCGCTCACATCGGCGGTGTAGGGCTCCCGACGGTATTCCGCTTCGTTCTCCTCTCCCTGCAGACGCGCTTTTTCCGCCTCCCAATAGGCGATCATCTCCCCGATGAAGGGGTTGGGACAGGCCGTGTAATAGGGCGGATCGGAGAGGGCGAGGATGTCCTCGTCCTCTCCGTGGGGAAAACCTTCCATCTGCCGCAGTTCCGGCAGTTTCTCCCGCAGCCGTTCGGTAAAATAGGTACGCCGCTCTTCTTCGCTGGCAAAGGTTTTCCCCAGACAGGTGACGGGGCCGTTGGCCTTCGCTTCGGTCAGTTGTAAGGATTGTTGTTTATTCTCCATGGTGAATCCCCTCTCTTTCCGTCCATTGCAGGATGATGCGGAGGCGGGCCGGCTCTTTGCCCTGTGTCAGTTTACCGAGAAGGGCGTCAAAGCGCGCTTTGACTTCTTCGACGGTCAAGGGCGCTCCTCCTCCGAGGGCGGCGGCCAACTCGTCGATCCGAAGCACGGCCTTTTCGATTCCCCGGAGCACGGTGCGGGCCGCTTCGATGAACGCCGGGTCGAGGGGTTCGGACTGCGCCTGCCAGTTCAGAAATTCTTCAATCAGCTCCCGCTGTTCCGGCGCGAGCAGATCGATCGCTTCGCGGAGCTCCGGTTTGGCCAGTTCACGGTGCAGCATCGCCGTCCACTCGTCGAACATCCTCTGCAGCTCGTCCTCCAATGTGTCCAAATCGGTAGACGGCAGGGTGGGTTCTTCCGCCGGCTTGAAGCGGCAGGCCGGACAGACCGGATGGCTTTCCAGCTGATCACGCGTCAGCTTCCAGCAGGATTGAAGCATGGCCAGCCGCTCGCGCCAGCGGGTGAGCTGCAGACGCGGCAACAGCTCGATCCGGGCCAGTTCGTTCAAGACAGCGAGGCGCGGATCCCGGATCAGCCGGGCCTTCCGTTCGTCCTGTTGATATCCGAGTCGGTGTTTGCCGTGCAGGTCCAGGTACAGATCGATGTAGGCTTGTTTCAACTGCACCATCTTGCTCACCACTTCCCGGGCACGACCGTCGTGTACCGCAGCGATCGCCTGGTGGCGGAGTTGGGCCACCTGCCGGTTCCAGGAGTGGTCGTCGGGAAGGGTCTGAGCGGCGGCGTTCAGGTAGGCGGCGTGTGCCTGGATATCGTCGGCGCGCTGTTTCAACTGCTCCACCCGGGCCAACTGGCTGAAGGCGGCTTGTTGTTTTTTCACGTCATCCACCGTGATGTGCAGGTTGTTCAGCTTGGCCGGCGTATTGTAGCGGGTGAGCGACTGCAAAAAGTCTTGCCAGCCGTCGAGTTGTGCCTGCAATGCCTGCCGCTCGGCCTCCGAGAGGACAAACCCGTCCCAGCAGGGAATTCCGCTTTTCACCACGCGCAGCGTTTTCACCGTCGCCTCCAGCAAATCGTTGATCCGTCGCTGCATCGCATGGACGGCGGTCTCCAACAACTGCCGGTCATTGGGGTTGCTTAAGAGCCCACGCTGCACATCGAGGAGATCGAACAACTCGCGCAGCACGCCGAGGGGCAGGCCGGAGGGCTTTTTGACGTACTTGAACTCCACCAGCTTTTTCACCGGGAGGGAGGCCAACCGCTCCATCCCGGTGGCGTCGATCTTTTCCCCCGGCAACTGGATTTCGGCAAGCCCGGCATACACCAATGCCGCCAGAATCACCGCCACCCATTCCGGCTCCAGCCGGAACGGGCCGGCCGCCACCTGGACCTCGCCCCCGTATAGCTCTTCGATCAGCTCCGAACGGTTGAGGACCTGTCCCTCCCCCTTCTTTTCCAGGAGGTCGAGGATCCACTTGGCATAGGCGGACCGCTGAGGCTCCACCTTACCGTCGTGCAGCAGCACCAATCCCTTCAACACCCCTTCTCCGCCCGCCGTCTTGTGCCCGGCCAGCCATTTGAGTGCACTGTCGGCATAACTGTCGCGGTTGCTCACCGTGATCCCGGTGCTGCCGGGGACTGCGCGGAAGCTGGGATAATCCGGATAACGTTCCTCGAACCAGGCGCTGAGACAGGCCGCACCCACGTGGTCGACCATTTCGCGCAGGGTGGCGTTGGCAGACAAACCGCTCAGATATTCACTGGCCTTCTTGCTCACGCCCTTGTGGGTGATGCGGAAGGCCGTTCCGAAATTCTCCCTGAGCCATGCGTTCAAGCTCTTCAAATGGCGGCTGATATGATCCACATACCGCTTTTTGGTGGCCGTGGTGGCGTTGATCTCCAGCTCGCGGGCCGCGGCATACCGCGTCATGTGGTGCATGAATGTATCGTCGCGATGCACCAGCCGGAAAAAGACTTCGTCACCGCGCTGTTCGTCCCGAAACCGGGGCGGGTCAAAGGGCTGCACCATATAGAGGTAAAAATCCCGCGGCGGTTGGGCCGTCGAACGCTCGTTGGGCGTGCCGAGGAACAGGTAGCCCGGACGGGTCACCTTGCGGTCAGCCCAGAGCAGCCCGTGGGGCCACAGGCGGAACCCGCTGCGGTAAGGGGTATCGGAGCATTCGAGCGCCTTTTCCAGCGCATCAAAATAATGCCGGTCCAACTGGGCGTCGGAAAGGGTTTCCGCCTTTTGCTCAATCAGCCGTTCGACATCGACACCGCCTTCCACGTCAAGGTAATATTGCCCGTTTTCCTTATTGAACGCGATATACTCCCCGCTGGCCGCCTTCTGGATTTCCTTCAGGACCGTTTCGATGGTGATCGAGAGAAAATCGGCATCCTCATCGGCAATCGTCGGAGAGAACAGGAACAGATCGTCCCGCAGCATGTTCGGGGTGACGCCGATGCGGTTGGTGATGTCCCCGGTGGTAAGGCGGTGGACCGACAGTGCATTTACGATGCGGAGAGCGAGCGCTTTGTAAGAAGGCTGGGTGATGTTGCGCACCACCTTCTCCCGCAATACCTTGGAAGTGTCGATCACTTTTTTCAGATCGGGATCGGTCTTGTTGGAGACATTCCCCTCCAAATACGGCCAGTAACTGTCATAGGAGATGATCCCCGGCTCGTCCTCGGGAACCGTCTCATCAAACCGCTTGCGAATCTCCGCACTCAGTGTCTTCAGGATTTCCCGTTTCTCGACGGCCGCCACCTGCTCAAACGCCTCCAGATAGGCGGGATGGACGGGGAAGAGGGAAACATAGGTTTCCATCCGTTCGTTCAAATTGTCGTACAGGCGGGTGAACTTGGCGAGATGCTCGCGCACCCACGCTTTTTGCCGCTCATCTTTTTTCAGCAGGCGCTCGGCGACGACGGTGGCCACGTCCTCGCGCACGATGCGCACCTGTTCAAAACGGTCCCGCACGCGACGCAACTGCTCGGCGACAAACTGGAAACGCGGATTGTCAAACAGCATCTCTTGCACACCGCCGATCACCCGGAATCGGGTGGTCCGGCAAGTTTCACCCATTTCACGCAAAAAATTGAGGTCGCGAATCAAATCGTGCTCTTTGCGCGTGCGCAAATAGTCGAGCAGCTCATCGATGACCAAGAGCAACCCCTGATCCGGATAACGCGTCTCAAACGCCCCCATCATGGCGTGAAAGGCGTCTTTGTTGTTACGTACTTCCTCCTCCGGCGGAAAGGTGAAGTCGACGCCCAGTTTAGCCAGACCCGCTTCCAATTCACCGACGACAAAATTGCGCAAAGACATCGTCGTCGAGCCGATTTCCGTGCGGATTACCCGGAACTTGCCGCCAATTTCCAGGGCCTTTTCGCGCACGGCAGGATGGCGGATCTTTTCCGCCAGCTCCCCATGCTCGGCAACCGCGGAAACGACAGACATCAGGTGGGATTTCCCCGTCCCGTAATTGCCGACGACGAGCAATCCCTTGTTGTCCGCGGGACGTTCGAATTGCAGCTGCTCAAAGACCACCTCCGTCAACCGCTCGGCCATTCCGTCCGAAATCACGTAGGTGGTAACCAGTTTTTCGGCGTAGTCGACTGCATCTGCCTCGATAAGTTGAACAACAGATTCGATCGGTTCAAATTGGACCAGATCGCGATACTTCATCTGACCGGGCGACACCGGATATGGAAATCGATGCGCCCTTCCCTCCCTTTCTTTCTCTGTTTGTTATGTAGCTGACCAGAAGAGTTGGAGCCATTTTTTCGATTTCGGGAGTTGTTGACGGGTCGCGTTACAACAGGATCGATTTCAGCATGGATAACGACGACCACTCCGCCTCGCTCTATCCCAAACAGTGGGGTGGTAGACTGTTACAGATTCCCGGAGCAAACACATCCCGGCTTTTGTCACTGCTGCTCCAACCACCAGTTTCCCGCCCGACGCCGCAAGGGGTTTGGTTTCAGCCTCACACCTTACCGCCGACGGAAATGAGATGCGCGTGGAAGTTTGTATACCGCCGGTACTCCGGGTGATCCGGCTCGGCGTATACGAGAACCTCTCCCTCCAGTCGTCCTGCCCACGATGCGACCAACAACCGATGGCGACTTTCATTTTCCAGGAGCAGCAGCGGATCCAACTGAAGTTCCGGAGCGAACAACATCTCCAGATTGTCGAGGAAGACCGTCCCGGACGCTGTATCGGCAATCATATGCCTTACGATCCGCCCGACTTCGTACGGGTGGCGAGAACGCGGCACTTCGTGCAACCGTGCGCTCACACGCAAATTGATATTGAGTAATGGTGCCGCCAAAATTTTTGCCGCCGCCCGCAACAAAGCCGTTTTTCCGGAACCGCTCGGGCCGACGACAAGGATCAGACGGTGTCGACGAACCCCCGTTTGCATCTGTCGGACGGCTTCCATAAGCGCTTGGAACGCTGTTCGATCGACAGTGGCATCACTCAAGACACTTGCCCCCAGTCGGTAAACGTGATCGATGAACTAAAAGTGCAAATAACAGGATAAGATCTGTCTGAACGGTACGGTTCATGGCCTGATTGAGAAATGGTGATTTTTCAAGGTTTATCGTAACTGATCCACAAGACAACATAATGTCCCAAACACATATTCGCTGGTCGGCTGTTCGTGGGGTCGGTTGGCACTTCGGAAAGGGTTGGCCACCACCGCCGTCGTCCCTCGGCCGTCATCGTTGGATCTGGTGAATTTGCGCAATGGTCCGTCGATTCGCCGGACCTTTCTCCGGCTCATTCGAATTCGGAAATCCCTGGCCTTCAGAAAACTTCCATATAAACTTTGCGATAAGGGGTGGCATGATTCCTTCCAAACGAGAATTTGTCGAAAGAAGTAATACTATTGTATCAAAAATAGGGGACAGGGGAAGTAATTTGTAACCGCTGGTATCCCTGTTTGGGTGCCGGCGATTCGATCATAAAACATGTTCGCGACAACTGTGTGTCACGAACATATATTTGGTGATCTGTACCCACCCAACGCAATTCCGTCAATTGCGAAATTGCCTCCGCGCAGCATCCCATCCGGATTTTCCTGTATTTGGAATAAATAGAAATTGTCGTCGACCTCCGAGGGTTTTTGCCCTATCGGAGGTCGACGACACAATCAACGCCTCCCCTGTATGGGTGGCATTTGCGGCTCAAAGCGGGTGAGTATCAAGCTGCCAAAATATAGGCATCACCGATTCCCGCATCCTTCACTTGCTTCAGGCGGGCTTCCGCTTCCGCCTTGGAGTAGTAGGCTCCGGCCTGCACGCGGTACCAGGTCTCTCCCGAGATCGTCACCTGCACGATCACGGAGGAAATCCCCTTGCTGGACAGATAGTTTTTGCGGTTCTCGGCGTTCTGACGATCCTTAAAGGCTCCTGCGATCACTTTGTAAAGGACCTTTTTGGAAAGGGAAAGGGCTTTGGCGATTCCTTCCCCGATGGCATTGGAGAGATCGGTGATGAACGTCGAGTTGTTCAGAAGGCTCAGATCGTTGGAGTGATCGATGAACAAGTTTTCCAGAAGGATGGCCGACATGGCGGTTTCCCGCAGGACGTGGAAGTTCGCCCTCTTTTTCCCCCGGTCCCTCACACCGTATTTGCTGCCGATGGCGTTCATCACCGTGCTGTGGATGGTGTTTTGCGCGTTGATGGTTTTTTGCGAAACGCTTCCGTTGTAAATATAGCTTTCCCATCCCGTCCCGCCGCCGGCATTGATGTGAATGGAACAGAAATAATCGGCGTTGCGGGAATTGGCCAAATTGGTTCGGCTCGCCAGGCTTACCGTCGTATCCGTCGTCCTTGTCATCAGCACGTCGGTCTGATAGTTGGCCAGCAGATAGTCCCTGACCTTCAGCCCGATCCTGAGGGTATAATTTTTCTCCTGGTAACTGCCGTTGACGGCACCGGGATCGCTTCCCCCGTGCCCCGGATCGATCACGATGAGAGGCATAAAACTCACCACTCCCTTTCTGTTTTCTAATAATCTATTCCGAAAAAGATTGATAGGTGAGAGACAACGGCACATTCGCAACACCAATTTCCCGCAGGCGGTTTTAAAGCCAATGAAAAAAGCACCCCGAAGGGTGCTTTGGATCCCTGTCGATGTCGGTCGAAAATCAGCCCGCTTTCCGCCACGGCTCCCGAACAGGTACCGATTGCCGGATCACCTCGAACACCGCCGAGCCGATCACCTCCAAAGCCGTCTGCATTCGCTCCGGACTGATGTTTTCCGCAATCGTGTCCATGGGAGTGTGATAGACCTTCTCGATGTCGTAGATGAGAGGATCCCAACTGTCAACCCGCATCCAGATGAAAAGGGCGGCAGGAATCCCACGCTGATGGAAGGGGACGTGATCGCTGGAACCGAAACGGCCGAGGGCGACGGGCTTGCCCAGCCGCTTCCCCGCTTTCACTGCGGCATCAGCGACGCGGTTGGTCTCTCCGTCCACGGTCATCGCGTACAAGTGGGTCACATTTTCATAGCTGGTGGCCACCATGTCCGCGTTGAAAACCCCGATGATCCGGTCCGCTTCTTCGTCGCTCAATTGGTTGACGTAATGCTGCGAACCCAAAAGCCCCCGCTCTTCCGAGCCGAAAAAGGCGAAGCGGAGTTCGACGCCGGACCCGTGTTTCCTGAGCACCCGGGCGAGCTCCATGGCCAGCGCGGTTCCCGAAGCGTTGTCATTGGCTCCGGGCGCTCCCACCACACTGTCCATGTGGACGGTGACCATCACGACGGGCGCATGGGGATCCCCCGTTTTGGCCGGGCGACTGGCAATGACGTTCAAGGATGACAAGTTGCCGTGGTGTTCCGTGTTCACCTTGATTCTCACTTTGCCCTTTTCCAGCCGCTCGATCAGCCGCTGCCCGTGGATCAGTGAGATGCCGAGAACCGGGATGTCCACCCTCTCTTCAAAGCGCGGAGAAAAGGCCGGGCCGTAATTTCCCCGGGAGCCGACGGTGTTGTAAAACAGCACCCCTTTGGCCCCGTTTTCAACCGCCCGTTTCAGTTGCTCATCCCTGTTGGCGCTGTCGTATTGGATCAGGACCATCTTTCCCTTCGCGCCCGCCGCATAATCCTCCTCGGAAAGGCCCTTCCCGACATCGATCACATCGCCGGAAACCGGTTTCTTGCCGGTGATCCGCCCTTCGGGCGAGGCGCCCACCTGCCACTTCTCCTTTCCCGAATGAACATAGCCGATATATTGGTCGGGAACGGAGAACGGCTGCTTCTCGATCGCATATCCCAGTTTCCCGAGCTGGGAAGCGATGTACTCGGCCGCCTTTTTTTCCGACTCCAATCCGCCGACCCGCGGGCCGATCTTTTCCGACAGGACCCGGACATGCTCGATGGCCCGATCGGCATCCACCCGGGAGAGAATTTCTTGATCCCAGGACGCATTCGCCGAGACGGTTGCATTCCCCAAAAAGAGCGCCGAGACAAAGAGAACCATTGTCATTGCCAATGCGGCGATCCTTCTCCCGTTCCCACTCACGAACGATCCCTCCGTATCGAATTATTGAAAATCGACAGAAATAAGCTTCGACAAGGAATGGTTCGATTCCTTGCAGGAACGGGGCTCGACAAACCGCCGGGACGCCGCCTCCGGTCGGCGAACAAAAGGATCGCACCAAAATTTCCAAAAAGTAAAACTATTCTCTTCCCTATTGACACGCCGCTTCGCGGAAGGTAACATTCTCTAAAAACTAAGTATTCTAATCGGAATTTATTTAAGTTTGTTTACCTTTTTTATGCGTTTTTTGGAGAAAACCGTACCTCCCTATCTATCGACGCGCCGGAACAAAGGGCCGAAGAAGTAGTACTGGCGTTGAAACTGCTGCAAAACTGGCACCGGCACAAGGTCCCCTACATATGAATGATTACGTGGCGAAAAGTCGACTAAACTACTCGACATTCCTTTTTCAAGGGTTCGGAAGGAGTGGATGATGTGAAAAAATTGATTGTGTTCGCGCTAATCGGATTTGCCGCGCAGTTGGTTGACGGTTCATTGGGAATGGCATACGGCGTGACGTCCACTTCCCTGTTGCTCCTGTTCGGGATCGCGCCGGCGGTGGCTTCCGCTTCGGTCCACATGGCGGAGGTGGTGACGACGGCCGCTTCGGGCATCTCCCATCTGAAATTCGGGAACGTGGACAAAACCGTGGTGAAGAAACTGGTCATCCCCGGTTCGATCGGCGCCTTCACCGGAGCCTGCTTCCTGAGCAACCTCCCGGGAGATCTGGCCAAACCCTACATCGCCGCGTTTCTCTTCGTCCTCGGAATCTACGTGTTGAGCCGGTTCCTCTTCGGCGAGGAAAACCGGGTCAAATCGGACAAAAAACCGCCCTCCCGACTGCTCATCCCCTTGGGATTGGTCGCCGGCTTCGCTGATTCCACCGGCGGCGGAGGGTGGGGGCCCCTGAGCACGCCGATCCTCCTCAGCCGCAATGAAATGGAAACGCGAAAGGTGATCGGCACCGTCGACACCAGTGAATTTGCCATCGCCGTATCCGCCACCCTCGGTTTCCTGATCTCCCTCGGGCCGGAAAATTTCCACTGGCCGTGGATGGCGGCGCTGATGGCCGGCGGGATCATAGCCGCACCCATCGCCGCCTGGCTGGTCCGCATCATCCCCTCCCGCCTGCTGGGCGTCCTGGTCGGGGGACTGATTATCGTCACCAATGCAAAGACCCTGCTGAACAGCTTCGGTTGGATTCCCGTCTCCTGGCATGCGTCGATTTACGGCTTCCTCTACTTGGTTTGGGCGGGAAGCGTGGCGCTGGCCGTGCGGAAATTGATCATCAGCCGCAAAAGGGCCTTTCTGTCCCAATAAAGAGGGGGCTGAGACCATGAAAGTGTCCACCCGGGGTGAATATGCCCTGCGGGCTTTGATCCTGCTGGGACAGCATCCAAATGAAGTGATCCCCGTCGCCGACATCTCCGCGACAACCCGGGTGCCGATCAACTACCTGGAACAGATCCTCTTGCAGCTCAAAAAACTGGGATATGTGACGAGCAAACGGGGAATTCGGGGAGGATACACGTTGCGGCTTCCGTCCGACCAAATCGTGATCGGGGAAGTGATCCGCCGGTTGGAGGGGCCGCTGGCTCCGATGGGGTGTGTCAGCGTGACCGCCTACGAACCCTGTCCCTTGGAGGAGGGTTGTCTCTTGAAGCCGCTGTGGGCCCTGATCCGGGACACGGTGGCCCGCCTGCTGGAGCAAACGACGCTGGACGACCTGCTCCGTGGTCGCATTCAGACCGGAAAGGAGAGGATGGATGTCAGATGAACGCCCCTTCCATCTCCCAGTCGCAAATCCGGCAAATCATCCGCGCACTGGAAGGCCTGGAATACGGTACCGTCCTGATCACCGTCCACAATTCGCAAATCGTACAGATCGACCGGACCGAAAAACATCGCTTCCCCCCGGCATCATCCAACTCCGCGCCGGACCGATCGGCCCGAAAGCCGACTAAATGAAACCGAAAAAACCCGCCGACCGGACAACCGGAGGCCTCATCTCTCGTCAGAAGGGATGGGGTCTTTCATTTTTGAAAGGAGGATGCCCATGATGGCGCGCATTGTCACGATTTCCGGCAGTCCTTCACCTTCCTCCCGGACAAAGGCCGTGGTGGAATACATCAAAGGCCTGCCCGCCGCAAAGGGCTGGCAGACGGATTCGATCGAAGTCCGCGAATTGCCGCCTGAAGATCTGGTCTATGCCCGCTTCGACAGCCCGCGGGTCCAAAACACGGCTCGCCTTCTGGAACAGGCCGAAGGCGTCATCATCGCCACCCCGGTTTACAAGGCCTCCTATGCGGGATTGCTGAAGGCGTATCTGGATCTGCTTCCCCAAGATGTTTTGGCGGGAAAAGTCGTCTGGCCCATCGCAGTGGGGGGTACCCTGGCCCATCTGCTGGTAATCGATTATGCGCTGAAACCGGTGCTTTACGCCCTCGGCGCTCAGAACGTGTTGAGCGGTATCTATATCCACGATCGCTGGATCCGTCGTTATCAGGAAAAGATTCTGCTGGAGGGCGAGGCGGAAGAGCGCATCCGGACGTCGCTGGAGCGGTTTGTCAGAAACCTGACCCAAAGGGAGTGAAACGGATGTCCATAGGTCGAAAGCGGTTGATACTGAAGGCGCGCTGGTTCTCCCTCCTCCTGCTGTCGGCGGGATTGGCGTTGTGGGCCGCAGGCTGCGGCTCATCCGCCACAGAGAATCAGGAAAAGACATTGCGGATCGGCTACCAGAAGTTTGGAACCCTCAGCATCCTGAAGGCCCGCGGAACGTTGGAAAAGCGCCTGGAACCCCGGGGAGTACGGGTGGAATGGATCCATTTTCCCGCCGGCCCGCAGCTTTTGGAGGCGATGAATGTCGGCAGCATCGACATCGGGCACACCGGCAACACGCCGCCGATCTTCGCCCAAGCGGCGAAAACGCCCCTCTTGTATATCGCCTCCGGCGTTCCCAAACCGGAGAACGAAGCGATCGTGGTGCCCGCGGATTCCCCCATCCGAAGCGTAAAGGATCTGCGGGGGAAAAAAGTGGCCCTGAACAAGGGATCCAATGTGCACTATCTTTTGCTGCAAGCGCTGGACAAGGAAGGGTTGAAATACGAAGACATCCAACCCGTCTATCTCCCCCCGGCGGACGCCCGGGCGGCCTTTGCCAAGAAGAGCATCGATGCCTGGGTGATCTGGGATCCCTATTACGCCTCGGCGGAAAGGGATCTGGGAGCCCGCACCATCACCGATGCCCGGGGCTACACGACCAACCGCGAATTTATCCTCGCCTCCGAGACCTTCGTCCAGGAACGCGAGGAGATCATCCTAATATTTCTGGAGGAGTTGAAGAAAACGACGGATTGGTTCAATGAGCACCCCGAAGAAACCTCCCGGCTCCTCTCCAAACAGATCGGAATGGATGTGAAAACGGTAGAGAAAGCCATCACGCGCTCGAAATACGGACTTGTCCCGATGAATAATGCGATCGTCGAGGAGCAGCAGCAGATTGCGGACACCTTTTTCGAGGCGGGCTTGATCCCCGAAAACATTCGGGTAAAGCAGGCGGTCTGGTTTGGTGAAAAATCTTCAAAAGAAAGGAAGGAGAAATGATGAACATCTTTTGGTTTATTCCCACCCACGGGGACGGGCGTTACCTGGGCACCGCTAGGGGAGGACGCGCCGTCGACCATGCGTACCTGAAACAACTCGCACAGGCGGTGGATCACTTGGGATACGCCGGGGCGCTTCTGCCCACGGGGCGTTCCTGCGAAGACGCATGGGTGGTGGGCGCTTCCCTGCTGTCCGTCACCGAGCGCATGCGTTTTCTGATCGCGGTCCGTCCCGGCCTCATCTCCCCCTCCGCGGCGGCGCGCATGGCCGCCACCTTCGACCGTCTCTCCGGCGGACGCCTTTTGATCAATGTGGTGACCGGCGGGGATCCCGTGGAACTGGCCGGGGACGGAATCCACCTGGACCATGACACCCGTTATGAGCTGACCGACGAGTTCCTCACCGTCTGGCGGGAAGAGATGCGGGGAAGAGAAGTGACGCTGAGGGGACGGCATCTGGACATCCGGGGCGGAAAGCTCCTGTTTCCGCCGGTGCAAACCCCCTATCCCCCCCTGTATTTCGGCGGTTCATCCGAGGCGGCCATGAAAGTGGCGGCCAAACATGTGGACGTCTACCTCACTTGGGGGGAACCTCCGAAGCAGGTTGCCCAAAAAATCCAGCAAGTGCGCCTGCTGGCCGAAAAGCAGGGGAGGACGGTACGATTCGGCATCCGGCTGCACGTGATCGTGCGGGAAACGGAACGGGAAGCCTGGGACGCGGCCAACCGCCTGATCCGGTATGTGGACGACAAGGTGATCCAGGCTTCCAAACGGGCCCTCTCCCGATCCGATTCCGTCGGACAGCGGCGCATGTCCCAGCTGAGCGGCTTCAAGAAAACCGATCTGGAGGTGAGCCCCAACCTCTGGGCCGGAATCGGTCTGGTCCGGGGCGGCGCCGGCACCGCCCTCGTCGGCGATCCGCGCACGGTGGCGGAACGGATGAAGGAATACGCCGCACTGGGGATCGACACCTTCATCTTGTCGGGATATCCCCATCTGGAAGAGGCGTACCGGGTGGCCGAACTGCTCTTCCCGGAACTGCCCCTCCAAAACGTCCCTTCCGCCCCGAGACAGCAGATCATCAGCCCTTTCGGTGAAATCATCGCCAATGACCACTTTCCCGGAGAAGGGAAAGGAGGGGGAGCCGATGACCGGCCGACGACTGCGAAAAGCGGTTGAACCCCTGATCCCCTGGAGCCTCCCCGTCACGTTGGTGATTCTCTGGCAGCTGCTGGGGCAGATCGGCTGGATTTCATCGAGAACACTCCCGGAACCGACCGGCGTGATCGAGGCTGCCGTCCGTCTGGCCGCGTCGGGAGAGCTCTTCCGCTATATCGGGGACAGCACCTTCCGGGCGCTGTGGGGATTGTTGATCGGGGGAAGCATCGGACTTGCGCTGGGATTTCTGAACGGCCTGTTTCCGGTGGCGGAACGACTGCTGGACACCACCGTCCAGATGCTCCGCAACATCCCCCACCTCGCCCTGATCCCCCTGGCCATCCTGTGGTTCGGCATCGGCGAGGAGGTGAAATTGTTCCTGGTCGCACTGGGCGTGTTCTTTCCCATCTATTTGAACACGTATCACGGAATCCGCTCCGTGGATCCCGGGCTGATCGAGATGGCAAAGGTATACGGCCTCCGGGGCTGGACGCTCCTTCGGAAGGTGATCTTGCCAGGGGCGCTGCCCTCCGTCCTGGTCGGGGTGAGATATTCCCTCGGAATCATGTGGTTGACCCTGATCGTGGCGGAAACCATCTCTTCCGACACCGGCATCGGCTATATGGCGATGAACGCCCGGGAGTTCATGCAGATGGATGTGGTGGTCCTGAGCATCCTGTTGTACGCCCTGCTCGGCAAGCTGGCCGATGTGCTGGCCCGAGGGCTGGAAAAGCGGTGCCTGCGCTGGCGGGCAGGCCAATAGCGAGACACGAAAGCGAAGGAGGGTTTTCCGATGGAACAGGTTCCTGGAGGCACCCGGTTGGAGATCACCGGCCTTCAGAAGCGGTTCGGGGAACGCCCGGTCTTGAATGGAGTCGATCTTCAGGTGAACGCCGGCGAATTCGTGGCCATCGTCGGCCGGTCGGGGTGCGGGAAAAGCACGCTGCTGCGCTTGATCGCCGGACTGGAAACGCCCACGGTGGGAAGTATCGCCCTGGACGGCGCGCCTGTGCGGGGGTTGAACCCCGCAGTCCGGGTGATGTTTCAGGAACCGCGCCTCCTTCCGTGGCAGAAGGTGGCCGACAACGTGGCCCTGGGGATCGACGGCGAGCGGGAAAAGGAAAAACGGACCGCCGAGGCGCTGGATCAAGCCGGACTGGCCGAATTTGGCGAAGAGTGGCCCGCCGTGCTCTCAGGGGGGCAGCGCCAGCGGGTCGCCCTGGCCCGGGCGCTGGTCAGCCGTCCCCGCCTGCTATTGCTGGATGAACCTTTGGGGGCGCTGGATGCGCTGACGCGGATCGAAATGCAGCGGCTGATCGAAGCGTTGTGGAGGGAACAGGGGTTTACCGCCCTATTGGTCACCCATGACGTGGAGGAAGCGGTTGCCCTGGCGGACCGGGTGGTGCTGCTCGAAGGGGGAAAAATCGCGTTGGACCTGAAGGTTTCCCTGCCGCGTCCGAGGCAGCGGAGCAGTGCGAAGTTCGCATCCCTGGTCGGAAGGATCCTGGACCGGGTTATGCAATCGCCGGTAAACAGCCGGCAGATTTTATAGGGCTTTTGCGGACGGGGCGGTCGATTATCCTTTCGTTCGGGCAAACGATTTCGGCCGTTCAAGGGGAGAAACCTTTCGGCATTGTTCGCTTTTGAGATGGCAACCGTCCCGTTCCTTACATACCCTCTGCGCGAAAACCGATCGCGCTGAAAGGGCTTCGTCGCTCCGGTGTTGAAAAGGGAACGGGGAGTCCGGCACAAGCAAAACAGGCAGCCCCTGAACAGGGGTTTTTTCTTTCCTCCCTTTCCGGAGTCCCGTTCCACGGCCCGGATCATTCCGAGCCCGTTTTCAAAACCGCAAACGCAAAGAAATGTTGTATGCATCTTTGTGATATATTCTAAGAAACGAGCTTCATATTTCCGTTTATGGAGGAAAAAGTCATGAGCGATGCCAAGCCTGTCAGACTCATCACCCCCCACCTGTGGTTCGACAAGGAGGCGATGGAAGCTTCGAGATTCTATTGCTCCGTCTTTCCCGATTCAAAAATCACGAGCACGACGACGTTGCGCAATACGCCCTCAGGAGATTGCGATGTTGTTTCGTTCACCATTTGGGGACATCCGTTTCAGGCCATCTCCGCCGGGCCCTTCTTTCAGTTCAACCCTTCCATTTCGTTCATCGTCCATTTTGATCCGTCCCGGGAAAAAAACGCGAGAGAACTAATAGATGAGGTGTGGTACAAGTTGTCCGAAGGCGGCACCACGCTGATGCCGCTGGATAAGTACCCCTTCAGCGAGCGGTATGGCTGGATCAAGGACAAGTACGGCGTCACATGGCAGCTCATTCTGACGAATCCGGAGGATAAGCCGCGCCCCACGGTTATGCCTTCCCTGATGTTCACGGGCAAAAACTGCGGAAAAGCGGAAGAGGCGCGTGAGTTCTATCTTTCCGTCTTCCGGAATTCCAAACCCGGTGCCCTCTTTCGTTATTCCAGCCACGATCCAGACAAAGAGGGAACCGTGATGTTCTCCGGCTTTATGCTGGAAAACACTTGGCTTGCGGCAATGGACAGCGCGCGGAAACACTTCAATTTCAACGAGGCGATTTCCCTGATCGTCTATTGTGAGACGCAGGAGGAAATCGACTACTACTGGGAAAAACTTTCTGCGGTTCCCGAAGCTGAACAGTGCGGCTGGCTCAAAGACCGATACGGCGTCTCGTGGCAGATCGTCCCCGTCGCACTGGACGAGATGATGACCGAGTGCACGCCGGAACAACTTGATCGCGTCACGCGGGCGTTCCTGAAGATGAAAAAGTTTCACATTGCGGATTTGGAGAAAGCGCTTCGAGGAGAATAACCCTGTGAAAAATCGGAGTATCCAAATCAGATCCATTCCGCCGATCCCGACGGTATCCCGTCTCTAGCTAATTTTAAATCAGGTAGAATCGGAAATCGTGAATGAAAAGCCGGCTTCCGCTTCCGGAAACCGGCTTGAACCCTTTTTCATTTGATGAGTTGCATGTTCACCTCGGCCACGTTTCCGGCTTTCACTTTGGTCACCTTCACCGCGGCCACCCGCTTGTCCACCTGGATGACATAGTTGCCGGGGGAGAGATCCGAAAATCCGAAAAAGCCGTTGCCGTCCGTACGCGTTTCCCGGAGGACTCCCTTCGGCCCCCTCAGCTTCACCTTGACTCCGTCCGCGGGGCCGCGCATCCCCTTCACCTTGCCCATCAAGAACCCTTTTTGGGGAACGGTTTTCCAGGGCATGTCGGGAACCTCCGCCCACTCGGGGAAAACCGGCTCTCCGTAGGGATTGGAACCGGAAAGGGCCGCATAAAAGACGTCGTTGGAGATGCCGTCCATATTCGTCTCCGCATAGCTGTACAGGCTCACCCCCGCCGCCCGGTTCCCGCTCGGGGAAGGCGCCTGGGCCCGCCGGATCTGGTCCAGGGTGCCGGAAATGGAGTTGAGATACGCCGCCGGTCCGATGACGACGTGCCGCCCGTATTGATGATCCTTCTCCCAGGTGATCCACTGGTCGAACCACAATTTCTGGTCGGGCACGTGTTCCCGATCATAATTCATCGGGATGGCCATGTCGATGATCCCCTCCGAAAGCCAACCGTTCCAATCCTGCATCACCTGCTGCATCGGCGCCGACTCCCGGTATTCCTCCTCGCTGGTCGGCCCCTTCCCCCAGGCGATCACCGCCGCGCTCACCTTGATGTCCGGCCGGATGGCGATGGAGCGCAGATAGACTTGCCGCATCAGATTGGTCACCTGTTCCCTCCGCCACTGCTTCCACCTTTCATCCTGGGGGTCGGGGGTGCCGACGGCGCCCGTTTCCGCCCGATACCGCTCAAGACTGGTGGGGTTGTATCCCCAGTCGACTCCCATGTAGCGGACCAGATCGAGATGGATCCCGTCCACATCGTATTCCCGAACCACGTTGAGGTATTGCTCCACCGTATATTCCACCGCATCCGGATGGCCGGGATCCAGCACATAGTCGTTCCCGCTCCGCTCCGCCCCGTCCACCCGGGTCATCAGCCAGTAGTCCCGTCCCTCCGCCGACGGGCCGTGCTGATTGAATACGTGGTCGGGGGATTTGGGCGGAGTCGCCGAGTTCCAGATCGGCAGCGTGGCCAGCCAGGCATGCACTTCGATCCGCGGTGATCCGCCGTGGGCCTTGTCGATCAGGTACTGGAGCGCGTCAAAGTCCGGCTGCAGGGCGGGATCCTCCGTACGGGGCTCAAGCGCCCGGTTGAAGTAGGCATCCCCGCGCCGCCTGACCTGGACGATCAAGGCGTTCACATTGGCCTTCCGGGCATCGGCGACCAGCTTGTCCACCTGTTCGGGGGTTTTGATTCCGTCATGGAAGGCGTCGACCCAGAAGGCGCGAAACTCCTTTTCCTGCGAAGATTCCGCCGCCGAAGCCGGATAGGCGGCCAGCATCAGCACCGACATCAGGGCAAGCCCCGCAACCCATTTTCTCACGGCTCTCCCTCCTGTTCGCTCCTGGAATACTCCGCCAGGGCCGTTCCGATGCGATCCTCCAAACTCTTGAGGGACCCTTCCGAATGCCCGTTCAGCAGGATGGCGTAGACGATCCGCTCGCCGTCCCGGGTGCGCAGGTAGCCGGAAAGGGCGCTCACGCGGGTCAGCGATCCCGTTTTGCCGCGCAGATTGCCCGCGGCGGCCGTGTCGCGCATCCGGCTGCTCAGCGTTCCGTCCACGCCGGCGACCGGCAGGGACTCGACAAAGGGCTCTTCAATCGGCTGCTCGGCCACCGACGACAACAACTTCACGATCTGTTCCACGGAGACCCGGTTGTATCGGGTCAGGCCCGATCCGTCCTTCAGGTTGAAATGGCGGTCCATGCCGGAACGCTTCGCATATTTCATCACCCCCTCGATGCCGCTCTCCGCTGTTCCCTTCCCCGTTTTCTCCAGACCCAGGGTCCGGAGAATCATCTCGGCGTAATAGTTGTCGCTCGCCTTGTTCATGTAATGGACCACTTCCGAAAGGGGAGGAGACTTGTAGGTGGCCAGCCGCTTGGCGCCGGCCGGCTTTTGGCCCTCCCTCACCCGGCTGCCGGGAGCAAAGGCGATCCCTTCCTCCTCCAATCGCTCCTTCAACACCTGCCCCGCATACAGGTGGGGATTTTCCACCGGGACGCGGGTGTAATCCCCGCTGAAATTTAGCGGGAGACTTCCGGTGATCCGGATCCGGTTCGTTCCCCGGTCGCGCTCTAGCCTGAGGGTGTTTTTGGAATTCTCCGGACCGGTGACCGCCTCGTTGATCACCTCCACATAATCGGTTTGGGGAGTCAGCTGAAGCCGAATCGGATCGCCCGGCTTCTCCCCCGGAAGGTAATCGAAGCGGACGGTCCCCCGGTTGATCGAAAGGGCCGTAATCTGGGGCTGGTAATATCCGCTCTCGTCATCCCAGGCCCATCCCGTACCGTACACCTCTCCGGAAAACGCTCCCGCATCCACCACAATATCGCCCAAAATGCGGCGAATGCCCCGTTTCTTCAGATCCCGGGCGATGGCTTCCACGGTGGGCCCCTCCTGCACCCGCAGCGAATCCTCGGTAGCCAGGGTGGGATCCCCGAAACCCTTGATGATCACATCGCCGGCCAGCACGCCCCCGGCAAGGGAGCCGCTTCGGTAAACCTCCGTCTTGAAACGGTAATCGGCCCCCAAACCGTCCAGCGCGGCGGCGGTAGTGAACAGCTTGGTGTTGGACGCCGGCGTAAGGAGCGCCTCCGAGTCACGGGCGTACAGGGTTTCTCCCCGGTCCATCGAACGGACCAGCACTCCCGCGATCGCGCCCCGGTAACTCTCCTCTTCCAGGAGCGGGTCAAGCAGTCCGGAAAGGGGATACACCTTCTCCTCCGGCAGGTCCCCCGGATCCGGCAGCTCCGGGTAAGCGGCGAGGGCCGCACCAATCCGGCCCAACAGCGCCCGGGCGGCGCTTACGTCGCTTACCCCGTTCGCCAAAACCGCAAAGGCAATCCGGTCGCCCCCTCGCCCGGTCACGATGCCGGCCATCCCGGCGGAGCCGTCCGCCTCCCCGCAGATCACCCGCAGGGTTTTTTCCTTGATCCGGCCCGCGAGGGGCTTGCAGGTTCCCGATGCGGAAAGCAGCTCATCGAAGCGCTCCCTTTCCGGGTGCTTCTCCATGGCCGCAAGAAGCTGAACCAGATGAGCCGGGGCAATCACATTCATCCGGGACAGGCCCGATCCGTCCACCTGGGCGAACCCCGTATCCATCCCGATCCGGCGGGCGAAATCCTCCACCGCCTCAAGGCCCGCCTCGAAGCTGCCCTCCCCGGCCGCGTTCGCCCCCAGCTGTTTCAGCAACATCTCCGCGTAGAAGGAATCTCCCTCCCGCACCATGTGTTCCAAAAGCCGGTCCAGCTCCGGCGAAACCACCCTGCCGACCCGCTTCGCCTCCGGCCCCTTCTCTCCGGCGACGATCCGCGAGCCCGGGTGCATCTTCACCCCCTCCCGGCGCAGCAGCTCCCGGAACACGGTCCCCGCAAAGCGGGCCGGATCCTCCACCGTCCGCCGCACCTTCATCCCCGGGTGATCCTTGCCGATCGTTCCCGTGATGACCAATTCATTTTTCGCCCGCGTCCGGTCGATGGTCAAGGCTTGTCCGCCGCCGGGCACCGTCTTCGCCCGGTTGATCACGCGAACGTAGTCCGGAACCGGAGAGACCTGGATGTGGGGGGGCTTTCCCGGCCGCCCGGGCGTCACCTTCACCGAGACGGTGTTTCCTTCGACGGACAAGGCGCCGATCTGGGCGCTTGAGGGAAAAGGCTCGTCATCCCACATCCATCCCGTCCCGAGCCGCACCTCATCAAAAAACGAATCGTCCACGATCAGATCTCCCCGCACTTGGCGGATCCCCTTTTTCCGCAGCGCTTCGGCCAGATCCTCCAGCCGATCCGCGCTGAGGGACGGATCGCCGTAGCCCTTCAGGATGATGTCCCCCTTCAGGATGCCGCCCGACAGCTGTCCGTCCACATACACCTCCGTAGGGATGCGCATCCCCTCCGGCAAGCCGTCGAGGACCGCCGCCCCCGTCAACAGCTGCAGGACGCGCCCGGGAACAAAGGTTTTTTCGGCGCGCAGGGACGCAAGGGATTCCCCGCGATCCAGCGAAACCGCCTCATAGCCGACCACCATCCCTCGGGCGGAGGGATCCTCCTTCAGCTCCTCCACATAGTGGCGAAGGGTTCGGTCAAGGAGATCTTCCGTCTTCGCCTCCGCCGCCCATGCGGGCACAGCCGTCCAAAAAGCCATCAACAGCGCAAGCGTCAGGACCAGGAGCGCGCGAGGGATACGCTTCATGTGTCCGCCCTCCCATCGATTCCAGGTTTCTCCCGGCGATTAGCCTCCACGGTGTCGGGTAGCGTCCCGTGATCCATGCCGGCCACGCCTTCGCTATTTTTATAATAAACGAATTCTTGGGAAAATAACGTCTATTCTTGTCGAATCCGTAAAAAATGCAATCGCACTCCGGAAATTTTCCTCGGATTATCGCGGCAGGAGTCATCCGATAAGCGGCCCCTCAATGTCCCGCCGCCTGGGACATTCGGAAAAGAGAGAAGCTGGTCCCGCCTCCGGCTGAAAGCGGGATCGACATTCGGCCATGCCGCACTTTTCGCCGGCCGCCTGGCGCGCCTCGCCCCTTCGGATTCTCAAGGATTCGCGTTCAAGCGGGCTCCTTCACACCGCGGCGCTTCTTTTGCCTGGCTTTACCACAAATCTGCGTCTAAAGACGAACCCAGCAAGGGTGTATGGAGCCACATCCACAACGTCCTAACGAGTCAAAGTGTAAAAACCATTGGCAAATTAGGAAGTATATATTTCAGAAAACTTAAGAGGCAAGATACTAAAGGGGGCTTATGTAGCCCCCTTACTCCATCCCGAAGATCTTCATTAAACGGAGCGAGGGCGTGTAATGGAGGGCCGGGCTGGAAAGTGCTTCGGTTTTATTTAAAGTGGAGATGGCGGATCGGACCGCTGTTGCGCGTGATGCCCGGCATCCTTTCCTATTGGGTTCATGGTTGGATACATTTGTCGCCCTCTTGCTGATCGGAGGAGGGATGATCAAACGGGTTGCAGACGGGATGTTGCGAAAAAAGGACCGTTGCCGGAAGGGCTGGTCACACTTCCGGTCTCCCCCCATCCGGCGGGCGGAAAATAAAAGCACCGGCTTCTTCCGAAAGAAGCCGGTTTCGCATTGAACAGCACCCGCAAAACCCGCGAACGCATCGGCAAAAGCCGGGGATCAGGCAAGTGACCGGGGTGCGCTTCTCATTGCAGCCACTGGGCGAGATAGCCGATGATGATGCCCACAACGCTGAAATCCGTGTCGCCGAACGTCGTGTTTTCAAAGCCGATGTCCCCCAACACCGGCAGGAGCAGGGCAGGCAAAAAGCTGATGAGCAGCCCGTTGACAAAGGCTCCCAATACGGCGCCGCGACGGCCGCCGGTGGCGTTTCCGAACACCCCGGCCGTCGCCCCGGTGAAGAAATGGGGCACCAGACCGGGAATGATCAGCGGGGCACCGATCGCGGCCAGGACCGCCAACCCCACCAGGCCGCCGGCAAAGCTGGAGATGAAGCCGACGATGACGGCGGTGGGGGCGTAGTTGAAGGTGATCGGGCAATCCAGGGCCGGTTTGGCGTCCGGAACGATTTTTTCCGCGATGCCTTGGAAAGCGGGAACGATCTCCGCCAGCATCATCCGGACCCCGGCCAGGATGACGTACAGACCGACGGCGAACATCAAACCCTGCATCACCGCAAACATCAGGTAATTCTGGTCTCCCGCCGCCTTCGCGGTCACGTCGGGTCCCGCCATCAACGCTACCAGCACGTAGAGGATGACCATCGTCAAGGCGGTGGAGACGGTGGTGTCCCGGAGAAAGCTCAACCCCTGGGGAACCTTCAGCTCTTCGGTGGATTTTTCCGGATTGCCGAACCACTTTCCGATCAAAGCGGCGGAGATGTAGCCGAAGGTTCCGAAATGGCCGATGGCCAGATTGTTGTCGCCGGTGATCTTTCGCATGAACGGCTGGGCCAGGGCCGGAATGCCGACCATCAAGAGCCCGAGCAGGACGGAGCCGATCAGGATCGCCGCCGTCCCCTCAATGTCCGCCGCCGTCAAAACGGCGGAGAGAAGGCACGCCATGAAAAAGGTATGATGCCCCGTCAAGAATACGTATTTGAAGGGAGTGAGGCGCGCAAACAACAGGTTGAACAAAAAACCCAGGCTCATGATCAACGCCGTCTGCTGCCCCAGGGTTTTGACGGCAACCCCCACGATGGCTTCGTTGTTGGGAATCAGGCCTTGGATGCCGAAGCCCCGGTTCAAAATCTCCCCCAGCGGATTGAGGGATTGGACGATCGCCTCCGCTCCGACTCCCAAAATGAGAAAGCCGACGATCGTTTTCAACGTCCCGGTGACGATGGAGCGAAGGGGTTTCCGAAGGGCGATCAGCCCGATCATGGCCATCAGGCCGGCGATGATCGCCGGTTGACTCAGGATGTCATTGACGATGAAACCGAGAAATCCCCGCATCGCGGTTCCCCCCTGTGAAGGTGATCATTGCAGATGCTTTAGAACCTTTTCCTCCACTTCCCCCCGGCTGATGAAGTTGACGATGGTTTCGACGGGGACGCCGAGCCCCCGCAGTTCCCCCGCCAGCCCCTCGGAGGTGACGATCAAGTCAAAATCCGGGACCATGGACGGTGCCGATCCCAGATCGCAATGCTCCACCGTCACGTCGATCCCCTTTTCTTCACACACCTTTTGAATGTTGGATTTGAGCATCAGGCTGCTCCCCAAACCGTTGCTGCAAACCACCAATACCTTTTTCATTCCTTTTCTCCCCCTTTTTGAACAAATGGCCCGATGATCTCGATCACTTCCTCCGGCTGAACCGCCCTGCGCAGACGTTGCAAACTGGGCGGGTGGGACAACAGCTCCATGAGCTGGGACAGAGCGTAAACATGGGATTCGTTGTCCGTGGTTCCGAAGGTGATGGCGATGTCGACGGGATCGTTTTGCGGATGGCCGAAGGAAACGCTGGGACTCAGGGTGATCAAACTCATGCATACCTCGCGGACCCCGTCTTCGGGACGGGCGTGCAGCAGGGCGATCCCCGGAGCGATCACCATGTAGGGGCCGTGCTCTATCAGGTTTTCCCGAATTTGATCGACATAACGCGCTTCAACCGCCCCCTGGCGGAGAAGCGGCTCCGCCCCCGCCTCCACCGCCTCCCGCCAGCTGCGGCATTCGACCTGCAAGCGAATATTTTCCGGCTTCAGTAGTTGATCCAACATGGGTGCATTCACTGCCCTTCCAGTCCGTTGTTTTTGGAACAAAACGCGTTCTTCCAGCCACTTGCGAACGGCAAAGGACAAACGGCCCGCATTGCGGATGTCGGCGTACCGCTGGATGATCTCCATCAGCTCCCCGACGAGATGGGCGTCGGAAACCAGGGGGGCGGCCAAGTAGAGCCGCTCCTTCAGCTGCATGATTTCCCGCCTCCCGGGAAGCGGGGAAATGCGGACCACCGGGATGTCCTCGGGGAGAGGATCCAGGTTGACCGTGCTGATCACCAGATCGACGCCCCCGTCCTTGATCTTTTCCGCCACGCGCTTGACGCTGGTGGTGCCGATCCACTCCACTCCCGGCAATTCGCTTCGGAGAGTGGATTCGAGCAACTTGGCCGTTCCCAGCCCGGAGGCGCAGACCAGGAGAATCCGCCTGGAGGAAAACGTCTCCCCTTTCACCCGGGTCACCGCCGCCCCGAAATGCATCGCCAGGTAACCCGTCTCGCCCGGAGGAATCGGGCACCCGACAACCTTTCCCAGCCAAAAGGCCGCCTTTTGGGAAGCTGCGTAGATCTGGGGATAACGGGCGCGGATGTCGTCCAGGATCGGATTGTCCAGGGGCAGGCCGTATTTCAGCCGGGCCAACACCGGCTTAAGATGGGCGATCAGCCCCTCCGCCAGCTCCTTGTCCAGATACAGGGGAATGCGAAGGGTTTCGGACACAATGCGAATCATCCTGCCGGCGATCTCCTGAAGCGGCGGGTCCGCCTCCTCCCGGAAGCTGTCCTGCACCGGAGCGGGTCCCCGCTTCGCCCCCAACAGATGCAGGGCGAGATATCCGATTTCGCTTTCCGGGACGGACACGCCGAGCCGCTCTTCCAGCGCGCAAAACAGGCGCTTTGCCACCCGGAATTCCCTTTTTTGTTTCAGCTCGGCCAGCCGGTCCGGGGGAAGCGAGACGCCTTGCCCTTCCTTCAGGCGCAGGACGGCCAGAGCGATGTGGACGGTCAGCCCCCGGTACGCCCGGTCCGAAAGGGAAAGGGTGGGCCCCCAGTCGAAATCGGTCAGAACGGATTCGATTGCGGCCGTCAGCCCTTCCGGCAACAGCGATGCGAAGGAGGGGTCGGGCACCGCACGGACCCGACCTCCCACGGCCCGGAGCAGATGATCCAGCTGTTCCGGATCCATCCCGTCGAGGACGAAGGAGGCCGCGGCTTGACGCCAGCGGAATTCATCGGCGTCCAGCTTGAGACCGTGGCCGGGAATGCGCAGAAGGCGGATCTGATAGTCGGCCAGCTTGGCTTCGACGGCCTTCAAATCGGAGAGCAGCGTTCCGCGGGATACCCCCAACCGGTCCGCAAGATCCTGGATGCGGGTTTTGTCCGGATGCTTCAGAAGGTGCGAGAGAATGAACCGGACGCGTTCCTCGTGCCGGAGGGGATGCCGGTACGGATTGCCTCCCAGGGAAGCCAGCTGCCGCAGAGCGGACTGAATCCGCTCCCCGGACCCGATCACCTGGACGCCGCGGCGGGGCTTTTTGGACAATTGCAGCCCCTGTTCCCCGAACCAGGGCAGGAGGGCGTCCAAATCATACCGGATGGTCCGCGGGCTCACCTTCAACCGGGAAGCCAATTCGGACACCGTAACCGGATCGGTCTCCGTAAGCAGCTCCCCCGCCAGCCTTCGCTGTCTTTCCGTCAACCTCGCATCCATGGCCGATCCCCCCGACCAATGTGGCAACGACTGATTCAAACCCAGTATATATAAACGCCAAACCGCTTGTCATATACATCTTTCTTCCGGTTTCAATGCGGCAAAATCGAACCATTAAAAAACCGGCCCTGAAGGACCGGTTTGTGGAGAGAAAAGCCCTCTGGTGGAGGACAGGTCTAAATCGCAGATGCCCGAACCAAATCCCGGGCGTGACGCCGCACTTTGTCCATCGCTTCCGCCACCGAGGCCAGATCCCGGGGCGAACCGAGGAGAACGCGCTGGGGAAACCAGAGGACCTCCTCGTCGCCGGCCCGCTCGGCCTCCGGACACGGCGGGACGGCCTCCTCCCCGACTCCGAACCGTTTGGCAAGCTCCCGCCGGATGGCCCGGTTGCGGTTCAGGGGTACATAGCCCGGAGACACCGGAATGCCCTCCGCCTGAAGAGCCCGGACAAAGCTCTCCTTGGGCAGGCCGGAAAAGGCCTGACGGTCATAACGAAACAGGTACAAGTGCCATGCGTGGGTCGTCACCCGCGGATCGCGCCCGACGGGACGGATCCCCGGCACCCCCTCAATCAACCGGCTCAGAGCGGCTGCATTCTTCTCCCGCAGGCGGATCATCTCCTCCATCCGCTCCAGCTGGCAAAGCAACACTGCGGCCTGAAATTCGGTCATCCGCAGATTCCAGCCGATCCGTTCGTGCTGATACCACTCGCCCTTCCGCACCCGGCCGACGTTGTGGATGGACCAAGCCGCATCCGCCAACCGCTCGTCGTTCGACAGCACGATTCCCCCTTCGCCGGCGGTCATGTTCTTGCTGGACTGGAAGCTGAAGGCGCCCAGATGGCCGATCGCCCCCACCCGCCGCTGCCGCCAGGCCGCTCCGTGAGCCTGGGCCGCGTCCTCGATCACCATCAGGTTGCGTTTACGAGCCAACTCGCCGATGGCGTCCATATCGGCGGGATGACCTCCCAGGTGGACGGGAATGATCGCCCGGGTTCGTTCCGTCACCTTTTCCGACGCGTCCCGGGGATCGATCTGCATGGTTTCCGGATCCACGTCGGCAAACACCGGACGGGCCCCCACCGCCAGGCAGGAAGTGGCGGTGGCGATAAAGGTGTAGGCGGGAACGATCACTTCATCGCCCGGTTCCACCCCCGCCGCCCGGAGCGCCACCTCCAGGGCGACGGTCCCGTTGACCACGCAGACGCCGAACTTCGCTTCCTGAAAAGCGGCGAACCGCTCCTGAAACCTTTTTACCCGATCTCCGTCCAGCGCACCCCATTTGCCCGATCGGAGCACTTCAATCAACGCCTGCTCCTCTTCCTCTCCAAACACCGGCCATCGCGGAAACGGTTTCTCCCTTACGGGGCGTCCCCCCAACAGAGCCAAGCGGCTCATCCCGTCGCCTCCCTTTGCTGCCAACTTGTTTTCAATCGGCGGAAATTCCGACAACTGAACACGAGCCAATCCGTCATCCCGGAAGAATCAGCTCTCGGGCTGCTCTTCTGCCATCCGATCCCCCCTCGCCTTCGCTTTTCAATCTATCAGAGTGTCAATAAATGGTCTATGAGAAAAATAGGACTAAATTATCTCTCAGGTATAAAAAAAGGGTAATATTTACGGTAATATTTACTATCTTCCATCCAAGGGGGCAGCGAAATGGAGAATCCATCCCTCCGCCTCTACGATTACCACGTGTGGGCGAATCAACGATGGTTCGATCACCTGAAGGAATTGCCCGGGGAACTGTGGCACCGGGAGATGACCAGCGTGTTCCCGTCCATCTCTCAGGTGTTCGCCCACATATACATTGTCGACCACATGTGGTTTGCCGGGATGTCGGGAAAAAGCTTCGAGGAGTCCAGGGTGTTGGGAAACCGGTTGACTGATGAGATGAAGGGGATCAGCCTGGAAGAAATGGAGGAGCGGTTTGCCCGATTGTCCGAGCAGTACCGATCGTTCCTCCGGGAGCAGCAAGACGGGCCCATTCCGCTCAAACATCCTCATTACGGTGAAACGAGCGCTAATCTTTCGGATCTGGTGCGCCACGTGGTCAACCACGGAACCTATCACCGGGGAAACCTGACGGCGATGTTGCGACAAGCGGGATATAAGGGGGTTCCGACCGATTACATTTTCTACTTGTATACCCCCCGCTGAGGGAAGGAGTTTCCTTTTTTCCGTCGGGCAGTTCTCTGAAATACGCGGACAAAACGTTGACCCCCTCCAAGGGGGAAGGAGCCGAAGCGGCTCTTCTTTTTCGGGACAAGGCCCGGGTATCCCGTGAGGGCAAGCCCATTTCATCTGTGAAAAGATCTCCTCACACCCCCTTCGCTCAATATTTAAAAAACGCAACAAAGGCGGTCGCTCCCAGGATCGCTTCTTCAAGAGCGCGCCATCAAAATCGGACAAAAATTGAAGGATTTTAGTGACAATTTGAAGAATACCGTCATCGGTTCAAATCCTCCAGAGAGGTGATCTCCGTGAACAGGCGCAAACTTTCGCTGCTGATGTTGGTCACCGCCCTTTCCGTCGCCCTGGCGGGTTCCCATTTCGCCATCGCCACCGCGGAAAAACCTCCATCCAAGCCGCCGTACCTGGATCCGTCGCTGCCGGTGGAAAAACGGGTTAAGGACCTGCTGAAGCGCATGACCCTGGAGGAAAAAGTCGGGCAAATGACCCAGATCAACGTGACGCGGTTGATGGGCGAGGACGAATGGGACCGGGGCCCGCTCAATGAGGAATGGATGAAAAAAGTGTTCGTCGACAATCACGTCGGTTCCATTCTGAGCGGGGGCGGCGCCGCTCCGGTGCCCAACACCCCCGAAGAGTGGGCAAAGATGACCAACACCCTTCAGCGGTACGCCCTCCAGCATTCCCGGCTCAAGATCCCCATCATCTACGGAGTGGATGCCGTCCACGGCCACAACAACGTCCTCGGAGCCACGATCTACCCCCACAACATCGGACTGGCCAACAGTTGGAACCCCTCCCTCGTCCGGGAAATTAACGAGCGAACGGCGAAGGAAGTGCGCGCCACCGGCATTCACTGGAACTTCGCTCCGGATGCCGACATCGGCCGGGATTTGCGGTGGGGCCGCTACTATGAAACCTTCGGAGAAGATCCCCTTCTCGCCTCCGAAATGGTCGGCGCCGCCGTCGCCGGGCTGGAAGGGGACAAGCTCTCCTCGTCGGATCGGGTGGCCGCTTCCGTCAAACATTATGTGGGATACTCCCAGCCTTTGAACGGAGAGGACCGTGCTCCGGCGGACCTTTCCCTCCGCACCCTGCGGGAAATCTTCCTTCCCCCCTTTGAGCGGGCTGTCCAAAACGGTGCGGAAACCATCATGGTCAACAGCGGATCGGTCAACGGCATCCCCGTCCACGCTTCCGAGTACCTGCTGAAGGATGTCCTGCGGAAGGAGCTGGGCTTCCAGGGGGTTGTGGTATCCGATTGGGAAGACATCATCAAGCTGCACACCGTGCACAAAATCGCTCCCACTTACAAAGAGGCGATCCGAATCAGCATCAACGCCGGCGTCGACATGTCGATGGTCCCCTTGGACGCTGAAGGCTTCACCAAGAACCTGATCGAGCTGGTTAAGGAGAAAAAGGTTTCCGAGAAGCGGATCGACGAGGCGGTGAGCCGGATCCTCACCCTGAAATTCCGATTGGGATTGTTTGAGAACCCTTACGTGGATGAGAAAAAGGCGAAAGAAATCATCGTGGACCAGGCGGACAGGGAACTGGCCCGACGCGCCGCGACCCAGTCCATCACGCTCTTGAAGAACGAGAAGAATCTGCTCCCCCTGAAAAAGGATCTCTCCACCATACTGGTTACGGGCCCCAGCGCCGACAACCCGGCCAATCAGATGGGGGGATGGACCATCGGTTGGCAGGGAGTTGAAAATCCGGAGGAAATGCCGCCGGCGGTCACCCTTCTGGAAGGTATCAAAGGGAAAGTTTCGAAAAACACCCGGGTTCTCTACGAACCGGGAGTTCCGCCGGAAGATCAAAAGGATGATCCCGGTGCCGTAGATAAGGCAATTAAAAAAGCGGTAAATGCCGCCAAAAAGGCGGATGTCATCATTGTGGCAGTCGGGGAAACACCGTATGCGGAAGGGGAAGGAAACACCTCCACGGCCGCCCTGTCCCAGGCTCAGACCAAACTGATTCGGGCGCTCAACGACACCGGGAAAGATGTGGTAGTGGTCCTCGTGGCGGGCAGGCCGCTGATGATGACTGAGACCATCGAATCGGTTCCCGCCTTCCTGATGGCCTATCTCCCCGGCACCGAGGGGGGAAGCGCATTGGCGGACATTCTCTTCGGCGACGCGAATCCCAGCGGCAAACTGGCCTCCACGTGGCCGAAGCGGATCGGTCAGGTGCCCACCTTCTACAACCGGCAGCCCGGCGCTTCCTACGATCCCCTGTTCCCCTTCGGTTACGGGCTGAGCTACACCAGCTTCCGCTATGAAAACTTCCAGGTGCCGAAGTCGGCCAAACCGAAGGGCGCGCTTCGCGTCGAAGTCACCGTGACCAACACGGGAAAACGGGCGGGGGACGAAATCGTCCAGGTGTACGCAGACCGCCAATACCAGTCGGTATTGAGCCCCGTGGAGCGGTTGGTCGCCTTTCAACGGATCTCCCTGAAACCCGGAGAGAGCAAGCGGGTGATCCTCGACATTCCCGTTTCCCGGCTGTCCGTCATCCCCGGCGACATCCTGGGGACGGAGAAGCGGGTCGTGGAACCCGGGACGTACCAGCTCAGGGTCGGAGACCTGACGAAAACCTTCACCATCTCGCAATGACATGAGCAGAGGAAACCGCGAGGGCGTGTCACCCGGTGCTGAAATGAGACGGGGGCGGCACGCCCTTTTCCTTTTTACATCCCGGCTTTATGGACCGGGTTTACCTGCGGAATTCACGGAGCCCCATTTGGCGAAGGGTGCCGGTGATCAACCGGGACTGAACACGAGCGGTCCGGAATCCGACGGAAAATCCCTTTCGCTTCCCGAAGAGGAAAAGAAGCGGCGGAATGACCGCCGCTTCTTTTTCCCTGAGGACCGCCTTCATGTGGTATAGGACTCGATCCACGCCTTCAGGCGTTCCTTCGGTTGGTAGCCGACCACCGTGCCCAGCTCCAGTCCCCCCCGGAACAGTTTCAACGTGGGAATCGTCATGACCCCGTGCCGGCTGGCGGTGTGGGGATTCTCATCCACATTCAACTTGGCGATCGTGACGCCGTCGCCCATCTCCGCCGACAGCTCCTCCAGCACCGGGGCAAGCATCCGGCAGGGCCCGCACCAGGGAGCCCAGAAATCGACCAGCACGGGCTTTGGCTGCCGGATGGTTTGTTCAAAATCCCGATCGGTTATGGTTACCATGGACATGGTTTGAAATCCCTCCCCTCTACCCGCATTATACCCCGATGGGTATATTGGCACAACGGGGCCAAACAGCCAGTATATCCGTGTTGCCTTGGCCATCCGACGGGATTCCAACAGTCAAACCAACACCACACCCATGGCAACCAACCCCAGACCCAATAGGAAATAAATCAGCGACCGTCTCCCGTTTCGCTTTCTGTCTTCCCCGGTACGCCGCGCCTCGATCCATCCGTCCACGAAATGGCCATCCCGATTGCCCAACGCCCCCTTGGCCATGAACAGCAATATCACCCCCGCAACCAAACAAACCCAGCCGACCGTTTCCATCGGTTCCCCCCTCCCGATTTTCTTCCAACCTTAATTGCTTCATCAATTGTTTTCCCGTCCTGATCCCCGCTAAATCCTTTGGGAACAAGTCATTGCCGGGATCCCGGAGGGGGTGTGCCGCGCAATAGCAAAAACACTCAGCGGCACACCCCCTCCGGCTTTTTCCGCTTTTCACCTGTCTTCGAAAAGCAACTCGATCAAAAATATTGCCCCGCACCCCCGGAAGCGGGTGCCGGGCAACACTCTCCAGCGATTCGGCTCACTTCGATTGTTTCTCTTTTTCTTTTTTCTTCTCCTTTTCCACCTGCTGCATCCATTCCTCGATCTTCTTTTCTTCGAAGGACCGGGCCCATTTTCCCCCCTTCTCCATGACCCATATCCGTCCCTTTTGTTTGACGCCAACAACGGTGCGAGTGTCCCCTTTCAAACGCAAGGTGAGCGAAAGAACCGGCGTTTCCTTCTTAAACCGATCCGCTTCAACCGCCAAGTCGTCGGCAGTAAGATAAGTAAGGTGTTCAATCCAACCCCCGATCCGCTTCGGATCAAAACGGTCCTCCCCTTCCGTCAGCTTCCATTGATCTCCCTTCTTCTCGGCTGCCAATCGCTTCCCTTTCCAATCAGCCCGGATCCCGGTCACTTTCTCAGGATCCAGGGAGACCGCCTGCTTTTCCATCAGATCGAGGGGGCGTTTACGTAAACCCTCCGCCTGCACCCCATCCAATTTCAGTACGGGGGCTTGGTCCCCGGTGGTCACATAGTTCCCCCCTTCCACCGGGATCTGGCTCCCGACATCCAGGCGAAGCGTTTTCCCGTTTTTCAGGGATACGGTCAAACTTAGCTCCGGGTCCTTCAGACCAAAGGGGGTCACGTCGTCCGGGCGCTTTTTCTCCACCGGTTCCGCATTTTTCAGCCCGACGAAGGACGAAACCCAAGCATCGACCGCCTCCCCGTCCACGGGGAGGGGACGGGGACGGACAAATTCCCATCCTTCCCCGGTCTTCTTGAGCTCAAGGGAGACTTTCCCCTTCTCCAAAAGGGTCAATTGGGTCACATCCTCGGCTTGGACCCCGGGGAACAACCGGTCCGCCCTTTTCTCTTCAGGATCTGATCCGCCCGAACCGGAATAGAAGAACCACAATGCTGCAAAAACGAGGACGGCAAGTCCCGTAGGAAGCCATCGCTTCATGCCCGACGCCTCCTCCACCAGATCACTCCTCCGGCGATCAGGAAGATGATCGGCAAAAGCACGACGGTACCCAGAAAAATCGCGAGGGCCTCGCCGGCCGGTACATAGGCCTGGCGCAGGGACATCTCGACGGGGCGGATGGTCACCTTGGTTTCATCCCCCTGCAGCCAGCCGACGGCGTTCAGGACAAAGTCGCGGTTTCCCTGCAGGGTTAAAGCGTTGCCCGAAAACATGGCGGAACTTCCGACAACCACCGCCCGGGGCTCTTCGGCATCCTCCCCCTTCCCTCCGCCCTTCTTCGCCGTCACCGCATAGGCAAGGGTCAGCGGACCCGGTCGGTCCTCATCTCCCTTTTCCACCCGTGCCTCCTCCGAAGCCCAGGACGTCTCGCCGAAGGCGTCCCGGGAGGTCTCCAGCAGCTGCTCCAAGGCCTCTTCCGATCCCTTGACCGGATCCAGGCTGGTCGCCCGGGGAAGCACCGTCACCATGTCCCGCTCCATCAGCTCCGAAGTGATGTCGTGACCAACATACTGGGGAACCGGAGTCAGGGGATCGCCGTAATAGGCGCGTTCCGGATCGACGACCAGGTCACCGGAAGCCCGGATTCCCAACCGTTTCAGAAGCCCATTCATATTCTTCCACTTTGACATTCCCTTTTCGGGAGAAAGGGCGATGAGCACCTTCCCGCCGCCGTCCAGGAACCGGTTGATCATCTTGGCCTCCTGGCCCGTCAGATCGGAGGTCGGTCCGGCAATCACCAGAACGTCCGCATCCTCCGGAACGCGGGTCTCCCGAATCAGATTCAACTCCTTCACCTGGTTGCCCTCCCCCATCAGATCGGAGCGCAACGCCGCCGCATCCGCACCGGAAACTTCCCCGTGTCCCTGCAACAAGTAGATCACGGGTTTTTGGGAAGAGGTCAGGTTTCGGATGGCCTGTGTGAAGTGCTCTTCTCCCCGAAATCCGTAGGATCCCTGTACCGCCCCCGGCACAAACAGATCCCAGGGAGCAACGGTTTCCTCTTTTTCTCCTTTGACAAAGACGACGGTATTGTACTCTTGCACTTGATATTTCTGGGCCAGAGAGGGTTCCTTGACGGGATCGACAAAGCGAACGTCCAATTTGTCCGTCTCCTTTTGGTAAGCCCTCAGGAGCCGCTCCACCTGCCTGCCGGTATCTCTGTTATCCGTGAAGGCATAAACCCGAACCGTTTCCTTCAACCCCTTCAGGGTCTCCTTCGTCTGGGCCGACAGGCTGTTGACCCCCGTCTGCGTCCAATCCCAGCGCCAGGGGGCTTTCCCGGAAATGAGGACGATAAGCGCAAAAATACCGATCAGGGCGGCGATGAATACGCCCGAGTTGACCACCTTCAATCCCCTGTTCATCGAACCACCTCCGATCCGCGAATATTTGTGCCCGTTTATCGCCAGCGCCGCTTTTCCAGGGACTGGACGGCCAATCCCAGAAACAGAAGAATCAGCGCGAGATAATAGACGATATGGGAAACATCGACAATGCCCTTCTCAAATTCCTCCAGGTGATGGAGCATGGAAAAGGAGGAGAGCACCTCCTGCGACACCCCGTAGAAGGCGTCGCTGGCCGTTTCCAAAATCCAAAATCCGAGCAGCAGGGCGAAGGCGACAATCCCGGAGACCATTTGATGTGAGCTCAGGCTGGAGGCGAACAGGCCGACGGCCATCATCGCCGATGCGATCAGAAACAGGCCCAGATAAGCGGCGGCCAGGAGCCCCCAATCCAAATCGCCGTACCGGGTGAGAATCCACGGATAGATCAGGCTGATGGCGAGAATCATCAGCACCACGGTCACCGCGGCCAAATACTTCCCGATCACGATGTGAAACACCGTCAAGGGGGAAGTAAACAGCAATTCGTCCGTCCCCTGCCGCAGTTCCTCGGATACCAGGCGCATCGAAAGCAGCGGCGTGATGAACAGAAAAAGAAACGACGCCGACTGATACACGTACTCCTCCCGCACCACCTGCGATCCGAGGAAGGCGGTGGAGAACAGATAGCCCATCACGACAAAAAAGAAGGCAAAAGCGACATAGGAGGTGGGTGTCACGAAATACTGCCCCATTTCCTTTTTGTAAAGGGCCAGGACCTTTCGCATCATGCATCCCTCCGCTCGGTGGTCGTCAGCTTGCGGAAGACCTCTTCCAGGGAGAGATTTTGCCTCCGCATTTCCAATATGGGAAACCGCGCCTCCGCCATGGCGAAGAACAGCGCTTCGCGAATGTCCGCATCCTCCTTCGCCTTCACCCGAAACTCCACGGTTCCTTCGGCTTCTCCGGCAATTTCCACCCGCTCCACCTGATCGATCGCCCGGATTCGGGCCTCCGCCTGATCCCGTGGTCCCTTGATCTTCACCGCCAGGGTGAAGCCTTCATTCATCCGGTGCGACAGGTTTTCCGGCGTGTCATCCTCTATGAGACGCCCCTGATGAATGATCAGGACGCGGTTGCAGATCATCTCCACCTCCGGGAGAATATGGGTGCTCAACAAAACCGTGTGCTTCTCGCCGAGCTCCCGGATCAAACCGCGAATTTCGCGTATCTGGTTGGGATCCAATCCCGAAGTCGGCTCGTCCAGGACCAATAGATCCGGTTCATGAAGGATCGCCTGGGCCAAACCCACCCGCTGCTTGTATCCCTTGGACAGGCTGCGAATCAGTTGGGTGGCCTTCTCCTGAATCCCCACCCGCTCCATCGTTTCGCCGATCCGTCGCTTTTGCTCCCGAACGGGAATCTCGCGGAGGTCGGCGATCAATTTCAAATACCCGTACACCGTCATGTCCGGATAGAGGGGCGGCGTTTCCGGGAGATACCCGATCTTTCGCTTGGCTTTTCCTGAATGTTCGGACATGGAAATGCCGTCGACGCGCACTTCCCCTTTTGAGGGCATCAGATAACCGGTGATCATCCGCATCGTCGTCGTCTTTCCTGCACCGTTCGGCCCGAGAAAACCCACGATCTCCCCCCGGGCCATGGAAAAATGGATATCCTCCACCCCACGCCGGTTGGCGTACCTTTTGGATACGGAATCAACATCCAGCAAATGGATCCCCCCTCACAAGAAAAAATCAAAAACCAGATTTCTTAAGGAAATCCGGTTTGAGCATCCAAAAAATATTGTAATCGGGTGAAGGTCCAGGGACAAGGGAGGAGCGAGGCTCCCTCCGATCCGACATCGATTGAAAATTTTTGCGGGTTTCATGCAACCTCCGCAGGCGGAAACCCGTCCTTCAAATAACCGCTTTTCGTCAACCGGGAGGGATCCCGAACCGCTCTTGCCACATGCGGAGCAATTTCTCACGGTAGGAGGGATCGAGAAAGCGGTCCACCCCGTTCAAAATCGCCCGGCGGTACGAAGGGCTGGGAGCCATTTCCGCAGGCGCCTTGTGAACGACGCTGTATGTCATCGCCCGTACCCGTTCACCCTTCCACACCACTTCCACTTCCATCCGGCGATAACGGCCGAGGGGAACTCCTTCCCGCCTGTCCAGGGGAGCCTGCGCCGACGGATGAAGTTTGTACAAAACCCCCCTCCACCTCATCCTTCGGCGAAGGAAGCAGATCCGCCACTCCCCCCTGCCACTTGTCGCTCCACAAGGTAAAGGCCAGCCGGTATCCGGGAAGGACCGCTCTTCCCATCACTTCATAATTTTTCCCTCCGACCGTAGAACGAAAGCTCGCCTCATCCATGCAGGACCCGTAAGCAAAATATCGCACGCCTTTTTCCATCCTTTCCCCCTTGATAAGTTTAATGGTGATTAGAAAAACCTTCCGTTTTTCATCAACATGAAAATATAGTATGATAAATTTGGGAAAGATCCCTATTAAGATCCCTTTAATGGGGTTGATTATGGAAAATACTCCCAAAGGAGTGGGAATCATGATGAATACCTTGGATCTGGCGCAGACCGGCGAATTGATTCGAAAAATTCGCAAGGAACGCGGTCTGCGGCTCGAAGATCTGGCCGACGAAAACATCTCCCCGGCCACCATCAGCAACATTGAGCGGGGGATTCCCCATGTCCACGTGGATAAAATCCGCTACCTGCTGAACAAGCTGGATCTGGACATGGAACAGCTTCCCGAATTGATCACCGATAAACAGGAAGAGATGGAGACGATGAAACTCCGGCTGGTCTCCATCGAATCGATGATCGATTGCGGCAACGTAGACCAGGCCATCGATGAACTGAAAACATTTTCCGTCCCCGATGACCATCCCTACTCCGCCTACATCAGCCTCCTCAGAGGAAAAAGCCAGGTGAAAAAGCGCAAATGGCGGAGGGCGGAGCGGGAGCTGCTGAACGCCATCCGCATCGCCAACCAGAACCCCCAGGCCAAAAGCAGCAACATCGCTGCCGGCAGCTATAACGAGCTGAGCATCATCAGCTATTTCAACAACAACGTGGAAAAAGCCCTCGACCTGGTGGAAAAAGGGCTGGAGGTCTTCATGGAGGATGGGGAGCGCAGCTATTTCAAATCGGTCCTGCTGGGAAACAAAGCCCTCTACCTGGAGCACCTGGACCGCGTACCGGAGGCGCTTCGGGTCGTCGAGGACCTTTGGGATACCATTCCCGAAATCCCCAGCATCGAAACGGTTCTCAATCTGTACGAGCTTCGGTCCGTTCTGCTCCGGCGTTCCGGGATGTACGAGGAAGCCATCAACTATGCCAAGGAAGGCATCGAAATCGGTCGGATCAACAGACAGACCGGTCGTCTGTTCCACCTGTGGACGGCTTTGGGCAGCGTCTATCTCAACATGAAAAAGTGGAACAAGGCGGAGATCGCTTTGAAAACCGCCCTTTCCGTCAGCGAAAACATGTTGTACCCCAACGGCCTCACTACCGTCTACACCAAGCTGGGGATTTTGTACATGAACCAGCAGAAATGGGAGGAAGCCCATAAAGCGATGAGTGAAGCCCGAAAGACGGGAGAACGTACGAATGATCTGCGGAGACTCGCCTTGGCCTACCTGGTGTCCGGAGATTGCCACCGGGCCGAGGGGGACGACAGCAAGGCCGTTCCCTATTATCAGCAGGCGCTGCAACTGGCCCGCAAACAGCGAAACAAAAAACGGGAGTACGCCGCTCTCTTCCGCCTCGCCCAATGCGTTGAACATACCAACGAGCAGGAATTTCACCAGTACGTGGAAAAGATGTATAAAGTACAAGTAGAACTTTCACAACCAGAGGGGATGGGGTATGAGGAAATTGAGTAAACTGCTGACGGTATTCGTGCTGATGGCCCTTGCCTTTGCACCGGGAGTGGGTATCGACGCCCAGCATGCGTCGGGGGATGTGGCAAGTTCCGTCACCATCAAAGGGGATCCCGTTCACATCTGAGGCCCGGGTGAAACGACTGCCGGTTATTCAACTCCAGATCCGAGATGTTTGTCAACTGTCCACCAGGGTCCTCCCTGGTTTTTTTATGGGCCGAGCCTGTACAGGCAAGGGCGGAATGGCATAGAATAAGGAGGACATTCATGAAAGGAGTCATACAATATGAACGCGCTCGCACCATCCGGTGAGGAAAAGCTGCTGGCGGCTCTCTGCCACGGCAGCGCCCTGTTCTTTCCCATCCTTCTCCCTCTGATCATTCTCCTGTTAAAACGGGACTCGCTCTTTGTGCGCAACCATGCCCGAGAAGCCCTGGTTTTTCATCTTTTCATGATTCTCGTGATGTTTTTATGCAAACTGTTGTTCATCGTCCTGATCGGTTTCCTGCTTCTCGGGATCGCCTTCCTTTTCTACGCGGTCACCACCGTCATCGCCGTGATTCGATCCTTGTCCGGCGGGGAATATCGTTATCCCTTCACCAGCCAATGGGCGAGAAATTTGTAAAGGCATCTATCGCCGCTTTCCTTCAGGAAGGGGCAGGTGACGAATCGCCAGCCAGGTGAAAACCGGAACAAATCCGACGACCAGGACAAGCCAGCGAAGCTGTTCCGGAGAGGGAGCCCGCTCCACCCACCAGAGAAAAAGGAGGAGACTGGAAATCCTCCCCACATTGAGGGACAATTCCCGGGCGACCACGAATTCCACCCGGAAACGGGCGGTCTCCCGGCTTTCCCCGATCACATCGAACGCCATCGAAGTGAGGGGGATGAGGTACAGGGGGGAGAACAGGGCGGCCCCCACCCCCAAAACAAACAGCGTCCAAGTGTTCAGTTCCCACAGGATGGGCAAGCCCACCAACCCCATCATCAAGGACCCCAACAGGACGGACTCGTCCCTCCAGTCGGGACGCATAAACCGGCCCACCAAATAAAAAGTCACCAAGGAAACCAGGGAGGAAATCGCCAAAAAATTGCCCAACACCCACTCGTCCTTGGCGGCGATATAGACGAGGAGTCCGATGAGAAAAGCGAAAATGCCTTCCCGGGCCCCTTGGGCGACCATGGCCAGGCTGACCCAGTACCAGCGGGTCCCCCGTCGGACTCCCAACCTCAAAATGTCCGTGAGCCGATATTCCCCCGAAGCGCGCCGGCGCTTCAACAGAAAGCTGATGAGGACCGCCAATAAAAAAATTCCCAGCGAAAAGCTGAAAATGATCCGATATCCCGTGAGCTGATCCACCCGCTTGATGATCCAGCCCGACAACATCGGTGCGGCGATACCGGCCGCTGAAACCAAGAGGCCGTTGACGCCGTTAAAAATGTCCCGGTTATCCCGCTCGGTGATCTCGAAGTACAGCAGATTGAACGCCAGCCAATAAAAGCCCGACCCGATTCCCATGAAAACGCCCAGCAGGGTCACATGCTCGGCGCTTTCACGCCCCAATATCAACACCGACAGGTAAAAGACCGCCTGAAGAGCCACCCCCACACGCACCACCACCACCCGATCCACCCGTTTGGCCAGCCGTCCGGCCACCACAAACGCCGCCGCCATCGCCACGTAACTGATCAGATTAAACCATCCGATCAGGGCAAACCGGCTGTTGATCTTCCACAGATAGACATTGACAAACGTGTTGGACAGAGCGGTGGATGCGGCAAAGAGCCCGCTGATCAGCAGGAGAAGCCAAGCTTCCCTGTCCAGTTGTTTCCGGTCAGCAAGGAATTTCATAAACGCCTCACCACGGGTTAGCATAACCAACAGGGACCATCTTAACAGTTCCCGTTTCATGCCAACCCCGGAGCGATCCCTTTCTCATCGTTTCGGGCGAAGCAGAATCCCGGTGAGGAGAAAACCCGTGACCAATCCTCCCAGATGGGCGATCAAATTGATCTGCGGATCCAGGATGCTGATGAGAACGCTGATCCCGATCATGGCCAACAATCCCTTGCTCACTTCCGGCTCGATGGCCCGGCGGATGATGAGATACAGATAAACCCCCATCAGGCCGTAGATCGATCCCGACGCCCCGGCTCACTCCGGTTTGACCGAACCAGATCATGTACCAGTAGGTCATCAGGTTGCCGACAAACCCTGAAAACAAGTACAAAAACAAAAAGGAGATTCGCCCGAACAGCCATTCCAACTGGGGGCCGAATAGATACAGGGCAAAGCTGTTGAACAGGAAATGAAAAAGACCGATGTGGATGAAGATCGGCACCACCAGACGCCACCACTCCCCGTAGCTGACCAGAAGCGGTTCCAAGGCACCGAAGCGGATCAAATTCGGTATGTATTGCGTGCCTCCCAGGAAGGTCATGATCAAGAAGAAAACCGCTTGCACCGAAAAAAGGGCAGTCACGACCGGAAACAGGCGGGGAAATTGACGAAAGGGGATATGTGTGTGGCCGAACATAAGACCCCTCCTCAGTGATTGGCCGATCCGACGCCCCGGACGATCGGCTGACCCATCTTCAATGCTGTTCCCGACACCCAGTCGGAGGTCCACTCCACTCTCCCCGGTTCAAACAGTAGAATAACCGTTGAACCGAATTCAAACCGCCCCATCTCCTGTCCCTTGGATAGAGGGAGCGGCGGTTCGTACACCTTCCGCAGTCGCCCTCCGGCGGAACGGGTCGACACCTGCGGATCAAAATTGAGTCGAATGCTTCCCACATTGGTGGCCCCCACCTTGACCACGGCGATCCTTCCCAGGGAGGTGCGCATAAAGGTGATCAGGCGCTCATTTCGCACAAACAGGCGGGGAATGATGCGAACGCCGAAATCGTTTACCGGAAACAGTTTCCCCGGTATGTAGGACACATGCGTTACTTCTCCGGCGGCCGGAGCGTGAATTCGGTGGTAATCACGCGGACTGAGGTAAATGGTGACAAACTTTCCGCCCTCGAACGCAGCGGCCTGTTCGCTGTCCCCTCCCAGCAGATCTTCGAGTCGATAGGTTACTCCCTTTGTTTGGAGCAGGGTGCCCTCGGTGATCTCCCCCAACTGGGAAATCACTCCGTCGACCGGACTGACGCCCGTGTTTGGGGACGAATCCACGGGGCGGGCATCCGGCTTCAGTTTCCGTATGAAAAACTCCAGCAGGTTTGGATAATCGCGCCAGGGTTTTTCCGCCTCTTCCAAGTTGATCCGGAATCGGCGGATAAAAAGGGGAATCGCAAACCGGCTGATCGGGCTGCGGGCCCAGCGACCCACCGCTCTGGACAGGGCATGTTTGGGGAGAAGATAAAAAAGGGACAAGAGGAAACGGTCCTTCATTTTTCCTTCAAAAACCCTCCCTAACACAAATTAGAATGGAATTCGGCGAGTGAATCATACTTTCCTGGGCACAATACATACCGGAGGTGATAAAAAAATGGCTTTCCAACCCAAAGGACCGGCCCAAACCAATGCCCAGCAGGTCCGCCAAAAGAACCGGCAAGCGGCTCAGCAGCAACAACAACAATATCAAAATGAGTTTGCTTCTGAGACGAATGCGCAACAGGTTCGCCAGCAAAACCAACAAGCCGAAGCCCGCAAGCAACAAAACCAACAATAACGGATATACTCACGACGCCCATCCCGGGAAATCCGGGATGGGTTATTCGTTTTTTGGGGTTCCTTTGGAAACCCCCGCGGACAGGATGATCCGCATCGCTTCCTCCACGGAAAGATCCAACACTTCGATCTCCTCGCGCTCAAACCAGTGCAGATCCCCGGCAAACTGCATGCTTTGCGGGAGATAAACCCCCACGTATTCCTTGCCGTCCGACGTCTTGAAACAAGGCTCCTTCACCGTCAAAAAACCGATCCGCCGGGTGCCGGCGACCGGGACAAGAACCACCGTATCGAAGGATTTTTTCTCTCCGAAGAGGGAGTGAATGGTATCCTTCAAGGTCCCGTAAACGCCCTTGATGAAGGGGAGTCGGTGAATCAACCGGTCGATGAAGTCAAACACCTTCCGGGTCAACCAGATCCGGGCCAAAAAACCGATGAAAAGCACGAGTCCCACCACGACCAACAAGCCGAGCCCGGGAAAGCGAAGGTTTTCCGGAAGCAAAGCAAGCCCCCATCCATTGACCAACCGGTATACATAGCGGAGCAGATAAACGGTACCGGCCAGGGGGAGAATCACCAGGAGCCCGCTGGTAAACATCAAGGTCAGCCGACGAAAAACCCCCGAACCTTGCATCGTTTCACCCCCTTCAAAAAATTTGTCGCATCCCTCGGTACTAGTTTAACACAGAAAAGATGGGACGACGGCCCGATTTTGCACGAAATGGACGGATATCGTTCCCCTTTGCCCCGTTCGGAAATATTCTATCAACATATCAAAACCTTTTAAGTAGGTGAATGAATGAACCAGACACGACATCATTGGCTGCGCGTTCATGGCCGGCGAATGGACTCCGCACTGCGGAATGACCTGATTCGCCGACTTCACCTGCTGCGCTGGATGCCCTGTTTTCTGCACCGGACCGCTCTCGGTGTGATGGAAAGCCTGACCCGCGTCCCGGTCCTGATTCAATTGGAAGCCAACCGGAAAAAAGAAACGGGAATCGTGGCCGCAGAACATCAGGCCCTCGAATTCCCGGTCAGGCGAGTCTTCGACAATCTCGGCCTGTACTCCTGTCGCCTTTCCCTGAAGCAAATCAAGGAATTGATGGAGCGACCCGAAGTCAGCAAGATTTACCTGGATCGGAAAGTGTACGCCCTTCTGGATACAGCCGCTCCCGCAACCCGAGCTCCCCTGGTTTGGGAAGCGGAAAATCAGGGAGAAGGCGTCACCATCGCCGTGGTCGACACCGGCATCGATCCACATCCCGATCTCACCCGCCCCAACAACCGCATCGTCGCCTTCAAGGATTTTGTCGGCGGCCTCACCAAACCCTACGACGACAACGGACACGGCACCCATGTGGCCGGATGCGCCGCCGGAAACGGATACGCTTCCGACGGAAAATACAGGGGAACCGCCCCCCGGGCCCGGCTGGTCGGCGTCAAAGTGTTGGACAAAACCGGGGCGGGGAACTTGTCCGATGTGATTGCCGGGATCAAGTGGTGCATCGACAACCGCGACCGGTACAACATCCGGATCATTTCCCTCTCCCTCGGCAGCCCTCCCAGCGGTTCCTACCGGGATGACCCCGTCTGCCGGGTCGTCGAAGAAGCCTGGAACCACGGCATCACCGTCATCGCCGCCGCAGGAAACAGCGGACCGGAAGCGGGAACCATATCCAGCCCGGGGAACCACCCGCGAATCATCACCGTGGGAGCCTCGGACGACAATGAAACCGCAGACCCCGGAAACGACACCATCGCCTCCTTTTCCAGCCGGGGTCCGACGGCAGACGGAGTGGTGAAACCGGATCTGATCGCTCCCGGGGTGGAAATCACCTCCCTCCGGGTGCCGGGTTCCTATCTGGACAAAATGAGCGCGGACAACCGAACGGGCCAATACCTCACCCTGTCCGGCACCTCCATGTCCACACCCCTCGTGTCCGGCATCGCGGCCCTGATCCTGTCCGCTCATCCGGAACTCGATCCGGATCAAGTAAAGCAAAAATTGCTGTCCACGGCTCGGGATCTCGGATTTTCCCCCAACGAACAGGGCAAGGGTCTCGTCGACGCCTTCCGGGCCGTGTCAGCCGAATGAGTTCTGCATGAAGATGCCGTTTATCGCGGCATTTTTTTATATCCGCGCGTGCACCAGCATTTGGACGGACCGGTACGCATTCACTCTCCCCACTCCCGCACCCGTCACCGGAACGGAAGAAGCGGACAAAATCCGACGAACCTGCTCGGGGGTCAAATCCGGCCTCAAATACAAAAGCAGGGCCACCGTTCCGACAACATGAGGGACCGCCATGGACGTCCCGCTCATTTCCCTCGTTCCCCCGTTGGTCCAGGAAGAGGGGATCATCTCTCCCGGGGCGGCCACATCCACCTCCCGACTGTGATTGCTGAAGGAAGCGATTTGTCCCCTTTTATCGGTTGCGGTGACAGCGATGGTCTCCGGATACCGGGCGGGAAAATCCACCCTTCCGTACATGCCTTTGTTTCCCGCGGCGGCCAGCATCACGATGCCCTTCCGATAAGCCTTGTATATCGCCCTCCTCAAGGATTCGCTCATCTTCTCCATCCCGAAGCTCATGTTCACCACTTGCATCTTGTTTTCAATGCACCAGTTGATGGCGCTGAGCAAATCGGACAGGTTGGCGGTTCCTTTTCGATTGAAGGCTTTGACCGCATAGATGTAGGCCCGAGGAGCCACACCGATGAGTCCCGATTCCACGGCGCATCCGGCAATTGTTCCCGCCACGTGGGTTCCGTGCCCGTTGTAATCGTAGGGGGAAAGCAGCGGGGACAAGATGTTGACTCCCCCGCGGTAATTGCTCTTCACCGCCGGGTGATCGTAGTCGATGCCCGTGTCGATCACCGCCACCTTCACCGCCTTGCCCCGGGTCATCGACCATACCTTGTTCGCCTCCACCTGCCGAACTCCCCAGGGAATGCTCGGCGCGGACCGGTCGGAGATTTTCCCTGCATAGGGCTCGGTGATGGTTACACGGAGGTCCGGCTCCCAATGGAGCACATAAGGATGCCTCTCCAAAAGGCCAATCGCTTCCACATCGTGGACAAATTCACCGACCACCATCCCCAAATGGCGCAGAACGCGAACCGGCCGCCCGCCAAACCGGTAAAGGTCCCGACAGACGTCCTCGGGATCGCAGGATTCCTTCAGATGAAAAATGCGGCGGATTCTTTTCGTTCGACCGATCCAGGGTCGGGGGTCAGACCAAGGCAAAATCATGTTGAACACTCCCCATCCTCACTTTTTGGGCTGGGATTGCATATATTGAGACCGATTCGGCCATGCCAAAGGAGGGTAGTGAATTTGCCACCCAACAAACGATCTTCACGGAGTACCGTCAGCAGCGAAGATCACCCCTCAATTCCGAAAATCTCCGATCGGCTCGAGGAACTGCACCTTCTGGCGCAGCAACTGTCCATGACCACCAGCGAAGTGGAACGCTGGATCAAAGCGATCAACAACTTGTCATCGATGGTTCAAGACCGAAAAAACCTGAACGACCTCGTTACCTTCCTGTACAACTGGCAAAATAAATCAAAAAGCGGAAAACAGGGGGGCAACAATCCGGCGAAGACATCGCGGCAGAGTGCCCTGCCGAATCAACCGATTTCCCGGGACGGAGACAGCCTGTATGACATCATCAATGCGCCGAATTTCACCCAGATCGTGGAGAAAGTGATGGCACGAAAGAAGAGGCGGAAAAAATTCTAGCCGTTTCGCGCGGAGAGAAATAAACGATTTACGGGATACAAGTTATGTACGTCTTGGGAAAATGCACACGTTATCCACCCAATGGGCAAAAAAAAAAGGCGGAGGCCGAAACGGCCTCCGCCTGAGTTATTGACAGACCCGGCTGACTTTCCGCCGGGCCGGGTCTCCTGATCGGTCGAGCTGCCGGTCATCTCTTCCCGGCAGGACGAAATTTCGAAGCGCAACCGAAGGATGAAAAATCCGTGTCCCTTCCCACGTTCCGCACCTGATCCCAGAAGGCGGCGACACAGTCGAGGGGGCGGGACGCCGAATTCTCCCCGGCGAAGAAGAAGGTTTCCTCTTCCCCGTCTTCCCCTGTAAAAGTCACATAATATACCGAATAACGGACGGTCCCTCGATCGGGATCCTCAATGTCGAAATGCGCTTCGTGACTGATCGAAAGCTGCTCAAAGGAACGAACCGCCTCCCGGTCGGCTTGGTTCTCCATGTCCCGGAAGCGGATGGCGAACCGATCCCCCTGCTCGTCGATTTCGACATCGCGAATGCGGCCATACAGGCGAAGCTCCCCCTGATCCGCATCGATCGTTCCCGTCAATACCGACGTCCCTTCGATCGCGCGATTCAGCAGGCGCTCAAGATCGGCGGAAAACATTTCCCGAACAGAAGCCTGAAAATTAACCACGTTGCCGTGGGGAAACACGCGCATGATTGACCGACCCCTTCCGCCCCGATTATACCGAAGGGGATCCGTCGATTCAAGAAAGGTTTTGTTTCCTTTGTTTCTCCAGCATGCGAAGTTCCACCCGCCGAATCTTTCCGCTGGTGGTTTTGGGCAAATCGGTGACAAATTCGATCTCCCGCGGATATTTGTAAGGGGCGGTCACGCTCTTGACGTGCTCCTGGAGCTGCTTCACCAGTTCTTCCGATGCCTCCTCCGGCCGTTTCAGCACGACGAAGGCCTTGACGATCGCTCCCCGAACGGGATCCGGACTGGCCACCACGGCGCATTCCCGCACGGACGGATGTTTCACCAGGGCATCCTCCACCTCGAAGGGGCCGATGGTGTAGCCGGAGCTGATGATGATGTCGTCGGCACGACCTTCGAACCAGAAATAACCGTCCTCGTCCATCCTCGCCTGGTCACCGGTGAGATACCAGTCCCCTCGGAAGGCCTTGGCGGTCCGTTCGGGATCCCGGAAGTAACCCTTGAACAGGGCCGGGGCATCCTTATGCACCGCAATGTCCCCCACTTGTCCCGGCGGCAACACTTGGCCGCTCTCGTCGATGATCGCCACCCGGTTGCCCGGCGTAGGCTTCCCCATCGATCCGGGCTTGATGGTCATTCCCTGAAGGGTTCCCACCAACAGGGTGTTTTCCGTCTGTCCGTATCCATCCCTCACATCCACGCCGAAATGCTTGCGGAAGGTATCGATCACTTCCCGGTTGAGGGGTTCGCCGGCGCTTACCGCGCTGCGCAGGGACGACAGATCAAACCGGTCCAGCTGATCCACTTTGGCCATCATCCGGTACTCGGTGGGCGTGCAGCACAAAACATTCACCCGGTATTGTTCCATCAGGGCGAGGTATTTCTCCGGATCAAACCGGCCCTGGTAAACCAATCCCGTCGCCCCCGACCCCAGGGTGGAGATGAAGGGGCTCCACACCCACTTGGCCCAGCCCGGACCGGCCGTCGCCCAGACCGTGTCCGTCTCCCGAATATCCAGCCACTTCTTGGCCGCCACCGCCTGATGGGCAATGGCCCAGCTGTGATGATGGATGACCCCCTTGGGACCGCCCGTCGTTCCCGAAGTGTAGGAAATAAAGGCGATATCGTCGCTCCGCACCTGGGGCAAACGCACCGAATCATCCGAAACGGAAAGGTTTTCGATCGGCTCCCAACCTCCGCTTTTCTCACCGCGGACAACGCGCAGCTTCAGGCCGGAATACTCCTTCGCCGCCTCATCGACCCGCCCGGTGAGCACACTGTCGGCAATCACCCCTTTCACTTCCGCATGCGTCATCCGGTAACGGATGTCGGAGGGCATGAGCATCTCCGAGCAGGGGAGCACGATCAGACCCGCCTTCAACGCCGCCATATAGGCGATATAGGCCTCCGGAACCCGCGGCAAAAGGATCATGATCCGGTCGCCCTTGCTCATCCCCGACTTGAGCAGACCCTTTGCCAGGGCGTCGGATCGGTCCTTCAATTCGGAGTAGGTCAGAGTCCTCTTTTCTCCCCGCTCATTTTCCCACCGGATGGCCACCTTGTCCCGGTTCGCCGCATGGCGGTCGATATCCTGGGTCATGTTGTAATATTCCGGTATTCTAAGTTCCAAGATAAATCCCCCCATTGCGAAAATGCCATACATCTTTTTCATTCTACATCTTTACAAGGGGATCCTGTCCTTTTTACATAACATTTTATTCCTTTTATAACCAACAAAAAGGAGGCGGATTTTCCGCCTCCAAGACCGATCATTCTTTGTTACCGAACAGCGCCGCCACCCAATTGTTGCTGAGCCAGAGCGACGAGACGCTTCGTGATTTCTCCACCCACAGATCCGTTGGCCCGGGAAGTGGTGTCCGGACCCAGGTTCACACCAAACTCTTGAGCGATTTCATACTTCAGCTGGTTCAAAGCCTGGGAAGCCCCCGGAACCAGCAGTTGGTTGTTGTTACGCCGACGTTCTTGCTGTTGTTGTTGGGCCATCTTTTTTCACCTCCTTGGTAGATGGTACTCTTATCTTGTGAAGTTCTCGGAGTATGATACGAGTGAAATTTTGGTTACGCGCCTCCCTTTATGCCGCGCAAGACCCGTTTCACAGGCGACCTCCCGCTCGCTCCAGGAGGGAGCGGGCCTCCTCCTCCCTGGCTTCATCCGTGACCACCGTCACTATCACGTCCTCCGGCGCATCCAGGCCATCCGCTCCGGACAGCCCGCTGGCGTCAGGATGGGCCGCAGCCAACACCCCGGCATCCCGGCTGCTGATCGCCGCCCCCATCGTAATGCTTGCCAGAGAAGAGGGGGATTCGGAGATGGGATTATCCAGATCGACCACATTTTCCCCCGGGAATTGGGAAAAACGATCCATCTGGACCGTTTCGAAACCTCGCTCCTTCAGCTCCTGCACCGCCTTTTGAGCGTTTTTCTCGGTCCGGAAATAGGCGATGATGCTTTTTTCCTTCATCTGCACACCTCCTTTGGGCGTATCACGCATAATATGGTTGAATCCCGACTTTCTCTATGCACTTGCCGGGTGCCACATTTTTCGTCGGGCGAATGAAGCGCATCCGGTCCGGGCACCTTAAAAAAGAAACGTCCTTCAGGAACGGGCGGCTCAAAAACGAAAAGGGCCGCCGGCCGGACGCCGGCAGCCCTTTATGCAAGGATATCCTCATGAGTGCGACTCAAATGGGATTGCCTTTTATGTGCGCCCCTTGCCCCGGACAAATCCCCTTGCCCGGGACAAGGAAGTACCTGTCCTATGAACGATCCGATCGAGACCCGAAGGTCCTGCTATCCGATGTTGGCGGGGGTTAGCTGGCTCCTTTCATCCTCAATTGGCGACGAAGTTTTTTCAGCCGCTCAATCTCCTCACGCAGATCATGTTGATACAGGAACTCGTGGCGAAGAACGGCCAATCGAAACTCCCTCTCCATACTGCGCAATTTTTCTTCGATTTCGCGCAATTCTTCCACCATGAGGAACCACCCCGTTCGCAGAAGATGAAAACCAGGAGTCTCGTCCATGGTTTTCCCACTCCTGTTTATACCCTCTTTACGAACAAATAAACCTCAAAAAACGGGAAAAATCCTGATCGATTCCATTCCCTGCGACAAATTCCTCGCCAATCAAACAATGGGAAGGTCACCAACCTCCCCATTGTTTCGACGAACGTTCGTCATTCTTCGCTTTTTTGGGAAGCCAACTGATTTAAACGTCGCACCAAAACCGACGTCCGATACACCTTGTACATTTTGGCGGCATCCACCGTGGTCAGCAGCCTCGTTCCCGCCGTCAGCTTCCCTCCGTCTCGGTAGCGAATATAGTCATACTGTTTCAGTCTCGCCAAGATTTCCTCCCACTTTTGCCTGCTTCCGATATGTTCACGAAAGTGCTCGTAGACCACATTGCGGTCGGCGACGGGTTCCTTCTCCCTTTTTCTCATGTCCGGGTCCAGCCGGGGGTACACCAAGAGTCCCCACAGGATCACCAAAGCGGAACGCGTCACGGGATCCCAGTTTTTATGTACGGGAGAATCCCCTTTATCCATATCAACCCTTCTTTTGGGTATTTCCGGAAGGAGCGAACTGATCTCTCGGACGGACAAGTTGCCCATTCTAAAATCCCCCCTTCTTTCTGTCCATCGATGGTCGGATGCAGTCGGAATGGGCTTTTCCGGGTGAATGGTCGTCTCTTGACTCGAATATTTTGATACGCTCTAAAAGGTTGGGATGAATTGAAGTTAAGGTCTATAATACCTTTATGGTCGAATTCAGGTACAATTATACTTTTGAATGGGATAACCCCCGAAAAAAACGAGGATTTGATAGCCTTTTTCTGCAATGTATTCTCATAACAATGAATTTTTACAAGTATTGCCCTGGAAAATTAGATTAAATTTCTGTTATATTGAAAAAGAGTGAAGTGTATACGGGGGGAATCCGCCATGTTCGATACAAAAAAAGGAAAATATTCCGAGGAGGAAAACGAACGGATCATCACCGCATTAAATGAAGAATTGGCGAAGGGTAGGCCGGAACGGGAAGTGATCCGCGAACTGGCAAATGAACTGAACCGGGGATATGCCGGGATCATCGCCCACGTCCGAAAATTGCGGGCAGAGCGTCCCGAACGATTCACGGCCGTTTCCGCCGGCAACACAAAGCCCCGCTTGAACAGTTGGTCCGATGAGGAAGAGGAAATCCTGGTGCAAACGGTCAACCAATTCGCCAAAGAGGGAAAACCCATCACCGCCGCCATCGAAGTGTTGAAGGAGAAGCTCTCCCGCACCCCCGGAGCGATTTACCAGCGAATTTATACTCTCAGGAACAAATATCCACATAAATTCACCCATCTTCCGAAACAGCGTCCGCGCAGACGAAAACAGCCCAGCTGGGCCGTGCAGAAACCGATTATACGCAAGTTGGAAACCCCGCCCAACTGGGAAGAGGAGCAGCGGTGGAACTCCGAACCGGGCCGCGAAGAGGCTTCCGCAACGGCGGAAGCGGCCATATCCGAAGAAACGGTCGCGATCGCCCCGATGAACAGCGAAGAGGCGATGTTGCTGAAGGCCTTTGAGGAGCGGTACGGCCGGATCAATCACCAGACGAAGGAGAAGATGCTGCAGCTGATGCGGCGCTACGGTTGCACCCGCGTCTCCATCGCTTTGTTCACCTTGTCCGAAGATAAAGACTTCCCGATGGTCATCGCCAACTTTTTGGAAGAGCACTTGAAAAAAAGGACAAACGGATATGACGGAAAAGGGCACGGGCATTGAGCCCGTGCCCAGTCGCGTATTCGGGAAAAACCGGAATGTCGGTTATCAACGCTTTATCGGATAACCAGCGGTCTCCTCTTCTCCCCGGGACATCCCTACGTACATACCTAAAGGGGTTCCCGGACGGTATCCCTCCGTCGAATGGGGATGCTGGCACAAATCACCGTCGTCCGATCCCGGCCGGTCTGCGGTCGAATCTCCACCTGGCCTACCACATCGTATCCAAACTCATCGCACAGCTCAATCAGGCGAGCCCGAAAATGCTTCAGTTTCTTCTCGTCGATTTCCGTGCGCTGATAGCTGAGGACCAGAGACAGTCGGTCATCAGCGGTATCCGCAGTCGGGCGTTCCCTATCCCTTCCAAACAGATTGATCATGTCGATTTTCACCTCAGTCCTGGATCGGGCGATCAATTAAGCGATGGGAAACAGCCGCTTCAGCCGATTGATGAAGCCGTTGTCCTCCAGCTCCATAAAGGGGACGGACTCCCCGTTTATCCGGCGGGAAATATTGCTGAAGGCTCGTCCTGCAGTGGATTTTGCATCCATGATCACCGGTTCCCCCGTATTGGAGGAGCGGATGATCCGCCTGTCCTCCGGAACGATCCCCAACAGATTGATCGCCAGGTGGTTTTGAATCCGTTCGACGCTCAACATGTCGCCGGCCTTCACCATTCCCGGCTGAACCCGGTTGACGATCAGATCGATCTCCCGGAGATCGGCCGCCTCCAAAAGTCCGATCACCCGGTCCGAATCCCGGACGGAAGGAATCTCCGGATTGACGACCAGAATCGCCCGGTCCGCCGCAGCGATCGCATTCCGGAAACCGCCCTCGATTCCGGCCGGGGAATCGATCAGGATGTACTCGAATTCGTTTTTGAGCTCGTCCACCACCTGTTTCACCTGAGACGGCGTCACTTCTTCCTTGTATCGGGTCTGGGCCGCCGGAAGAAGAGCCAGATTGGGAAATTCCTTGTGACGGACAAGAGATTGACGAAGCTTGCACACCCCTTCGATCACGTCCACCAAGTCATACACGATCCGGTTCTCCAGGCCCAGCATCAGATCCAGTTTGCGAAGACCGATGTCGGTATCGAGCAGACAAACCTTTCGACCCAGCTGAGCCAGTCCGATCCCCACCGATGCGACGGTCGTCGTTTTCCCCACGCCGCCCTTTCCGCTGGTCACCGTAATCGCCACGGGTTCATGATTCATTTTCGCTACTCCTTTCTCAAACCCTCTTAAAGATCGATTCTTCTCGTGGGTCGACGGTCCGGCGGCGCCCAAAGCCGTGGCCCACCGATCAATCTCCTCTTCCCCAACGCTTCTTTGCCTTTCAACTGGTTACATTTCGGAAGCTTTGACAACAGATTACAAGTTTCATCAATATTGTAACAAACATGGAAAGAGAAAAAAAGTAATTCGTTGGGAAAGAAGGCGAAAAAGAGGAGAAATGAGCGCCATGGTCCCTGTGCGACATTGACAGTCAATCCGAATCTTTCGGCTTCCTGTTCTGTTTTTCAAAATGCTCCAGTTCCTTGGAAAACAGTTTCCAGATAACCATCGCCAAAGCGGCGTCATCCACATAGCCGAAAAGCGGGATCAGGTCGGGAACGAAATCCGTCGGCAAAAAGAAATACACAAAGCCGGCTCCCACCATGAGTTTCTTGGCGAGGCTCGTCTCAGGATGCCGAAAATAGTCCATCATCAGCTTCAATGTGCGCAGCACCCTTCCAACCCCGCCCGCCCGCTGGATTTTTCGGTCCAGCTTCTCCATGAAGATCGCCCCCTCGAAGATCATGCGCCAACCCGAACAGCCCGGCGCAGGCGGCTCGTTACAAGAACTTTTCACCGCAATAGGGACAGGTATCTACAAGCTCTTTCAGCTGATTTCCACACTCCGGGCAGACGAAAATCGCCTCTCCGACCACTGTTTGAAACTCGGACAGTGCACGTGGGTTGTCCGACGCAACGGCTGTCCGCCGCTCTCCGTCGGGCTCATTTTTGTCGGAAGATACGGTTTGCGAAACGATGGGTTCAGAATGACGTCGGTGGGAGGAGGCATCGGATGCCTGGGGCTCCGACGCGGTGTTGCGTGCATCGGTGGAGGGGGGCATGGCATGGGGGATCGGAGCTTGACATACGGGGCAGTGTTCCGTCCCTCGGTCGAAAACGGCACCGCATTCGGGACAGTCCACCTTTCCCCGCACTGAAAGCAGCTCCCGCTCCATGGCTGTGATATCGGCCTGAAACTGGCGAATCAACTGGAGGACTTCCTTCATATCCCCGCTGAGAACAAGGCGCTCCCCCTTGTTCTCATTCCATGCTTCATATACAAGGATGCCCAAACGACGATATAATCGGTTGATATCTTCTTTTTTCCCTCGAATCCGCAGGTTTAATCGGCTGATTTCGACCATTTGCTGAGACTTATGACTGGCGGTCTCCACACCCTTTTCCACGCGCTGCTTCAGTTCCTTCCAGAGCTTCAACCGGAACCCCTCCATAACCTCAATTCCCTTCAATCATAGACGATATCAGATCAATCCCCGGTTCACAAGAAGGGCGGACAAAAAGAAAAACCCCGGGGGGCCGGGGGTAAAGATTTCGACGCGATGATCTCTCCTGACCTGTCAGAAATCGTCGCCCCATCCGGGACCGCCCCAGGGACCGGGCCCAAAAAAGCCGGGAGGCATATCCCAGGGATCCTCCCCCCAGGGACCCGGGGGACCGATAAATTCCGGATCGGGTCCACCCCACGGGCCGCCGGGGGGATACCTGCCGTCCAGCAACGGCGGCGGACCTCCGCCGGCAAGGGGCGGACGGCCCAGACGCCTGCCAAACCTCGGAGGCCCCGGTCTCCTCCCCCCGATTCGCCCAAACAAACCCGGCGGGCCGGAAGCGCCTTTGAACAACCGAATGGGCATGCTGGTCACTCCTTGCGGGTAGTAGAGTCAAGTGGAAGAGTCCTGATATCCATATGCATCGGGGGACGGATGGATATGGCCACACGACGAGGCGGGAGAAAATCCGCATCCACCCGGGGGGGATCGATCCTCCCCGCTATTCCTTCTCACCCTCCAAAATCTCCACGTATCCGTTGGTTCCATCGACGCGGACATATTGGCCATCCTTCAGAATTCGGGTCGCATCCTTCACGCTGACCACGGCCGGGATGCCATATTCGCGGGCGACAACGGATCCGTGGGTCATCATCCCTCCCACTTCCGTCACGAGGGCCTTGGCCGAATGAAACAGGGGCGTCCAACCCGGATCCGTGTAAGGAGCAACCAGAATTTCCCCTTTGTTCAGTTTCCCGTCCTCCAGCCGGCAGACGACTCTGACATACCCCTCCGCAACGCCCGAGGAGGCGGGAATGCCGGTCAAAGCGCCGGGAGGTGCCTTGTCGCTTACGAAATCCGCCGAAAAGGTTTCCCCTTCGCTGGTGATGACCAGGGGAGGATACAGTTTCCGGTATATTTCCTCCGATGCTTTGCGCGAGCAAATGCGCTTTCGGGCTTCATCCTTGTTCAGGCGGCTCTCCAGAAGGGAGATCAATTCCTCCAGCGTCAAATAATAGACATCCTCCGTCTGATCGAGAATTCCTTTTACAACAAGGGCCTTTGCTTCCTCCAGAATGGTTTCCCTGTAAAGCCCCAGGTAGCGGATGATGATGTATTTGGGCAGTTCCCGGATTCCCACGGTGTTTCGATACATTGCGATGAGCCGGGCCAGCTTCTTGGCTTTCCGGGTTCCGCCCCGCGTCGCCTTCACCCGCTGAAGCAGGGACCGGATCGCCTCCTGGGCCTGCTTCTCTCCACGTTTGAATTTTTCCCGGTGCTCCCCGGGGGCATTGCTTTTCAGATGGCTGAGAATGGAAGGGACGAGCATGGTGGGAGCTTCCCTGTAGCGGACCCGGGTGATATCGATCTCGCCCGGCGCCCGCATCCCGAATTTCTCCATAAACTCGTCCAATTTTTTCCGAAACGCTCCGCCGCCCTCCACTTCGCTCAATCCCTCGTAAAAGGTGCGGTCCTCCGCCCGCTCCAGATAGCGGATCACTTCGGGATGGGGCCTTGCCGCATCGGCCAAATCGCCGATCGCCAGCCCCATCTCGCTGGTGATGTTGCCGGGAGGAGATTTTTCAATGGAGGAATCCCATTCTTCCCCCAACCATTTTTTGATTTTTTTCTTGAGTACCGCCATGGCGATGAATCCGGCATAGGTTAAGGCGATCGGATCGATCATCGCGTCAAAAATGTTGTGACGCCGGATCAACCGGATCCGTTCCGCTCCGGAACGCGCAAGCAGCTCCTGCTTTACCCGGTCCAGTTCCTGCTCGAAGGCGGTCAAAGCTATCCTTGCGGCAAGTTCCGGCTCTTCCCAATACCAGACCTGGATCAGCCGCAAGATCGCTTTCCGGTAGATGGACAAAATGTCTTTCATAGTCGAGAGCGCTTCCCGCCACACGCCCCGCTTCGGCGCCAGACGTTTGAAATCTTCGCTTTGAACCACTTTTTTCAGCGCGAACAGATTGTCGTCCACAACCGTGCTACTCAGGATCTTGCGCTGGACAGGTTTCAGGAACAGAAGGCTGGAACAATCCCAAAAGGGCCGTCCCCCCGCTTCCGTCAACCGGAACATGGTGATGTCTTCGGGAGCAAGCGACAAAAAAACGGAGATCCCGAGGGGTTTCATGTAATCGGTCATCATTTGGGAGTGACCGACCGAAAGATAGACCCGGTATTCGCCCTTCTTGCCGGAAGGCACGGGATAGAGGGACGTGACGGGCCGGCTTTGGAGGATGTAGATGTCATTCCCTTCCAAACACCACTCCACATCCTGTTCGGAACCGTAATGCTTTTCGATCCTTCGACCCAATGCCGCCAGCTCCCGAATCTTCGGGTCCGGAAGCGCCTGTTTTTGCCGAAGTTCGGAGGGCAGTTCCCGGACTTCGGTTCCGCCCCCGGCAACGGCATAGACTCCTTTATCCTTATTTGCAATTTGTTTTTCAATGATTTCTTCATCCCGCACCTTGTACAGATCGGCGGTCACAATGCCCGAAACCAGCCCCTCACCCAGTCCGAACCCGGCCTCGATGGAAACGGTGCGCCGATGTCCCGTCACCGGATCCGCGGTAAACATGATTCCGGACACTTCGGGATAAACCATCCGTTGAACGATAACAGACAAGGATACGGATTTGTGATCGAACCCGTTCCTGATGCGGTACACGATGCCCCGGTCCGTAAACAGGGAAGCCCAGCACTTTTTGACCGCTTCCAGGAGCTGCTCTTCCCCCTGGACGTTCAGATAGGTTTCCTGTTGCCCCGCGAAAGAAGCGGCGGGCAAATCTTCGGCGGTGGCGCTGGACCGTACCGCGAAGGCATGATCCGTGCCCAATCGGGTCCAAGCCTGAAGAATCGACTCCCTGATCGGGGTCGGAATGGTGACGGACCGAATGCCCTCACGGATCTTTTGCGCCAAGGCGCAAATCTCATCCAGCTGATCCGGCTGCAACCGGTTCAGCTCGTTCAGCCATCGTTCCATTTCCTGCAATTCATCCGTTATGCGGCGGTAAGCCGCTGTCGTGACGCAAAAACCGGGAGGTACCGGCAAGCCCGCCTTGGCCATTTCCCCCAGATTGGCGCCTTTCCCACCTACATGCGGCAAGCTGTGACGGTCGATTTCCTCAAATTGCAGAACATACTTCATTTTTCCACGTTCCTTTCCGAAAAAATGAAGTCAAGCTTGCTGAGGCTGAGCTTCGCAAAGGATAAAAACCCTACCGACCGCCACTTTGCCGGATCGAAAAAGCCGCGGGAAGGAAGGCTTCCTGCGGCTTTGTGAACACCACGAATCAAACCGTGGCACAGCACGACAATCCCCTCCCTCTCAAAACGCTTACGAGGTTAGCTGACGGATTCGGGTGCTGAGAGTCACCCTACCTGGACGAATCCAGGATTCACCCCGTGCGGCTCACAGAAAAGGCTATGAGCCGCGAGTGGTTCCCCCGCTCCCAAAGTGGGATTCAGCGATTGGAATGGAAATGATTATTTGGTTTGTGGTCTCATCTTACTCCCCGTGCCGCTTGGATGTCAATGGATCGGAAAAGATCGCCTTACCCGCCTCAATGGGCGGAGCTGACCCGTTTCTGAGGGACCGATTGTTCCCGTTTGGGGGTCGTCGGCCGGTTCAATCCCGTCTTGACCCACCAGGCCCCGAACAGAAGGAGGCCCGCGGTCACCAGGAAGAGCCCCCGGATATCAATCCACACCGTCAAAAAGCCGCCCACGATCGGCCCCATCATGTTACCCAGAAATATGGCGCTGGAATTGTAACCGTAGACGGTGCTTTCTTTCCCCGCCGGGGCATGATGCCTGACCAGTGCATGGAGGGACGGCAAAAGTCCTCCCATGCACAGCCCCAGGAGGAAGCGAAGAACCAGCAGTTGCCAGACGGAGGTGACGAAGGCGTGGGGGATAAAGAAGAGGGCCGCGGCGATCATCGCGTAAACCATGACCCGTTCCGACCCGATCCGGTCCCCCAACCGCCCCAGGAAGGGAGAGGCCATCATGTTGGCCATGCCGGTCACCGCCGTCACCAAGCCGGCGAAAAAGGCGATATATCCCCCCGGGGCTCCCAGCCGCTCAACATAAAGGGGCATCTGGGGCTGCGGCCCCAGCATGGCGAACTGAAGCAGAAACCCTGCGGCAAACAGGATGAGCAAGGTGCGCTGATGCAAAATAAAGGATCCGTCGGCGAAAAAGCCGGCGGATTGGCTCTTTTCTTCCGGCAATTTCTCCTCCTTGACGAAAAACAGCACCACCAGGGTGGCGATGCCCAGCAACGTTCCCGTCAGGTAAAAAATCATGCGAAAGCCGATCAATTCGGCGAGGGCTCCTCCGATAAAGGGGCCCATGATCGACCCGGCGACGCCTCCCGACTGGAGCATCCCCAGGGCGTAACCGACGCGCTCCCGCGGCGTGTTGGTAGCCACCAAGGAAATGGAAGCCGGAACAAAACCGGAGATGGTCCCGTTGAGCAGGCGCAGCAACAGCAGCTGCAGCGGCGAAGTGGCCAATCCGGTCAAGATCATCACCACGGACATGCCGAAGCCGGAGCGCAGCACCATGATTTTTCTTCCCTTTTTGTCGGCCAGGCTGCCCCAGACAGGCGCCATCACAAAGGCGGACAGGAAGTTGATACCGAAGATCAACCCTGCCCACATCTGGTTTTTTTCCGGATCTGTCACGCCCATTTCCTGCAAATAAAGGGGCAAAAAGGGGATGATCATCGTCATGGCTCCCATGACGAGGAATTGGGACCCCATCAGAATGTACAGGTTCCGACGCCACAGTTCCATAACCGCTCCCTCAACTCCTCTCCCTGTCTCTCTTTCTTTCCCGCGGTTATTTCGTAAAACGAAATATCAAAAGAAAAAAGTTGCCCGCTTTGAACCGGGCAACGGGGTGATAAAAATCCGGCGTCCATTAGGCTCGGCGATGCAATCCCAACGGCTTGGAGGCGATTTCCATCGCCAACTCCCGCCGGAGAGAGCGTTCCACCCGCGTAACAAAAGGCATCCGTTCGATCCGCTCAATCATTTGGTCCGCTTTTTTTCCGTCGATATACAGATAAACGTATTTCAGACGCTTCGAGATATAGTGAATGTTCCCCAGACGTCCCAAGGAGCGAGCTGCCTTCAAATCCTTCACCCAAACAGCCAAACCCAGCCGTTCTGTGATTTTCATTCTTCGCAGCTCCTTTAGCCTTTTGCATGTCAAAGATCGGATCACGGATCCCCTTCCCGGAGAATCGAGAAGAACAATCCATAATCTATAATATCATTCATGGATTTCCATATCAACCGCGGTGCCCAAGCTTCCCGACACGACAAGCAGGATCAAAATATGGTAAAATGTGTGCAATTCCGGATAAGCAAACTGCGAAGAAGGGAGTGAAGGGCGGCTTTGACGCCCACGCCCGGTGCTGGAGAAAATGTTGTCCTCATTGATCAAGCGGGTTCAGCGCTTATGCCCGGATCTTTCCATCGAACATCGAAGATATGTCGGAATCGATTTTCTATACGTTAGACCACCGACAGCGGCGGTCAAGGCGAGCTTTGAGTCAACAGCCCGCGAGCAGGCGGACAAGATGGTGCTTGGAACCCCATTGTTTTACGAATGCCATTTCGTCCGCACGGCGACCGACCGGCTGGTCTACCGGTTCCGATTCCGCGTTCCCGACCGGAAGAGCTTTTGCTGCGGGAATCAATGTTCCGACTGCGTCCTGCTGCGGCCGAAGGGGTGAACTTCAACCCGAGCAGTTCCGCCTTTTGATCGGACGCGGGTCATTGACCGGAACCCGGACCGATTCGGACACCGCGTGTGCGATGGTTCGGCTCACCTCGTTGAGCAGCCGATCCAGCTGCTCCTCCGCCTCCAGAAATTCCGCAATCAACGGATGCCGGGCCATCTTCTCCTGAAACGACTCGGCTTCCTCCTTGGCCGCATGGTAATCCGGATGGAAATGGCCAAACCGCTGGGCTTCCTCAAACTTCTCCTTCTTCCGACGGAATTCCCCGATGAGCCGCCGGACTTCCGGATCCGCATCCAGGCGCTCCTTCAGTTGAAGATAACGCTTCACTTCCTCCGATTCGTTGATCCGGTCAGCCAGTTGATAAGCCTCCATCAAAATTTCGGCCATGTCGAGCGATTTTGTCTGTGCTCCCATCGATGCCGACCTCCCAACTGCATTGTAACACAAAATGAAAAGCCGTATCCGATGTAACGAAGGAGGTGGGCAAAAGAGCCGGCCTCGACGAAGCTATTCCGGCAACCGGATCTGCACGCCCCCGATCCGGCTGAGTTCGATCCGGACCCTCCGCCCGCCGTCCACTCCCTCCATCGTCCAGGATCCTTCCCGGTTTTCCAGCTGCCGGGGGATGAGTTGACGGACCGTTCCGTCCTTCTCCTTCACCCGGAGTTCCAGGCGCAACTGTATCGCCTTGCGCACCATATCCTGCACCGTGGCTGGGTGATAGGAACGGATGGCCGACGTCCACATCCGGGGGAGGTTGCGCGCCCCGGGCACCGCCTCGGTCAGGTCCGGATAACGGTTTTCCACCGTAAAGCCCTCCGGTTCCGCATCTCCTTCGCCCCTCTCCTCGGTATCGGTCCCGGGCTTCCTCGGCTTCACCTCTTGCCGCGGCGGAAACCCCAGTTTTTTCAAACGATCGCGGAGCTCTTCCTCCCGGTTTGCATCGGCGATCAGCACCCGGCGTCCAACCCGTTCCGCGATCAACTCCCCGAGCTCGGGGATGAGCTCCAATTCATCGATCAGCTCCTCGTCATCCCCTTCCACCAGGAGCGCATGGCGAAGCGAGATCCGCCCGACCCGCCGGCACCACTCCCGGATTCCGGCCGTCACGTTGGCGGGAATCCCGCCTCCGGCCAGCTGCTCCAGGAGGGCGATCATCTCCTCCTCCGCCATCCCTCTTTCCCTGGCCCTTCCCACGGAATCCGCCCCGATCCGGTACACCAGGAAGTGATCCCCTCCGGCATAGTCGGCAAAACGGGCGAGCTGCCACCGCTTATCCAGCGGAAAAAAGGGTGGAATCAGCACCTCGAAATCGGGCTGGACCATCCCGGTCTCCTCCGCCGCTGCGCGACAAACCGCCGGGGCAAAGGGGGTCCAGCGCCACAAAATCCCCTGGGGGGAAGAGGCCAGCTCGATCCATCCCAGGCGGCAAAGCGGCTTCAACCAGTGACGCACCAACGCTTCCCCTTGGATCCGCCCCCCGCTCTTACCGGCCAGCGATGCCCATTCTTTCAACAGGGTGGAAACCGCCACCCATTCTTCGCTGCGATGCGCTTCCATCAACCGCACCAAAGCATCCCAATCCGGCCGGCCCTCCAGCAGGCGAAACCGGGTCAAATCGTACAGCCGTCGAAGCCTCTCTTCCCAGGAGAGCGACAGCCAGGAATCGAGGCGAGCGGGATCCACCTCCAGGGCACCCCCGCGTTCACGAACCAGCCCCTGAAGGCGGGCCAGGTCCCGCACCAACCGGACCGAGGCCGGCTCCTGCCGGTCCGCCCAAGGCGTTTCCCTGAACTCCTCTTCCCACTCTTCCATTTCGGACGACAGCTTCTTCCACCAGCGGCGGTGAACCCCTCCATCCCGGGGCAGGGGAATCCGTTCCCGATCGCACAACACCAAAAAATGAAAAAGAGCGTGCCACACCCCGCGGCCGCCCGCTTCCCGGGAATCGATGCGTCCCGTCGCCGGCGGGAGCAATGGGGACCCCTTTCTGTTCACATTCAGCCAAGCGGTGCGAACCTCGGAAGGGCACCAGTAAACCGTCTCCCCCCACCTCCGGCGAAGACCGTAGAGGAAGCCCCAACGACGAAGACGTACCAGCGCAATCCGGAACCGGGACGGGGAAACGGGAAGGATGCTTTCCCGCTCCCTCAGCTTGCTTTCGGCACACACTCCTTCCCCCACTTGGAACAGGAAGAAATCCATCCCTTCCCGCTCCGCCGGATCCATCCGTCGGACGAAGGAACGAAGGTGAGCGGGATCGGTCAGCCGCCGGGCCAGCGTTTCGGGCTCCGCTTCCCGCAGACCGTGATGGGCGGCAATGCGAAGGCGAACTTCCGGGGAAAGGGATGTCAGGCAGCTAATCAGCGAAGGATACATGTTTTCCCTCCCATCCTCCCACCTCCCTGACTTCGTAATGGTATCCCTGCTCCACGAGGAACAACTGACGATGCAGGGCGTATTCCTGATCCAGGGAGTCCCGGGTGACGAGATTGTAAAAATAGGCGCGGTTTTCTCCCCCTTTGGGGCGCAGGATCCGTCCGAACCGCTGCGCCTCCTCCTGCCGTGATCCGAAGGTTCCCGACACCTGGATGGCCACGTTGGCATCCGGCAAGTCCACGGCAAAGTTGGCCACTTTTGAGACCACCAGCACCGGAATCTCCCCGCGCCGAAACCGGTCGAAGAGAAGATCGCGGTTCGCCTGCTTCATCTGGCCGGTAATCAGGGGGATCGAAAGGCGTTCGGCAATTCTCCGCAGTTGGGAAAGATACTGGCCGATGATCAACACCCGGTCCCTGCGATGCCGATCCAGCAGCTCCTCCAGCACCGGGATTTTTTCGGGGTTTTCCGCCGCGATCCGGTATTTCTGGCGCTTGGCGGCGTGCATGTAGCGACGTCGCAGCTCGGAGGACATGGGCACCCGAATCTCGATGCATTCGGCCCTGGCAATCCACCCTTGGCCCTCCAGTTCCTTCCACGGGACGTCGTACCTTTTGGGGCCGATCAGGGAGAACACATCCCCTTCCCTCCCGTCCTCCCGAACCAGGGTGGCCGTCAGTCCCAGCCGGCGCTTGGCCTGGAGATCGGCGGTGGCCCGAAAGATCGGCGCGGGCAACAGATGCACTTCGTCATAGATGATCAACCCCCAGTTTCGCTGTTGAAACAATTGCATGTGCTCGAAGGCGCCATCCTTTTTCCCGCGATGGGTAAGTATCTGATAAGTGGCCACCGTTACGGGGCGCACTTCCTTCCGGTCCCCGGTATATTCCCCCACCCGCTCCGGGGGAAGATCGGTCTTGTCCAGGATCTCTCCGATCCATTGGCGGACCGAGGTGGTGTTGGTCGTCAAAATCAACGTCGCCTGGCCGACCCGCTCCATCACGGCGAGACCCACCACAGTCTTGCCCGCTCCGCAGGGGAGGACGAAGACACCGCTGCCCCCGCAGGCGTTGCCCCCTTGATGGAAGGCTTCCACCGCCCGGATCTGATAATCCCGAAGGCGAAAAGGGCGACCCGACCGGCACACCTTGCGGAGGCGGACCGGAAGCGGTTCCCCCTCGCTGTATCCCGCCACATCCTCCACAGGATATCCGAGCCGCAGAAGCTCCTGTTTCAATTGGCCCCGCCGCTCCGGCGGAACCCGCAGCCCGTCCCCCTCCCTTCCTTCTCGCAAATATTTCAGGGAGGAGAGACGGAGCACATCATTCTTTACCTCCAAATCCCTAAAGGTGAGGACCAACTCCCCGTTCCGGTTTTCCAACCGGACCCGTCCGTACCGGGAGACCGTGTCCGCAATTTCCCGCTCCACCGCCGGAGGGAGCGGGAATTTTCCGTACCGGGTGAGCAGCTCCATCATCTCCGCCGCCTTCATCCCCCTCGCCGCCGCATTCCACAGGGAAAGGGGGGTGATGCGGTAAACATGAACGTATTCCGGACTTTTCACCAGCTCGGCGAAGATGGACAAGCGATCGCGGATCTCCTCAAACCGGGGATGGTTCACTTCGAGGAGAACCGTCCGATCGCTCTGTACTACCAGGGGGTTTTCCGGACGATAGGACATGGGACACCCCTTCCCGTTTTCCTCTAGTTTGAACCACCCGGCGGGAAAACATGACCGATCATGCTGCCTTGTGGTAAAATAACCAAGACAGCGGTTTTAAAACTTTTTGCAACAATCCGTCCAATCCCTCGCCTGTTAAGTGAGTGGCTTCCGCGAATTGGCAACCGACCTGCACAGGAGGGAAAGCGATGGCTTTAAGGCAGGTGATACTCATGGGTTGTTTCGCCCTGATTCTCGCCTTTACCGGCTGCGGTTCGGAACCCGACGGAAAGCACGGTTCCCCCGGAAGCGAAGCTTCTACGGGGACGAATTCCTCCGGGACCCCGGTGGATTTCCAAGAAGAGCCGGTCGAACAACTGCCTGAGGACGTGAAGAAGCACTTTGACCGATTGACTTCCACTCCCCAGGGAGGCCATGCCACAATCCCCCACGGATCGCGAATCTTCTTGATCGTTTCCGCCGGACAGCGTCCCACGGGAGGATATCAGGTCAAGATCACCGATATCCTCCGGAAAGGGGAAACCGTCCACATCTACGCGGAGGAAATCGCTCCCGCCAAAGATTCGATGGTGACCCAGGCCATCACATATCCGGCGGCCGTCGTCTCCATCTCCCAAAAAGATGAGGCAAATTACGAATTCCATCTCAAAAAGGCCAGCCCCCCTTCCAACGATCAATAACATGAGGGGCGTGTAACCTCCCTTCTGCACGCGCCCGCCGCCTTCCGAAGGCAAGGAAAAGCGCCCCGTGGTGAAACGGGGCGCTTTTCCTTGACGCCTTTCTCCGCTGCAGGCAGGTCACCGCCGCTCCGGTTCACGTCGCTCCGGTTCACGCCGCTCCGGCTCCGAGTTCGGATCCGGATCCCGGGGAGAGGCGATCTCCGGTTCCCGCGGAGAAGCGATTTCCGGTTCCCGCGGGGTGTAAATTTCGGGGCCGTCCGGTGAACCGACATCGGGAATTCGCAGTTCGGGCAATGGTCGGGCCTCCTTTCTTTTCCCCCTATTATGCCCGGCCGCAATCCGCTCATGAATGAGACTCCCTCCTGATCCAGGGCACCTCCGGAGAACGGGGGGAGTTCCATTGCCGCTTCCATTTTTTCCGTACCCCTTTGACGGAACGGGCGCCAGCCGTAAGTGCCGGATACACCGGAGCCATGAATCCCCACGGCATGGACCACCCGAACGCGGGAGGTGCCGGAGAAAAGGGATATCCCCCGCAACATCCGCAGGGAGGCTCCGTCGGAATTCCCCAGAACGCCGGGACGCACGGCCATCCCGGGGGATAAACCGCGGAAACCCAGGGAACCGCGCCCCGCGGAGCAAATCCTCTTTTGAAGCGATCCGCCACGATTTCATCTCCCCGCTTACCGATTTTTCTCCTTCTTCATATCCCCTATTAGAACTATGTCAGGAAGGCCCCGTCCATGACGGGACATACCCCGAAATGACCCTCTGACCAACGGAAGCGAGGGGTGTCGTCGTGCCGCTGCCTTCCCGCGCGGAGGGCCGATGAAAAAAGCGGCGGTTTGGAACCGGGATATTTCTCTGGTCGCATTGACACCCCATCCGCCCCTTTAATAAAATGAATGCAAAAATTTTTCCTACGGAAACTTATATGCCCTAACGAAAATGTGTTGGCATCAGGCCAATCGCTGATCCGAGAAACTCCGCCCCATGCATATGTGTTCGGGTTGGTGCCACAAAGCGAAAGCGTCCAGCTTCCTGCCTTTATCCCCCGCGAAAAAGGGGGAGACTGCCATATGAAAGAGGCAACGTGAGTCCCCGGAAAAAAATTGCCGACCTCGGGGAAAAACCCGTGAAAGTTCTGGATGATGATGGGGGCCATCTGTTATGATGGGAAGGGTTTGAAGGAAGAAGGAAAGGAGGGTGAAAACATGGAGACAACGGAGCATCAAACGGTGGAATTGCCGATGGATGCCGTCAAACTGGCCATTCAAAAGGGAAACAAATCGGCGATGCGCCAGCTCCTCGAGGAGCTGCAACCCTACGACCTGGGACAGATCTTTTTCCGGCTAAACGGCGTATATCGGCGCCAATTTCTCGATTTCCTCTCTCCCGAAAAAATCGCCGAACTGGTTGAAGAAGTGGAGAAGGCCGAACAACTGGAAATCCTGTCTGCACTGCCGCCGGAAAAACTGTCCCGCGTGCTGAACCGGGTGCCCTCCGACGAGATGGCGGACCTACTCGAGGGACTGGAAGAACAGAAGGTACAAACCCTGTTGAAAAAGATGGAGCAGGCCGAGGCAGACAAGGTGCGCGCCCTGCTCGACTATCCCGGGGACACCGCCGGGGGAAAAATGACGACGGAATACATCAGCGTCTACGACCACTACACGGCGGAAGAAGCGATCCAGTATCTCCGTCAAGAGGCACCGACGGCGGAAACGGTATACTACATTTATGTGATTGACGGGGACGATCGCCTGGTGGGAGTCGTTTCCCTGCGGGAGCTCCTGATCGCCCGCCCGGATGTTCCCGTTCGGGAAATCATGTATGAGCGGGTGATTTCCGTTCCGGCCGACATGGACCAGGAAGAGGTCGCGGCCATTTTGGGGCGGTACGATTTTCTCGCCATCCCCGTGGTGGACGATGAAAACCGGCTCCTGGGAATCATCACGGTGGACGATATCCTGGACGTTTTAATTGAAGAGGCTCAGGAGGACATCGCCAAACTGTCGGCGGTGGGCCGGACGGAAAAGGAAGTTTTGACCTCTCCCCTGGCCTCCGCCCGGAGGCGGATTCCCTGGCTGATGCTTCTCCTGTTCATCGGCATATTGACCTCCAGGCTGGTGGGATATTTTGAAGACACCATATCCCAGTTGACCGCCCTGGCCTTTTTCATGCCGATGGTCGCCGGAATGACCGGCAACACCGGGACCCAATCCCTCGCCCTGGTAATTCGCGGGATTTCCTCGGGAGAGCTGACCCGGGACAAATACGGCCGTTTCATCCTGCAACAGGCGTCCGTCGGCCTGATCATCGGAGCGGTTTGCAGCCTGCTGATCGTCGGTGTGCTATACGGAATGGAAAACGATCTGCGACTGGGCATCGTGGTGGGCTTCTCCCTCCTTCTCACCCTGCTCATCGGCACCATCGCCGGAACGGTAATTCCGCTTCTCTTGCACTTTTTGAAGGTGGATCCCGCCGTCGCTTCCGGTCCGCTGATCACCACCTTAAGCGACGTCTTCTCCCTGGTGGTCTATTTCGGCATCGCCACTCTCTGCCTCAATTTTCTCCTGTAAGCCCGAAGATTTTTATCGGATCATTGAACGGGGGAAACTCATAAAAAGCTCCGTCACCCTTCGGTCGAAGCGGGCAAGCGGGGCTTGAACGCTTCGAGCGCAGGGACGCCGTTTGCAGGGGGTACCTCTATTGGAAGCCTTTGTTTCGACAGTGTTCAATTTGCTTCTGGTCCTGATACTGGTTCTTCTGAACGGCTTCTTCGTCGCTGCCGAATTCGCCATCGTCAAGGTGCGTTCCACCCGGATCGCCATGCTGAGGGAGAAGGGGCATCGGAGGGCCCGCGTCGCGGAAAGGGTGCTGGCCAATCTGGACGCCTACCTCTCGGCCACCCAGTTGGGCATCACCCTGGCCTCCCTGGGTCTGGGATGGATCGGGGAGCCGGCCGTCGCCCGGCTGATCGAACCGGTGCTGGCTCCCCTGGAGATCCCCGAATGGGCGATCCACACCGTCAGCTTTGTCATCGCCTTTTCCTTCATCACCTTTTTGCACATCGTCCTTGGGGAGATGGCCCCCAAATCCCTCGCCATTCGCCGGGCGGAGCAGACGACGCTGTGGACGGCCACGCCGCTCCACTGGTTTTACAAGCTGTTTTACCCCTTCATATACCTGTTGAACGGGGCGGCCAACCTCATCCTGCGCTGGCTGGGGGTGGAAATGGTTCCGGAACACCAGCAGGTCCACAACGAGGAAGAGATCCGCATGTTGGTCGCCCAGAGCCACAAGAGCGGCATCATCGATCAAACGGAATTGGCGCTGTTCGATAAAATCTTCGAGTTCGCCGACCGGGTCGCCCGCGAAGTGATGGTCCCCCGAGTGGATATGGTCTGTCTCTACGCCCAGAACAACCTTGAGCAAAATCTGAACGTCATCAAGGAAAGCCAATACACCCGCTACCCCCTGTGCGGAAAGGACAAGGACGACATCCGGGGGATCGTCCATGTCCGTGAAGTGTATGAGCATCTGGTGGCGGGAAAAAACCCCGATCTGATCCGCTTGGCGCGTCCCGCCATCCTGATTCCGGAAACGATGGAGATTAAGGACGCGCTCCGCATCCTGCAAAAAAACCGGGCCGGAATGGCGATCGTGATCGACGAGTACGGCGGAACGGCCGGTCTGGTCACCACGGAGGACATCGTCGAGGAGATCGTGGGGGAGATCCAGGACGAATTTGACGACGAACGCCCCTTTTTCCAGAACGTCGGCGACGGCACGTCCATCGACGCCCGCCTGCTGATCGAAGAAGTGAACGATTATTTCGGGACGGATATCGAGGATCCCGATAACGACACCATCGGCGGGTGGGTGTTTTCCCAGCTGAAGGAGGTGCCCCGAGTCGGCGATGAAGTGGAGCACAATGACTGGGTTTTCACCGTTCAGGAGATCGATCAGCGAAGCGTCACCCGGCTTCTGGTGAAGCCCAACAAAAAAACGGCCGAGGACAACCTCGACCGAAAAAGCTAGGAATCGCCCTTTTTGTTTCCGTCCCGCCCCTTCCATCGTCCGGCCTTCACCGCCGCGGATTTGAGAAGAAATTCAATCTGCGCATTGACGCTTCGGAGTTCATCCGCCGCCCACTTTTCCAGAACGGCGTAAAGTTCGGGATCGAGGCGCAGGAGGAATCGTTTTTTTCCGCTCATGAGTAAAGCGTGCCGGTATTGATCACCGGCTGGGCATCTCCTTCCGCCACCAGCGCGACAAGGAGGTTGTTCACCATCGCCGCCTTCCGCTCCTCATCCAGCTGGAGGAGGTTTTGCCCCTCGATGTGGGCAAGGGCGGCTTCCACCATGCCCACGGCCCCCTCCACAATTTTCTTCCGGGCGGCGATGATCGCCTCCGCCTGTTGGCGACGAAGCATCGCCTGGGCGATTTCCGGAGCGTATGCGAGATGGCTGATGCGCGCCTCGATCACTTCCACACCGGCCACTTCGAGACGCTCCTGCACTTCCCTCTTCAGGGTTTCAGCCACTTCATCGGGAATGCCCCGGAGAGAGGGAACATCGTCCGCATGGCTGTCGTAGGGATACCGGCTGGCCAGGGAGCGGATGGCCGTCTCGCTCTGGATTGCCACAAATTCCTCGTAGTTGTCGACATCAAACAGGGCCTTGGCCGAATCCACCACTTTCCACACCACCACCGCCCCGATGATGATGGGGTTGCCGGCAGCATCGTTCACCTTCAACTTCTCGCTGTTGAAGTTGCGCACCCGGAGGGAGACCCGTTTCTTGATCGTAAAGGGGTTGACCCAGAAAAACCCCGCCTCGCGAACGCTTCCCGTGTACTTCCCAAAAAAGATCAGGACCCGTGCCTCATTGGGCTGCACCATGACAAAACCGGGGCCGATCAGCCCGGTGACGACGAAAAACACAGCCCCCAAGATTGATCCCGACAACAGGAGAAGCAAAAGGCCCAACACGAAGGTTGCCAGTCCAACCCCCAGCATCACGAAACCGTTCACTTTCCACGCCTGGTGTTCCTGAATGGCCTGCTGCATAATCTTCCTCCCTTCTTTTATCATTATGATATCATAATTATATTGCCATGAAAACCGATCCGCCGTTTTGGGGCGAACTTCCGGCGGTGAAGGAGTACAATGAAACTGTAAACCATGGTGAGGAGATGACCGATCCTGATATCTTTCATCCTTTCCTTCGATCTGGATCACACGCTGATGATCAACCCCTTTCGGCGCTGGGTGTTTCCGGAAATCGAAACCTGGTACCACACCCATATCTCCAAGGAACGATTTTCCTTTTACGATGTGCTGGCCCGGGAACACAGCCGGCGCCTCCGGCAGGGGAGAATGCGAGACGCCTACGATTGGGACGACATCCTGAAAACGGTCACCCGGGAGACGATCGGAATCGATCCCCCCTTCACGGTCAAGGAATTGGTGGAAAAACACTCGGTCCCCGGCAAAGTCTGGCGTTTTTCCGACGTCCTTCCGACGCTGAATGCCTTCCGGCAGGCGGGAGTCCACATGGTCGTCGCCTCCAACGGTTTTGAGTGTTACCAGCGGCCCGTCACCGATTGTTTGAAACTCACCCCCTTCTTTTCCGCCTTTCACACCCCGGACCGCCTGCAGACCGCCAAGCCCAGCCCCGATTTTTTCCGCTTTGCGGATCCCCGCCGCATCATCCACGTGGGCGATCGGATCGATCAGGACATCGTGGGAGCCAACCGGGCCGGTGCCGTCTCCGTCTGGATCAGCCGGGATCTGCCGCCCGAAATCCGCCGGCTTCCCCCTTCTCAGCGAAAAAGGCATTCCGATTTTCACCGCTGGATCTCCACGCGGCTGGAGCGGGAAGGCCATTCGGGACGCATCACCGAAGAACATCTGCCCGATTACGCGATCGCATCGCTGGAAGAACTCCTTCAGGTGTGGGACGAAAAAAATAAAGGACCGGGAGGAATCATCCCCGGTCCCAAAACCCGCTTCTACAACAACAGGAAGCTGAGCCCGATCACAAGGCCGGAATAGAGGAGAACCACCAGACAGTAACCCATGATATCCCTCGCCTTCAATCGGGCGATGGCCAGAAGGGGGAGAGCCCAGAAGGGCTGAATCATGTTGGTCCAGGCATCGCCCCAGGCCACCGCCATCGCCGTCTTCGCCGGATCGACCCCCAGGGCCTCCCCCGCGGCCAACATGATGGGACCCTGAACCGCCCACTGGCCGCCTCCCGAAGGGACGAACAGGTTGACCAGACCGGCGCTCAAAAAGGTGAAGAGGGGAAAGGTGGTTTCATTGGAGATGCTCACGAACAGCTCCGAGATCTTCTCCCCCAGTCCGGAAGAAGCCATCATGCCCATGATCCCCGCATAGAAGGGAAACTGCAGAACGATGCCTCCCGTCTTCCTGACCGCCTCTGAAATGGCCGCCACATACCGCCTGGGGGTGCGGTGCAGCGCGATCCCCGCCATCAGAAAGATGAAATTGATGATGTTGAGATCCAGCTGGAATCCCTTTTCGATGAAGAACCAAAGGATGAAGATCAGACCCATCGCCGCCGTCACCAGAGAGATGGCCGCACTGGTCTCCAGGCGTTCCGCCGGCGTCTCCACCGAATCATTCGCCAGGGAGGCAGCGGAAGCGTCATCCTGCAACCATTCGGGACGAACGGTCACCCGTTCCGGACGGGTCGGCTGCATCCAGCGGATCAAGAAGGGCAGGGTCACCGCCAAGACGATCACCGGGACCAGGTTAAAGGCGGCAAACAGCGTTTCCGAAGTGGGCACCATCACGCCGAACTGATCATCCGTGGCCAACTTGAGGGGAACGGATCCTGACAATCCCCCGTGCCAGACGAGGAATCCGGAGTAGGCTCCGGCCACCAGCACCCGGTAATCCACATCCGGAACCCTTTTGGCCACTTCACGGGCGAACAGGGCGCCGACCACCAGCCCGAAGCCCCAACTGATCCAGCTGGCCACGGTGGCCACGAAGGTGGTGAGCATCAGCGCCTTGCCGGGATCCCGGGCCATTCCGGCCACCCTCCTCAAACCCCTCTCCACCAACGGGGCGCGGGCCAACGCGTGCCCCAGGACGAGGATCAGCACCATCTGCATGGTAAATTCCAAAAGTCCCCAAAATCCGTCTCCCCAATGGCGGATCATCTCCAGCGGACCCGAAGGCGTCCATACGAGGCCCATGATGAAGACGATAAAGGTGAGCAGCACGGCAAACAAAAACGGATCGGGAAGATAGCGTTCCACCAGACGGACACACAACCGGGTAAACCGTCTCAGCAAAAGAACCCCTCCTTTTAAGAATAAATCGGCTCAAACATCAATGAAATGAATTTATTTTAAATAATTAGGATAATATCGCCAAAAGAAAGGTCCAAACCGATTCGGCTTGGACCTCATCGGAAAACCTCCCGTGAAAACCCTTTCATTCATCATCAGTTCAAAAAAGCCTCAGGATGTTTCCAGAGACTCCTGCCCTGCATTCACTTCCATCCCTCGGGCAGAGGTGATGAGGAGGCTGCAGCCCTCTTCCGTCTCTACCGCATGGCTCACCCCCGGAGGCGAATAATAGTAATCCCCCTGCCGGAGTTCCTCCGTTCCCAGCCGGGCGGATCCCTCCAGGACGAATATCTCTTCCCCGCCTACATGATCATGTACCGGAAAACGGCCGCCGGCATCCATCTCCAACAGGATGCTGTACTCGTCCCGGTATCTCCGCAAATAGCTGAGCCGAACGCCATCACCCATGGGAATCCAATTTCCGTCGCCCTTGCGAACCACATAGGGCCCTTCCATCGACAAAAACCCCCTCATTCATTTGGATTCATTGTACTCCATCCGCCGAGAGGGTTCAACAGGCCCCGCCTCAGAAACTGAACAAAAATCCTGGGAGGACAACTGGTGGAGAAACGTCTCTTCACACTCGCTCCGCAGCCACTCGTTGACATACCGTTGCGTGTGGAGAAATCCGCGAAAACGGGCCTTCACTTCGCGGACATCGGACAACTGCCTCACCTCGATGATCTCTCCCCCGATCCGGCGCAATTCCCTCCGGGCGTTCAGTGCGTCCCTTGCGACGCGCTTCCGGATTTCCTCCAGCGCTTTTCCGATGGGTCGGCGCATTTTTACGGGAGTGTTTGCGATGGTCCGAAAGTCCCGTTCCAAGACCCGTTCCAACACTTCCAGCAAGACAACCCGCTTCACCAGGTCGGCGAAAAGGCGATATTCCTCCGGAGCGATCAGCATCGTCCATCCCACCCCAGTGAAAAGGCGTTTACCTTTATTATATGCAAACGTATGTTCTTGTTTCTCTGGTATTTTTTTCTGCTGTATTTACATATATAATAAACAATATTGTTTATTATATGTGTAAATAGGGTACAAAAAGGTGGAGACACGATTTGGACAGGGAGGGTGCCGTATTGATGCACAGTCCTTACGAGATGGAATGGATGGCCGAGGAAAGGATGAAAGAATTGGAGAAAGTGATCCTCCGTTCACGGCAAAGAAATCTCCGTATCTCCGGGGGGTTTGTGTTCAGGCGGGTCCTCAGCATCTTTTGGCGCAGGAAATAGGAAAGAGAGGCGGGTTCCCCGGCCCGCCTCTCCTCCTCACATGACGGGACGGCTGGGCTCGGAAATGTTGCTCAGCGCATGTCCCGCTTCATCGGCGAAGGGTTGACGGACAGCCAGATCGCCGATGGAGACGACCCCCACCAGCTGGCCGTTTTCCACCACGGGAAGCCGGCGAATTTGGTGCTGGGCCATGAGTCGGGCCGCTTCATCGACGGACATGTCCGGCGTACCCGTCACCGGGGCGTTGGTCATCACATCCGCCACCTGCTGGGAATTGGGTTTCTTATCGGCGATGCCCCGGATCACCAGATCCCGGTCGGTGATGACCCCGCGCAGCTGTCCGTTTTCGACCACGGGAATCATGCCGACGTTGTGCTGCTTCATCAGGTTGGCCGCCTGATACACATTGTCCTGGGGCGACACCGCGGCGACCTGGGTGGTCATGATATCTCTCAGCTGAGCCATTGTCGGGTTCCCTCCTTTTCTGCGGTTAGGTTGCTCCGACCCGGGAAAATGCATTCCTCCCGTCCGCGGACAGTATTTGTCAATGGAAGTCCCGGCGCCTGTCCACATACAGGGTGCCGTCGCTTTCCAGAGAAACGTAAACACATCCCGCAGCGACTTCACCTGCCGCTTTTTCAACTCATCCATCAACCACCGACCGCTTTTCCCCAGCACCCGCAGGTTCTCATATATGATCTGCCCGTCAACCACCAATTCCATCGGCACTTCCGGTTTTTTCCGGGGCTGAGAGAGGCTTTTCGGCGTCAACTGCTGATGCTCCGGTTTTCGCATCACTGAAAGGCTCCCGTCATTTTCCAGGATGGCGAACTGGACCTGGGAGACGTCAAACACGTCCTTTTCCCGGAGGAGATGCATGATTTGGTCGACGTTAAAACGTCTTTTGCGCAGGTTGTTCTCCAAAATCTTCCCTTCCTTGATGACGATGACCGGGTCCCCTTCCAACAGCTTTTTCGCCCAGCGGCTTTTCAAGGTGACATAGGACATCAAAAAAGTGAGTCCGCCGAACAGAACCAACCCGAAAAAGTGAAGGCCGGTTTCGGTATCGATGTCGGTGGCGGCGATGGAACCGAGGGGGATATGAATGCGCATCGTCCGATAGGCCCCGGTGCAAGCCGGACGGGGGCGAGCCGGTCCAATCCTGCCGGAAGAGCCGGCTCCTCAACCCCTGGTCGATCATACGCGCTCCTTTTCCCTTTGCTCCTTTTCTTCCCGCCACCACAGGGCCTCCTCAGGATCCTGCAAAACCTCCTTGATCTCGTGCTTTTCTTCGACGGCCGGCGGCGATCCCCGCAGCGCCTTGCCGGAGGGATCCTTGACGAACTTGGTCACGACGATCAGCCCGATCACCGACACGGCAACGAGATAATAAGCGGGAATCAGGCGATCTCCCGTCCAGTTGATCAGCCAGGAAACCACCAGGGGCGTGGTGCCGCCGAATACCGAGGCGGAAATGTTGTAGGTAATGGCCAGGGCACCGTACCTCACTTCGGTGTAAAAGAGGGAGGGAAGCAGGGAGGGCATCGTTCCCTGGAAGCTTGAGGAAAAAATGCCCAGGATCACCAGTCCCAGAAACACCCACAACACCTTCCCGTTCCCGATCAACAGGAACGAGGGAACGGACAACAACACCAGTCCCGCCAGCCCTCCCTGAACCACCCGCTTGGCCCCGATTCGATCGCTGAAATATCCCATCAACAACACGATCGGGATCATAATCGCCATCACGACGACGATCAGCAAAAGTCCCCTCGTCTCCCCGTAGCCGAGGACGGCGGACAGGTGAGAGGGCATGTAGGACAACACCGTGTAGTTGACGACGTTATAAAAAAAACCACGACTATCCCGATCAACAGGGTTCTCCAATAGGAAGCCAAAATGTCCCGGATCGACAGATAGGATTCCCGCTCCCGCGCCTCCTCCATCGCTTCAAAAGCGGGGGTCTCCTCGAGGCGCTCCCGCAGATAATAGCCGATCAGCCCCATCGGACCGGCGACCAGAAAGGGGATGCGCCATCCCCATCGGACCATGGTCTCGGAACCCAGCGTCATCGTGAGCAACGTGACAAAGGCGGCCCCGGCTATATATCCTGTCAGGGTCCCCACTTCCAGCCCGCTGGACATCACGCCCCGCTTCTTGTCCGGCGTCGACTCGGCGATGAAGGTCATCGCGCCGGCGTACTCTCCCCCGGTCGAAAAGCCCTGCACCAACCGGGCGATCAAGAGCAAAACCGTCGCCGTCGAACCAATGGTCTCGTAACTGGGAATCAAACCGATGCTCAGGGTGGAGACGGCCATCAGGATGAGCGTGATCGCAAGCACCCGCTTTCGGCCCCACCGATCGCCCAACATCCCGAAAACGATCCCCCCCAGCGGGCGGGCGAGAAAAGCGACGGCGAAGGTGGCGAAGGAATAAATCAGCTGGACCCCGCCCTTCATTTCGGGGAAGAAAACTTTCCCGATCGTCACCGCCAAGTAGGAGTAAATGCCGAAATCAAACCATTCCATGGCATTGCCGACGCTGGTGGCCAGGACCGCCCTTTTGGCCGTGTCCATGTCGACAACCGTGATGTCCTCTTTTTTCAGGCGGAATTTTTTCCGGCCTCCAAAAAACCGCTTTTTTCCGTTCTCCCGTTCAGACAATCCTCTGCCCTCCTGCCGGTCAAAGCATTCCGAGGTTAGTATGGAGGCAAAAAAAGTTTTTCATGCAAAAGAGCGGACTCCGCAACAAGTCCGCTCTTTTGACGAAGTGGATCAGCCGGTCCGCCTGTTCCCCTTCGGCTCCTTCCCCTTCCCTTGATCTTGCCGAAGGGTTTAAAGTAGGTGATCAGGGTCATGAGCAGAAGCGCCGCCAGATTGACCGCCCCTCCCAGCATGTTTGACATCCAGACCGACTGGAAGGCATCCCGACGAAAGGCGGCGTAGCCCCATTGTTCCGCGGCGCTCAGGAGAAAGGAAAACCACCGGCTGACAAAAAATATGGCAAACAGGATGATCCCCACGGTCAAAATCAGTTTAATGAGCACCCAGTAATACTTCGTAAGCCCCCAATTGGTCCAAACCGACAGGAGAACGCCGGAAATCAAGGCCGCAAGAGCCGGGTACTTGAGCAGCGTCTCGTCAACGATGTGCATGCTGGACAGCGTGTAGAAGAGCTGCTCCCCGTTTTCGGCACACTCCTCATGTACCATCCCAGCAGCAGCATGCAGCAGGTACCGCCGAACCAGGCCATGACGGAAAGGACGTAGATCGCCACCAGCAGTTGTTTTTTTCGCAAACTCAAACGATAAGCCATCAGACCAACTCCTTTAGGTGCGATGATTGTTCGCCCCGGCCCATCACCAAGAAGGCCTTCGGCGAAAAGGCCGTGACAAGGAAGCGCCCGGGACTCTGAACCATCGTCGAGGACGTCAACGATCACATTTCGCAACAGGATGCTGACCAGACAGAGGGCGGATTTCATCTTGGAGATCAAGGGGCGATTCCCGTAAGGATCCCGGCATCCCGACGGGCGAAAAAATGTGTGCGTCCCTTCTGCCGCCGTAAACGCCACGGCATTTTCGGCGAACCGGGAACGGATGGAAAGTGTTCGGGTATAAAATCAGCGCTTCGGAGAAATGGCACCAAAAAGTATGCCGCCCACAGATGAAAGCAGCGGGGAGCTCATGAAAATCGATTTCTGGATTTTTTCCATGTATGGATGGAGCTATCCCCATCCTAACGGGTGGATGTTGTGATCTTATGACAAACTTCTGCGGGATCGATGAAATCGGGTGGAACCGGAAAGCTCAGCCGTTATCATAGAAAGAGAGCCGATGTGAGGGGGAATGAGAGGATGTCCCACACCCTGCTGCTGGTGGACGATGAAGAAAAAGTGCTTGACTTTATGGAGCCCTTTCTGCAGCAGGAGGGGTTTCGCACCGCAACGGCCAAAACGGGCCTTGAGGCCCTGCGAAAGGCCGAGGAGGTGAAACCCTCCCTTGTCGTCCTGGATTGGATGCTTCCGGAGATGAGCGGCATCGAAGTGTGCCGAGAGCTGCGCAAAAGGGATCGGATGGGCATCATCATGGTGACGGCCCGGACCGAAGAGACGGACAAAATCATCGGGCTGGAAGTGGGGGCTGACGACTACATCACCAAACCCTTTTCCCTGCGGGAGCTGGTGGCCCGCATCCGCGCCGTGCTGCGACGGATCGAAGGAGACCGGGGCGACGGGGAGGCGATGCGGCGCGGCGAGCTGGTGATCTCCGAACCCCGGCGCCGCGTCTGGAAACGGGGAAAGGAAATCTCCCTGACGCCCACGGAGTTCAAATTGCTCCTCACGCTGGCCGCCAGGCCGGGAATCGTCTACAGCCGGCTGCAGCTGTTGGAGTCCCTGGATGACGCGCTGTGGAACGACGAGCGGACGGTGGACGCCCATATCAGCCGGCTCCGCAAAAAAATCGAGGACGACCCCGCAACGCCCGTCTACATTCAAACGGTCTACGGATTCGGCTATCGGTTCGGTGACCCCAAATGAGCGTCAGCCGCAAACTGTTCATCGCCATGGCGGCGTTCATTGTGGGAATGGGCTTGGTCTTTGCCTTCGTCACCCAAATCGTGTTGCGGGACGCCCTCGAAGTGTTGGTGGCGGCCCCCCGGAAAGAGAACATTGATGAGTTGTCCCGCCTTTTTGCCGACCACTATGAAAAGAGCGGCGGATCCTGGGAAGACCTGCACAGCCTCGAGATCGAAAAAAGACTGCATGCGGAAAGCGGTCAAAGGGCCAGTATCGTCCTTCAGGCGCCAAATCGTCAGATCCTGCTCGCCGCGGGGGAAGCCGACCAGCCCACCGTGCTTCGGTTCGGGATCCGAAACCTGGTGCGGCTGAAGGGAGATACGATCGGATTTTTGTACTATCACGATCCGGCCATCGATTACATGTCCCGTCTGCGGATCGGCATCCTGGATTCCACGAAGTTTCTCCTCATTCTGGGAACCCTGTTCCTCGTCGCCCTCTCCCTTCTGGTCGCGTACGGCTTGGCCAAATGGCTGACCGCCCCCCTCCGGCGGCTGATCCCCGCGATCGACCGGCTGGGAAAAGGGGAGCTCGGAATTCAGGTGCCGGTCACCACCGGCGATGAATACGGAAAAGTGGCCAACGCGTTCAACGACATGTCCAATCAGCTGAAGAAGGCCGAGGAGATCCGAAAAAATTTGGTCGCCGACGTCGCCCATGAATTGCGAACACCGCTCACCATCATCCGGGGCAAACTGGATTTCCTGCAGCAAAGCGGACGGCCGATCCCGCCGGAAAACCTTCTGTCCTTGCAGGACGAACTGATCCGCCTGACCCGTCTCGTCGAGGATCTCCATCAGCTGACCCTGGCCGAGGCGAAACAGCTGCCCCTGGAACGGAAGCCGACGCACATCCCGGATCTTTTGCGACGAATTTTGGATCGCATCGGCCCCGAAGCCGCCAATAAGGGAATTCATCTCTCGCTCGAGGACTTTTCCGGGGAGGGGACCCTTTCCGTCGATCCGAACCGGATCACCCAAGTGTTTCTCAACCTGCTGGTCAACGCCCTTCGCTATACCCCTTCGGGAGGATCGATACGAGTCCAAATCGACAGGGAAGAAGGGCCCGCCCCAGGGCAGGACATGTTGCGGGTGAGCGTCGCCGACACGGGCACCGGCATCGAGCCGGAGCATCTCCCCCGCCTCTTCGACCGGTTCTACCGGTCCGACCAAGCCCGCACGCGAAGCAGGGGAGGTTCGGGATTGGGACTCGCCATCGCCAAGGAATTCGTCACAGCCCACGGCGGAACGATCGATGTGGAAAGCGAGCCCGGCCGCGGGACCACCTTCATCGTCCGGTTGCCTTGTTCAAAATAAACGTTGACGAAGGCATCCCGCCGATCCCTCCGCCCGAAAAGACAACCCGCTCTTTTGGAAAGCAGGTGAAGATCATGACAAGGTGTCGGGAGGGACGATGCTTTGCCGAGCGGCGCATTGAAGCGGAGGCGAAATATCGCGTCCCGACCTTTTTAAGAGCGTTGTGAAACAATCCCTTCGAAGCCGAAGAGGGGTGTACCGCTTCGTATCGCCACATGTCAAAGGCACTCAGCGGTACACCCCTTCTCCCGACATCATGTTTTACAGAGCTTTTGGCACGGCGCCTGTCAAAGTCAGACCGGCTTCTTCGAGAAAAGCCGGTTTTTGTTCTGCGCACCGTGGCTCCGACGAAGAATATAAGAATTTGTTAAGGTTTGCGTCAGGATGTTGTAAGCATCGCAGTTTATGATACCCGCGGAATCCGTCGGAAGGAGTGACAGGATGAAGAAACTGCTGTTGCTGATCGGCCTGGCCGCTTGCATCTCCCTGACATCTTGTACATCCCTCCTGGGAAATCTCAATCATCAGCTTCCCGTCGAGGAAAGAGCCGGATGATGCAAGGCGATGATGCACCAGAGGCTGTGAAAATGGCCAAATGGAAGGGCTCCTGTATTTCGCAGGAGCCCTTCTATGGGTACCGTTCTTTATCCAGCTGTTAATGAAAGTTTTCTGTATGTTTTCGGTCCAGCTGTTTTTTGTAGAGAAGTATCGCTACCAGCCCCGCCACAGCAAGCATTATAGAGGCGATGGAAAGCAAGCTGTATACAAAAATGGTGGACGGCTTTCCCGCCAGCAAAGCCACCAAAACCGCATAGACCAAACCAACTATACCAAACACCAAATTGGGTGAAAACCCGATGAGGCTTGATTGAATCAACACATCTTCCGTCTGCCGTTCGTATACCCACTTGGCATAATAAAACCATCCAAAGAGGTATACGAAGAAAAACAATCCCACAACGGAGTAAACGACCAGAGGTTTCCCCGGCATGATGAGCGCGACAACCGCAACCAACAGCCCCAGGACCAAAGCGATCAGCACATTCAGGCAAAACAGCCGAAAGCCGAATGTCCAGACTGTTTTCATCCTTCCGCATCCCTCCCAACCGGATCCGCCGGGGATACGCCCTGTTCCTTTCAGCAGGCCGGTTCATCCGCCTTCTCCCGCCGCCCTTCCCCCCGCAGATAGGCGAGCGCCGACGAGAGAAGCAACCGGGCGGCGACCTTCATCGCGCGTTCGTCGAAATCGAACCGGGGATGATGATGGGGAAAATCGCAGTTCTTTTCCGGATTTCCCGCTCCGACAAAACAAAAGGCCCCCGGAACCTTTCCGAGATAATAGGCAAAATCCTCCGCGGCCATCACCGGCTGAAGCTCCCACACCCGGTCGTCGCCGACAAGGCGTCGGGCCACGCCGGCCACCCGGTGGGCTTCGACGGTATCATTGACCACCGCGGGATATCCCCACTGGTAATCCACCCGACAGGTGGCTCCGTACAGCGAGCAGGAATTTTCCGCGATTTCCCGGATCCGCTGATGCATCTGCTCCCGAAGGACCGGGTCGAAGGTCCGCACCGTCCCCGTCAATGTACACCGCTCGGCGATCACGTTGAAGCCCTGTCCGCCCTGGATCGTTCCCACGGAGATCACCGCGGACTTGAGCGGATCAACCTGGCGGCTGATCAGGGTTTGCAGATGGACGATGAGATGGGAGGCGACCACGATGGCATCCACCGATTCATGGGGAAGCCCTCCGTGTCCCCCCTTCCCGAAAATATCGATCTGAAAGGAATCGGCGGCCGCCATGAGGGGACCGGCCTTGATCCCGACCACCCCGACCGGGAGCGGAGTCCAGAGATGGACCCCGTACACGGCGTCCACACCGTCCAAGGCACCGTCCTCGATCATCTCCCGGGCCCCTCCGGGGATGACCTCTTCGGCGTGTTGGAAGAGAAACCGGACCCGTCCGGGAATCTCCTCCCGCATCTCGGACAAGAGCCTCGCAACCCCCAGGAGAACGGCCATGTGACCGTCATGTCCGCAGGCGTGCATCACTCCGGGAACCCGCGACCGGTATTCGCAGTCCTTTTCGTCTTGGATGGGAAGGGCATCCATATCCGCCCGCAGGGCGACGGTTTTCCCCGGCCGTCCGCCGGTCAGCGTCCCCACGACCCCGCGCCCTCCAACCCCTGTGCGCACGTCGATGCCGCACTCTCTGAGAATCTCCGCGACCCGTGCCGGCGTCCGCTCTTCCCGGAAGGACAGTTCGGGCTCCATGTGGAACCTTCTCCGCCACTCAACCATCTGGGAAAAGATCTTCTCGATCCGCTCACTCAGCCGGTCCAAACTTCCCATCTCCTTCCCCGTGGAAAATGCTCCCGCTTTTAAGTATCGGATAAATGGGGCGCGAGCGCCACCTGTTAACGGATTCCAATTCGCTTTCATACATCCGGCAACGGATCCAATTGTCATTTCCTCGCCATTGCATCGCGGTGCGGAACATACTATCATGGATGAGATGAAACTGTTCGCGCAGCGAGGAGGGAGTTGCCATGGTACTCGAAGATACCGGCCTGAACGGCATCCGCAAGGATTTCGGCACCGTGGACAAGGTGATCCGCGGCCTCGGCTTTGATCGGTGGTCCTGGGATTACGACAAAGCGGTCTACGACTTGAAACTGATCGACCGGGAAAAGGGCACCGTTTATTACCTGCGGGTGCCCGCCGAAGTGATCCAGGGTCGCTTGGAAAACCCCAAGGCGACGGTGGAATTGGGAACCCCGGTGTTCGGACGTCACCTTTATCCCCACGGGGTGGACTACGAAGCGACCATCCCCGAATCCCTGGAGAAAACCGTGAAGGAAAAGGTGGACGCCCTGAAGGAGGCCCTTTCCTGACCAAGCAGCGGAAAACAACGGACACCCCTGCCGGATGGGGTGTCCGCTTTCGGTTTATTTGACCCGATCCTCTTCCTCCGCTTCCTGAAACTCGACCCCTTCCACCTTCACGTTGATCTCCACCACGCGCAGGCCGGTCATCGTCTCTACGGCTTCCTTGACATTTTGTTGCAACTGGTGTGCCACTTCGTGAATCTTCTCCCCGTAATTGACGATCACGCGGAGATCGATGGCGGCTTCCACCTGCCCCACTTCCACCGAAACCCCGCGGGTCACGTTTTTCCCACCGACCCGCTTCGCCCATCCCTCCGTGATGCCGCCCGACATGCCGGCGACACCTTTCGTTTTGGTGGCCGCCAGGCTGGCGATGACGGCCACCACATCATCGGCGATCTGTATGGTGCCCTGTGAACCGTTGTCCGTCATGCTTCAAGCCCCCTCAAACACTGTTTCCTGGTTCGTTTTACCCGTCAGAGCGATTTTACCATACCTCCGTCGATCAGGAGTGTCGATCCGGTGACATAAGTGTTGGCTTCGGAGGCCAGGAACGCGACGACCCGGGCGAATTCCTCCGGGCGACCGTAGCGGCCAAGCGGAATCGCGGCCTCGAAGGAGCGGCGCACCTCCTCCACCGGGACGCCTTCCATTCCCGCCTTGGCCTGGTCCAATTCCCTCACCCGGTCGGTGTCGATCCGGCCGGGACAGACCGTGTTGACCAGAATTCCCCGGGGGCCCAGCTCTTCGGCCAGGGTTTTCATCAGCCCGGCCACCCCGGCGCGCATGGTATTGGAGAGGATCAATCCGGGAATCGGCTGCTTCACGGAAGAGGAAGCGACGGCCAGAATGCGCCCTCCCCGGGGCATGTGAGGCAACGTGGAGCGAACCAGACGAACGACGCTCAGCAGATTGGTTTCGAAGGCTTTCTGCCACGCCGCATCATCGAAGGATTCCAGGGTTCCCCCCGGAGGCCCCCCCGCGTTGCACAGCAGGATGTCGATCTTCCCCCAGCGGTCCACCGTTTCGCGAACCACCCGCTCGATATCCTCCAACCTCGAAACGTCCGCCTCAAAACCGGCCGCATCCGCTCCGGTCTTCCCGGCGATTTCGGCCGCGGCCTGCTGAATCCGTTTGCCGTCCCGGCTGCACATGGCCACATGGGCTCCCTCTTCCGCCAGCTTCTCGGCGATGGCTCGCCCCAATCCGCGGCTGGCCGCCGTCACCAACGCAATTTTTCCCTTGAGTCCGAGATCCACTCGGCATCCCCCTTCCATCGTCAGGATGTTTCATTCGTTGCAGTAAAGGCTTATCCCACCATATACCCCGCGATTTTCACGATTGTACGCACCTGGGGATGGTCGAGGTTTACCTTGTACCCGTAATAAATGTTTCCGTCCACCACGATTTCATAGGGTTCCAGGAAACGCCCCCGGATCAACTTGGCGAACAGCTGGTTGGCTTCCGCCTCATCGATATGAAATTTGCGTATCAAGTCCTTCTTGATCCAGTTGCTCCCGTAACTTTTCCCCGCATTGTTCGGGTCTTGATACCATTCGTAAATCTGGATCACCGCGTTTTGCAGCATCCGATCCAACCGGGACAAATTTTGCAACTGGGGAATATTGAGGAATTCGAACAAATTGTGCACCTGATCGCAAAACTCGGGCATCGAAGCCGATTTGGACAAACTTTCGTCAAACAGGCAGAACAGCTCCACCCGCTTGCCCCGGGACCACAGCCGGTCCAACAGCGGGACCATGTCCTGATCGGCGCTGACGATCACAAAGGTGGTCACGTCCGGAATCTGGTATAATACTTCCATGGCATCCAGGCATAATTGAATATCTGCGGCATTTTTCCGCTCTTCTCCTCCTCTCCCGTTGCCGTACACCTGATGGATGTGCACCCGCTTCCGCTGCAGGCTCATCATCGAAAGATCAAGCTGCTCGAAGTCCGCATAGGCTTCGATCATCCGAATCGCCCGTTTTCCATAATGCTCTTGAAGGCGTAAAAAAAGATTGTGGCTCGGTTCGGGATGATCGGGATCGAGATGATATTTTTTCAGCCCATAATAAACATTTTCTAAATCAATAAAAATGGCAATATGCTTGTCCGAGTCCATGTAAGCAATCCTCCAACCCCCGCTTTCATCGTAATGCATGTTTACTTCTACATATCAAATGGGGAATCCTTTTTATATCCGGTCGTCTCTTTGAGGAATCCTATGAAGATGATGCCGGAGATTTGAAGGAGTGGAAAACATCCGTGAAAAATCAATGGCTGTTCGCGCTGATCGCCGTCACCACCCTGTTGAGCGCCGGTACCCATTATCTCAGCGAAAACGAATCGATCCGCTTCGCCTCCGCCAGCCTGTCGCTCCTGTTCTGGGCCGCCCTGATGGGCAAAGCCACGGAAGCCGTCGCCCACTACGCCGGCGAACGCCTCGGCGGTTTTCTCAACGCCACCTTCGGCAACGCGGCCGAGCTGATCATCGCCATCTTCCTGGTCAAAGAGGGATACTTCGACATGGTGAAGGCCAGCATCACCGGCTCCATCATCGGCAATATGCTGTTGGTGCTGGGGCTGAGCCTGCTGTTCGGGGGACTCCGGTACAAGATCCAGTCCTTCAACCCCATGTTGGCGGGCCATAACGCCTCTTTGATGCTGCTCTCCGTCATCGCCCTCTTCATTCCCGCGGCCTTCCTGAACGAGTTGGATGCGGGCGAAATCGAGCTTCTCAGCCTCATCATCTCCGGCGTTCTCATCCTCTGCTATTTTCTCTGGCTGCTTTTTTCCCTGGGAACTCACCGGAAGGAATTGGGGGAATCCCTGGACGGCCTGCCCGATTCACCGGAGGGCGGCGCATCCCGGGATGAAGGAGAATCTCCCGGCTGGTCCCGGGGCGTTTCGATCCTTCTTCTGATCATCTCCACCGTCTTCGTGGCGATTCAGAGCGAATGGTTGGTGGGCAGCGTGGAAGCCGTCGCCCACGCCCTGGGTTGGTCGGAGCTGTTTATCGGGGCCTTCCTCATCGCCATTATCGGAAATGCTGCCGAACACAGCGCCGCCATTTTCCTCGCCCTCAAGAACCGGATCGGCGCGGCGGTGGAAATCGCCATCGGCAGCAGCCTCCAGGTGGCGCTCTTCGTCGCGCCGATGCTGATCTTCATCAGCCTCCTGTTCGGCGAGCCGATGGATCTCGTCTTCACCGGCTACGAACTGGCAGCGGTCGCCGTCGCCGCCTTCATCGCCAAATCGATCTCCCGGGACGGCTCCACCAACTGGTACGAAGGCGTTCTGCTCCTGTCGGTATACATCATCCTGGGAACCGCCTTTTTTGTGGTGGATTGAAGAAAAAAGGCGGCCGACTTTCCGAGTCCGCGGACTAACCGGGACGGGAGGCGAGACCCTTCCTCCGACTCCCGAGATACCGAAAAACCGCCCGTGTGGGCGGTTTTCGCAGCTTACGAGGTTTCAGGCGCTCGTGCGGGTTCTTCGTGGATCACTTCGTCGATGGACCGGGCTTCTTCGCCTTCACCCAGAGGATCATTCTCGTATATCACCTCGTCGGCGGAGAAGGGGGCTTCTCCCCCATCCCGCCGAATGACTTCGGGAAAACTCCGATCGCGACCCATTCCCTATCACCTCCGGCGGATTCAGCAAGCGTGATGTTATCCTTAATATGTGCCCGCCCGCCGAATCTAAACGCCGGCTTCCGGGGTCGTTCATCCGGGCATCGGACCGATATAGACGGCATCGGGGCGAATCAACCGGTTGCTTTCCGCCTGTTCCATGGCGTGTGCCGCCCAACCGACAATCCGGCTGCAGATGAAGGTGGGAGTGAACAGCTCCTTCGGCAGGCCGACAGCACGAAATACGGCGGCGGCGTAATATTCCACGTTGGTGTGGATGCGCCTTCCCGGTTTATACTCACCCAACAGGCGCAAAGCTTCCTCCTCTACCCGAACCGCCAGGCGGAACCACGGCTCCCCGGCGGCCAGGCGGACGGCGATTTCCCGCAGCGCCGCCGCCCTCGGATCCTCCGTCTTGTAGATCCGATGGCCAAACCCCATCAGCCGTTCGTTTCGCTCCAGCCGCTTACGAATCCACGGTTCAATCCGCTCTTCGGCGCCGATCTCATCCAGCATGCTCTCCACACCCGCGGGAGCCCCGCCGTGCAGGGGTCCCTTCAGCGCTCCGATCGCCGCGACGATGGCGGAGATGAGATCGGAACGGGTGGATGTAACCACTCTCGCGGCGAAGGTGGAGGCGTTCATCCCGTGTTCCGCCGTCAGGACGAAGTAAGTCTCCAGGGCGCGGACATGGGCGGGGGAAGGAACCTCGCCCCGCAGAAGATACAGGTAGTGAGCCACATGGGAAAGATCGGAACGGGCCTCCGGCGGCTCGGAACCGGCGAGATGGTGGCGGCGAAAGGCGATGATCGTGGGCAGGACGGCGGCAATGCGGATCGCCTGCTCCCGGGTGGGCGGCCCTTCGAAAGACGCGCTCCCCAGCGCGGATACCGCCGTCCGGATGACGTCCGTCATCTCCACCTCCCGGGGAATGGCGGCGATCAAATCCTTGAGGTATCCCGGCAGAACGCGGGCGCTCGCCCACTCCCGGCGAATCGTTTCCCTTTCGCCGGAATCCGGGAGGACGCCGTTCCACAAGAGGAAGGCAACCTCCTCCAGTGAGCGGGTGCGGGCCAAATCCTCCGCCCGGTGACCCCGGTAGATTAAGCGCCCCCTCTCCCCGTCCACATGGGAGATCTTCGTTTCCGCCGCCACGACCCCTTCCAATCCCGGTTTCACGCTCAATTCTCTTCCACCTCCAAAACTGGCGATTCAATTTCAACATACCGGATCGATTGCAAAAAAACAATTTTATTGTTATTATCAACTTGATAAACTATTTTTATCGAAAGGGTCATCCGCATGCATTTCCAGCAACTGATCACCTTTTTGGAAGTGGCCAAGAGGCGGCATTTTCGGAAAGCCGCTGAGCACCTGCGGCTCACCCAGCCTGCCGTGAGCGCCCAGATCCGGGGACTGGAGGAGGAATTGGGAATCACCCTGTTCCAGCGTCACCCCTTCGCCCTCACGCCTGCGGGCAAGGCGTTCATCCCCTACGCCAAGCAGGTTCTCACCCTGATGGAGGAAGGGAAGCGGGCCGCGCTCGATTCCGAAAACAGCCTCCCGGAAGAGGTGACCGTGGCCATCTCCTCCGGCATGGCCTTGCCCATCCTGTCCCGGCTTCTCAAATATTTTCGCCAGGAACATCCGCAGGTCCGCGTCACCATCCGCACCAAAAAGCGAAACGAATTGCTCCGGGGATTGCGGGAGGGGGAAGTGGATGTCGGCATCGTTTACGGCATCCCGGAAACCCGCCACATCCGGTCCCAGGTGATCCACTACGACACCCTCACCCTCATCGCGCCCACGGATCACCCGATCGCGCGCGTCCCGTATCTTCCCCTGGAGCGGCTCGCCGACGTTCCGCTGTTGGCCCTCTCCGCCGAAACGGAGGAACAGCAACTGATCAATCGACTGCTGGGAGCGCGGGGGATCGATCCCCCCGTCGCCGTGGAACTGTGGAGCGTGGAGGAAATCCTTCGCATGGTGACACTGGGGTTCGGACCGGCGCTGGTCCCGAAGCTCGCCCTGCAGGGGGCGGAGGAGTCGGGAATCCGGGAAGTGCGAATCGTGGGCCTGGAAGTCCAGTGGCCCGTCACACTGGTGGTCCCCATGCAACGGGTTCTGTCCTCGGGGTTTCGCCAGCTGATGGACGATATTTGCGGCATTTATCCCCCGGAACCGGAGGCATGACCGGACAATCGGCAGACTTTGAAACCCGGGATCCGAGGGGGGCTTTTCCCCTTGCCCGGGCGATCCATCGATCTCTCCGACACGCGGTCAAGACTTCCTTCCGATCCGGAATCTTCGGCCCGCATCACGAGCCGACGATGAAAAACCACCCCGCCTCCGGAATGAACATTGCCTTTGCTGGGTGTAAAGATCCGCCGACTTCTTTCCCAGACCCTAAATACTTTGTCGTCGGTCTTTCCTTGTGTTCAGTCCCTCCAAAACAACAAAATCAACCTCACGGGAGAGGCCGGGCATTCGGGCAACCGCTCCCGGGACCGCGGTTCAATCCGTTCCGCACCCGTCGGGACAGGCACCGCATCGACCGATCAGAATCGGGTTTTCGTTCGTCGCATCAACGCATCAATGCACATACCGATAGGCAGACAGCGTCCGGTACCCCCATAAGAACACAATGATTCCGACAATGGCGGCCAAGACGAAGGCGGTGACCATCGGATCGTAGTGCGAACCGTAATTGGGAAACAGGAAAAACCCGACGTTGGCGCTGGCATGAAAGAGGATGGCCATCAAAACGCTATGTCCGGTGTTGTTGTAGATCCAGACGATGATAATCCGCAAAAACACGGTGACCACTCCGTGCCAAACGATCCAGGCCACATCGTGCCCGGCCTGAATGAACGGAACAATATGCCATACCGCCCATATTGCGCCGCATACAATGCCGGTCGTCAGCGCGCTCCAGCGCTGCTGCAACGGATCGACGACAAATGCCATCCAGCCCACTTCTTCCCCCACCGCGCCGATGATGAATACAGCGAAAAAAACCGGGATCATCGGTAAATGCAGTTCCGGTTCGGGAAGCGGGTAATCCATGAGAGACATGAACAGGTAGGAGACAAACAATGCCGCCGGCATGAGGAGAAGCGCCGGAAAAAACCAGGCTTTTCTCCGGATCGGACTGAAATCGATCACCCGTTTGAAAAGACTTCTGACCCCCTGTCCTTTCTCCTTTCCATAAGCAAAGATACATGCGGTAACCAGCGGAAAAAAGGCCATGAGCGAACTCACCGGCAGATTGATGGGAAGGCTGAGAGCCCTGTCTCCCACCAGCCAAAGAAAAAAAGAAAAAGCAAAAACCATCAAACAAAAATAAAGAGATGTCTTTGGAGATAACGCAGATGTCCGCATGCACCCACACCTCCTTTCTTGTTCCACTTTGGCTTTAATCCCCGAAAAACCTTCCTCAAGTCTTTCGCTCCCGAAACGGGGAGGAAATCTTCCCATGGTTACGGCGGGATCCGGTCCGAAGCTCGCCCTGCAGGGGGCGGAGAAGTCGGAAATCCGGGAAGTGAACCAGGGGAAAGAGGTTCAGTGCGGCATCCGGCGGTTCCCTACCGACGGAGTTTTAAGAGGGATAAACCTCCCATCAGTCAATAAAAAAGACTCCCCTTCAGTACGGAGTCTTCAGTCCCGGCAAATTCATCCCCGCTCCGGGAACGAGGCGCCGGGGAGGTCAGCGTTTTCCGATTTGTCTCAGCAATCTATCTCTCACCAGGGGAAGGAAGGACCTTCGTGTAAAGGTCGGCCAGTTTCTGTTCGAGATCGTGAATAATTTCCCGTCCGTCCTCCCTCGTGATCAATCCTGCTCGAACGGCGAAATCGATCTCGCGGGAGAGACCGAACATCTGGGTGTCCAGCACTTCTTCGTAGAGCGGACATTTGGGCGCTGTCAGGTTTTCCAGCTGGACCGCGATCAACTGCTGGATTTTTTGGGCGTCCTCCCGCAACAATTGCAAGGCGCGCTGACTTAAATCGACCTGAGTCGGCGTCCGCAAACCAAACCCCCCCATCCACCGTTAATCAACGGTTTGGAGAACGATGCATGGCTGTTGACTTCGTTCCCTTCACCGCTTGCCATTCGTGTCCCATTTGTCAACAGCCTCAGAGGATTCGCTTTTTTTCAGTTTAACACGTTCCATGAAGCTTTGCAAAGAAAGGCGGAAAAAGGGTGACACATTCGGACGAAAAAAGACAGGGGGGCACCGTCCGGGCACTTCGACGGCCGTCCGGTCCGCCTAAAAAATGCTCAGTCCCAGCTTTTTCGAAAAATCCTCAAGCAGTCGGATGCCCGTGATGCTGTTTCCCTTTTTGTCCAGGGCGGGACCGAACACTCCGATTCCCATCCTCCCGGGAACGAGGGCCAGTATCCCCCCCGACACGCCGCTTTTGGCGGGTATTCCCACGCGGATGGCGAATTCTCCCGACGCATTGTACATCCCGCAGGTCACCATGAAGGTTTTGACCAGCCGGGCGATATCGCCGGGGATCACCCGTTTTCCCCGCAGGGTCACTCCGTTTTGGGCCAGGCACAGTCCCATGCGGGCCAAATCGATGCAATCCACGCAAATGGAACATTGTCGGAAATAAACATCCAGCGTCTCCTCCACGTCGTCGATGGCGCCGCACCCTTTGAGAAAATAAGCCAATGCCCGGTTGCGGTCTGCGGTGTCCCTCTCGGAGCGGTAGACGGCCCGGTTCATGTCGATTTCCGGGTTGTCCGCCATCTCCCGGACCAATTGAATCACGCGCTCCGCCCGCTCCTCGACGGACTTTCCCCGGATCAACGAGCTGACGACGATGGCGCCGGCGTTGATCATCGGGTTGAGGGGTTTGGCCTCCTCGGTAATCTCCAATTTATACAACGAATGGAATGGATCTCCGGTAGGCTCCATGCCCACCTTGGCAAAAACCCTTTCCTCCCCGTGATCCATCAGCGCCACCATCAGCGAGATCAGTTTGGAAATGCTCTGAAGGGTGAAGCGCGTGCGATACGCGCCGGCGGCATGCACATCTCCCTTCGGATTGACCACGGCCACACCCAGCAGCCGGGAATCCTGTTTGGCCAGTTCCGGTATGTATTCCGCCACCTTTCCCTCCCTCGCGGCGGGACGGTGCTTCTCCACCAACGATTCCAACAACTTTTGCATGATTCCACCCCGACTGTTCGACCTCTTCACTCCCTTTTATTCTTCTCCGCCCGCCGGTCAAGTATAATGGAGGTTGATTGAAAAAAGGAAATGTGGAGGAATCCAGCGATGAACGACGTCATTCTGATCACCGGAGCGGTCGCCTTCCAAATCAACCTCGATCCCACAGTCTGGATTTTCGATGACCGGAAAACGGAAATGAGCCAATGGTTTCCCGGCGTGGAGGGATGGGGAATGCGGCTCGGTCCCTTCCTGGAGTACGCCCAGCCGGATCCGAAAGCCACGCACGTCATCTGCCACCAGTCGACAGGGGAAAAGGTGACGATATCCATGGATCAGGCCCGCAGCGCAATCCTACGTTTCAGCCGCGACGGCAAACCGATCCGCCCCGACGGCCCTGCTCTCCTCTATCTGGCCGACGGCAGCAACGTGGATCAGCCGATCGGTTATTTGACCCGGCTGGAAGTGGTCTGTGCGGAAGAATCCCCTGACCATCGGGAGTGACATCGGCCGGGAGGGGCGCCGGCGCAACCGGCACCCGGTCATCCGTCAATCGAGGATGTAGAAGGTTGCGGTGGAAAGAGCGATCCGCTTTCCCCGGTCGTCAAAGATCTCGCACTCGCCGACGGCCAGGTGCTGTCCCCGGTGGATCAGGCGGGCCCGGGAGACCAGTTCTTTCCCCCTTCCGGGTCGAAGATAATTCACCTTCATCTCGGCGGTGACCGCCCGTTTTCCCGACGGAAGGCTCTTGTTGATCAGCGAGCCGATCGTGGAATCCGCCAGCGATGCGATGATTCCGCCGTGGACGTTTCCTCCCCTGTTCAGCATGAACGGCGTGATCGGCACGCGGAACTGATACGCGCCCTCCTCGACGAACTCGCCGGCGAGGCCCAAAAAGCCGGAAAGATAAGCGCTTCCCCTCTCCCGCTTCTGACGGATCGCCTGCAGCGTCAACCGCAGCAGGGCCCGTTCCTCCTCCGATCCCGTCATGGCCACCTGTTTCAGCTCATCCCACAGCTTCAACCGTCATCCCTCCTCCAACAGAGACGAAAAAAGAGAAGCCCTGTCGCCTACGGGGCTTCCCTTCCCATTTTCCACAATTCCAGCCCTTTAAAGCTCCTTTTCCGCAGCCGCCGCCAACTCCGTCAGGCAGCTCCGGCAGATGTTCCGATTGCGGAACACGATCATATCCTTCGACTGACCGCAAAAAAGACAGGAGGGGGTATACTTCTTGAGAACGATGCTGCCGCCGTCCACGTAAATCTCCAGCGGATCCCGGACATCGATGCCCAGGGTTCTCCTCAATTCCACCGGAAGCACGACCCGGCCCAGTTCGTCCACTTTTCTAACGATCCCCGTCGCCTTCATCATGAGACCTCCTAGCAGCCAATTTTCCTGTTGATATTTACCATTCTTAACTGATATACCACTCTTAGCTTAAGGGTTAACATGCCGTACTTCCAGCGGAAATGTTTGGCATACATGTGTAAAAAATTCCCTATTTATATTTAGGGAAGGATTTTGCCGAAAAAGATGAGAATATAACCATCAGGCAATTTTGCTTCTTATTCGATTTCAACCAATTGATTAAGCGAGGTGAACCACTTGCTGGACATCATCAACAAGATCAACGAATACGTATGGGGATGGCCAACCCTTGTCCTGCTGGTTGGCACGGGCATTTTTCTTTCCCTTCGGCTTGGATTTCTTCAATTTTCTCAACTTCCTTACGCCTTGAAATTGGCCTTCGGCCGCCAACACCAGGACAAGAAATCGAAAGGGGACATCTCCCACTTTTCCGCCCTGATGACCGCCCTGTCGGCGACCATCGGAACCGGTAACATCGCCGGCGTGGCCACCGCCGTGACCATCGGAGGGCCGGGTGCCCTGGTATGGATGTGGATCACGGCCATTTTCGGGATGGCCACCAAATACGCCGAGGCGATCCTCGCCGTCAAATACCGGGTCACCAACGAGCGGGGCGAGATGTCCGGAGGCCCGATGTACTACATTGAACGGGGCCTGGGCATGAAATGGCTGGCCGTCCTGTTCGCCCTGTTCGGATCCGTGGCCGCCTTCGGCATCGGCAACATGGTGCAGTCCCATTCCGTCGCCTCCGCGTTCGAGGAAACCTTCGGCCTCACCCCCTGGATTACCGGCCTGATTCTGGCCGTCTGCACCGCCTTGGTGCTCATCGGGGGCATCAAATCGATCGGCCGCGTCTCCAACTACCTGGTACCCTTCATGGCGCTGTTCTACATCGCGGGTGGACTGATCGTCATATTGCTCAACCTGGATAAATTGCCGTCGGCCTTTGCGCTTATCTTCTCCGACGCCTTTACCGGTCAGGCCATGGCGGGCGGCGCAATCGGCACCGTCATCAAGATGGGGGTGGCCCGCGGACTCTTCTCCAACGAATCGGGGCTCGGTTCCGCCCCCATCGCGGCGGCGGCCGCCAAGACCGACCATCCGGGACGGCAAGCCCTGGTCTCCATGACGGGAACCTTCCTGGATACGATCGTCGTCTGTACCTTTACGGGCCTGACCATCGTGATGACCGGCGCGTATTTGGACTATGAACCGGGGGTTCTTGAAGGCGCCCAGGTGACGGTGGCCGCCTTCAACAGCGCTCTGCCGGTGCTGGGTGGACTGATCGTCACCCTCGGACTGATCCTGTTCGCCTACTCGACGGTGCTCGGTTGGTCCTATTACGGGGAAAAATGCTTCACCTATCTGTTCGGTGACCGCATGACCATGCCCTATCGCATCGCCTTTATCATCGCCGTCTTCATCGGCTCCCTGCTGAAGATCGACCTGGTCTGGGCGGCGGCCGATATGATGAACGGGCTGATGGCGGTTCCCAACTTGATCGGCCTGCTCTTCCTCTCCGGCGTCGTCGTCTCCGAAACTCGTTCCTTCCGCGAATATCTCAAGAAGGAACGCCTGGAATCGGAAAAGGCCTCTTCTGCCGGTTGAAGCACACGGCTGTACAACAAACCCTCCCCGAAAAAACGGGGAGGGTTTTTCACGGTTCCGGCTCCTCTCTTCCTTTCCGATTCACCTCGCCCACAACCATCCGGCGAAAGAAAAAGGAGAGGCCGCCCAAACCCAGGAGGGAAAACCCGCCCAAAGCGACAAACCATCCGGTGAAGCCGATGACGCTCAACCAGTAGGGATCATCGGTGTGGGGAATCATCCGGATCAGCGGTCCCTCCTCTCCATAAACCAGAGAGATGTGAGCCGGGCTCAGCGAAAAGCTGAGGAGCAAGGCGAGCAGGAGGGAAAAAGACACCCCCGCCAAGAGCATCGAACACCACGGACGGCGGACCAACCCTTTCACCCCTTTGATTTCAAGAAAAAATTTCGACCGCCTTCCATATATATTCAATTTTCTGTTAAATTCCACAACCCTTGTCACGACGAAATCAATGTACGAAGGACAACGCATCCGATGCGTGCAGGATGCGGATCACCGCGCCCTCTCCCCGCCATCATCCTGCCCGAGTGAAAACGCGCGTCTCAAAGATGCAGGCGCCTGCCGGACGCCAAACAAAAAAGCACGGGACTTACATCCCGTGCTCGTGCGAAACTCTCTCGGGGCGTCGCAGGGTATGTACCGCACATTCTTCCCCGCACCCGCTTTTTCGATTTCATCCCTTCAGATTTTCCGGGTTCAGCGGTTCCAGATCCGGCACCACGAACCGGCCGTCCTTGCGGATCAATTCACCGTCGAACCAGATTTCTCCCCCGCCGTACTCCGGACGCTGAATGCACACCAGATCCCAGTGGATCGCCGACGAGTTGCCGTTGTTGCACTCCTCGTAGGCGGAGCCGGGAGTGAAGTGGAAGCTGCCGTCGATTTTCTCGTCAAACAGCGTGTCCTTCATCGGGTGGAGAATGTAGGGATTGAAGCCCAAGCTGAACTCCCCGACATAGCGGGCTCCCTCGTCGGTGTCCAGGATTTCGTTCAGCCGTTTGGTGTCGTTGGCCGTCGCATCCACGATCTTCCCATCGCGGAACTCAAAGCGGATATTTTCAAAGGTGGTTCCCTGGTAAACGCTGGCCGTGTTGAAGGTGATGACGCCGTTGACCGAATCCCGAACGGGTGCAGTAAACACTTCCCCGTCGGGGATGTTGAATTGCCCGGCGCACTTGATGGCGGGCAGTCCTTTGATGGAGAAGGTGAGGTCGGTTCCCGGACCGACGATCCGCACCTGATCCGTCCGCTCCATGCGCTCCACCAGCGGATCCATCGCCCGGTCCATTTTGGCGTAATCCAGGGTGCACACGTCGAAGAAGAAGTCCTCGAAGGCCTCCTGGCTCATCTGGGCCAGCTGGGCCATCGAAGCGTTGGGATAGCGCAGAATCACCCAGCGGGTGTGGTTGACCCGTTGTTCCTTGTGAACCGGCTTGTTGTACAGTTCCATCTTCAACCGCATTTTGTCCGACGGCACATCGGCCGCCTCGTTGATGTTGTTGCTGCCCCGGATCCCGATGTAGCAATCCATCTCCTTCATCCGCACCAGATCGAACCGGGCCATCTGCTTCATGTGCTCATCGCTGGTTCCCAAAAGCAGCGCCCGGGACAGCGTATCATCGTGCAGTTGCACGTGAGGATATCCCCCCACCGCGTAAATTTCCGACACCAACGCCCGAGCCAGTTCGTGGCCGGCATCGTACACCTCGATCAGCACTTTGTCTCCCTTCTGAACTCGGCACGAATGATGGACCAACAAATGCGCCAATTTTGCAATTCTGGGATCTCGCATGACCCAACCCCCTTGTGATGATTTCCGCAGACTATTTTATCACTGAAAAGGGATGATTTACATCCAGGCTTGTCGGATGGGAAAATATGATATGCTTACCCTGTGGGAAAATCCCCGGCAGAAAGGAGGGAAAGGCCGTGTTCGTCCTCCAAAAGGCGGAAGGGAATCGGGAAGAGCGCTACGGGCTCCTGCTGAAACAGGCGGAGAGCCTCCTGGAAGGGGAACGGGATTGGGTGGCCAACTTGGCCAACGCCGCATCCCTCCTTTACTTTTCCCTCGAACAGGTGAACTGGTGCGGCTTTTATCTGCTCAGGGGCGAAGAACTCGTCCTGGGGCCGTTCATGGGAAAACCCGCCTGTGTCCGCATTCCCGTGGGGAAGGGGGTCTGCGGGACCGCCGCCGCGAGGCGGGAGACCCAGGTAGTGCCCGACGTTTTCCAATTTCCCGGTCACATCGCCTGCGATGCCGACTCCCGCTCCGAAATCGTCGTACCGATGATGCCGGAAGGCCGCCTCGTCGGCGTGCTGGACATCGACAGCCCCGTAAAAAACCGGTTTGACGCCGTCGACCAAAAATACCTGGAACAATTCGTCGAAAGGATCGTCCGTCACGTGGACTGGAGCCCCCTGAAGTAAAAGATGCCCCTCCGCAAACCGGAGGGGCATCTGACGTCCTAAGCGGCAGCCGATGAGGCGGCCTGCCGCCGTCCGCAAAGGTCTTGCCGACGAGCCGGGCCTTCAATTGCCTCCGCCCGTCGCCTCCTCATAGATCCGATAGGCCCGACGGATTTCCTCCTTCATCCATTCCGGAAAGGGCGTGTCGGACAACCGATCCATCGACACCCAATGGTAGCTGATGTGTTCCTTGCTCAGCTTGAGGGATCCGGTCGGTTGATGGCAGGCAAATTTGATGATGATCAGATGTTTTTCCTCTTGAATCTCGTCGTAGATGTATGCCGGACCGATCACCCTGACCTCCAGTCCGGTCTCCTCCCAAACTTCACGGGCCAGCGCATCCATCAGCGGTTCGGCGGGTTCCAATCCCCCGCCGGGAAAATCCCAGCCGTGATTGTCCCGGGCGCTCCGCTCGGCGGGGGATTTCCGGAGCACCAGGACGCGATCTCCGTCGAAAATGATCGCTTTCGCAGCGATTTTATAAGGTTTTTGCATGGGTTTACAGACGACGGATCCCCCCTTTCGGGGAAGAGGCGAATCCTTCCTCCTCTCCATTATTCCTCATTTTTTCAGCCGGTAGAAGGTACCCGATGCGGAGGCGATCAATCGGCTCTCCTCGTCCGTCACTTTGGTCTCCAGCACCACAACCGTCTTCCCTTTTTTGATGATGTGGGATTTGGCCGTCAACCAACCCTCCCGGGCCGGGGACAGAAAATGGATGTTCAGGTCCAGGGTAACCGCCCCCCGTTCGATTCCCATGTCCTGAAACACCGTGGATCCCATGGCCGTGTCGATGAAGGTGGCAGTCACCCCCCCGTGGAGAATTCCGAGCCGGTTCCGCAATTCATCCGTCACCAACATGCGATGGATGTAGGCGCCGGACGGTTGGTCCAGCCCGAGGGATTGAAAATGCATCATCTCCTCAATGTAGGCCAAGGGGCTGACCCGCGTCCGTTTCAACGCCTGAACCAGCTTGTGAATGGTATAAACTTCGTTCTCGTTTAAATCCTGCAGTTCTCTCCACAACCCATCCAGTGTCATTTCTCTTCCCATCCATTTTAAACAAATTTTTTACCCTATTATCTTACCCGAAAACTTCCGGGGAAGAAAGACGCCGGGGGAGGTTCCCCGAACCGGGTTACCAACCGCCCGATACGCCGATCGTTTCCCCCGTCACCGATGCGGCCAGATCGGATGCCAGGTAAACGGCGCACGCCGCCACTTCCTCGGGCCGGATGAAACGCTTCAGCGCCTGTTTGTGTAGAAGGTGCTTGTTCAGGGCCTCTTCTTCCCCGATTCCCTCCTGATCCGCCAGATCCTTCAGCTGGTTGCGCACCAGGGGAGTATCCACCACTCCGGGCATGATCGCATTGGCCGTGATCCCGAATTCCGCCGTCTCAAGGGCGACGGTGCGCGTCAGGCCGACAACGCCGTGCTTGGCCGAAATATAGGCGGATTTGAAGGGAGAAGCCGTCCGTCCGTGGACCGACGAAATGTTGATGATCCGCCCGTACCGCTGCTGTTTCATGATGGGGAGCGCGTGCTTGATCATCAGAAACGGGCCCGTCAACATGACGCCGATCAGATGATTCCACTTCTCCAGCGGAAATTTCTCCACCGGGGCGATATACTGCAACCCGGCGTTGTTGACGAGGACATCGATGCGACCCTGTTCCGCGTGGACCCGTTCGATCAACGCCCGGACCGAATCTTCCTTCGCCACGTCGACGGCATGTCCCCAAGCGCTTCCCCCGTTGCCCCGGATCGCCTCGGCCGCCTGATCCGCTCCGTCCCCATCCAAGTCGGCGACGATCACCCGGTCCCCTTCCCGGGCAAAGGCCTCGGCGATGGCGTAACCGATGCCCCGGGCCGCGCCCGTCACGATGACGGTCCGCGATGTTTGCGGCATGACCTCTTCCCTCCTCCTGATTCTGCTTCCTTGACCTTATCTTTCCTTGATCGCCGGAAAAAATCCTCCCGCCCGGTCCCTACGGCATGCTCCCCTTCCTCCGGCGCCGACTCAACGTCTTGCCCAACTCTCGGGATACGGACTAAGATAGAGATATGTTGTCGTCGGGGAGAAATCCCGCGAATCGAATCGAGAGGTGAGATCTGTATGCCGTCCACCCGCGAAAACCATTCCAATACCGATCCGGAGAGGGAAGACATGAATCCGACCCGCCGGATCATCATTACCGCTTCCCTGATGGTGGCCATGTTTCTGGCGGCGGTGGAGGCCACCATCGTCAACGCGGCCATGCCCACCGTCGTCTCCGCCCTGGGCGGCCTTTCCTTGTACAGCTGGGTTTTTTCCGCATTCATGCTGGCCAACACGACGACGGTGCCCATCTACGGCAAGTTGGCCGACCTGTATGGGCGCAAGCGGGTATTCATCGTCGCCGTCGTCCTGTTCGTAGGAGGTTCCGCCCTGTGCGGGCTAGCCGAATCGATGGAGCAACTGGTCTTTTTCCGGATCATTCAGGGATTGGGGGCCGGCGGCGTACTTCCCGTCGCCCTGACCATCGTCGGGGATATTTATCCCTTTGAACAACGGGCCCGCATCCAGGGATGGTTTTCTTCCATGTGGGGATTGGCGGCGTTGGTCGGCCCCTTTGTCGGCGGCTGGACGATCGACCATTTCTCCTGGCGGTGGATTTTCTGGTTTAATCTTCCCTTCGGTCTGCTCGTCATCTCCATCGTTGCCGCCTTCCTTGCGAACCGGAAATCGGACAAAAGGCTCCGGATCGACATCGTGGGCGCCCTGCTGCTGATGCTGTCCGTCTTCACCTTCCTGTTCGCCACCCAGCAGATGGGCAGCCTCGGATGGAACGCGCCGGCGGCCTGGCTGCTGTTGATCCTGGCCGCCCTGCTGCTCACGGCGTTTGTCCTGTGGGAACGGAGGGAAAGCCAACCCTTTCTTCCGGTGGAGCTGTTTAAGAGCCGGATCATCTATTCCAGCAATCTGACGGCCTTCCTGACGGGAATCGGCATGTTCGGAGCCATCTCCTTCGTTCCCCTGTTCGTCCAGAGCGTCTTGGGGAAAAGCGCCACCCTGGCCGGTCTGTCCATCACCCCGCAGGTGCTGGGATGGAGCACCGCTTCCGTCGTGGCCGGACGTTGGATGCTGAAAAGCGGATATCGTCCTCCCATTCTCGCCGGGGTGATCCTGATCAGCTCGGCTGCGGCCCTGTTCACCTTTATGGATGCGGAAACTCCCTATCTGCTGGTCCTGGGTTCCATGTTCATCCTGGGACTGGGGCTGGGATTGTCGATGACCACCTATATCGTGGCGGTGCAAAACGCCGTGGATGCGGATCGGAGAGGTGCCGCCACCTCTTCGCAGATGTTCGCCCGTACCCTGGGGGGAGCCGTCGGGGTCACGATCCTGGGAGCCGTGATGATCACGCGCCTCCGGGAGCAAATCGACTCCTTCCTCTCCGCCCGGCAAGGCAATCTCGATCCGGAAACCATCCGGCAGCTTCGGGAGGCCCAGGGAATTACCCATCCCGAAGGGTTGGCATCCCTTCCCGAACAAGTGGCCGACCAGGTGAGCCAGATTTTGTCCCAAGCCCTGGACTCCACCTTCTTCACCGCCGCCGCCCTCAGCCTTCTGGCGCTGGCCTCCGCCTATTTCCTGGTCCCGGGCGGAAACGCCAAGTCCCTGGCAGCCGATAAGGGGGACTGAACCGCCACTCGCTGCGCAAAAAGGGGGATTTGGATTGGATAACCTCACCCACGGACTTCTGGGTTACGCCTTGTACGCCGCCACAGCCCCATCGGACCTCAGCCGGAAGGAGCGGGCCGGGTACGCCGCCGCCGCCGTCATCGGGGCGGAAATCCCCGACATCGAGTCCTTCACCACCTTTCTCGGGGATGAGGCCTATCTCACCTGGCACCGCGGCTTCACCCACTCCTTCCTGTTCTCGCCGGTCATGGCCCTTTTGGCCTTGGGAATCGTCGCTCTTTTCAACCGTTCTTTCCGCTGGAAAAAAGCATACCTGCTGGCGCTGGGCGGCGTGATCATCCATATATTGTCCGACCTTTCCAACAGTTGGGGAACGGGCATCTGGGAGCCCCTCGATCAGGGAAGGTATTCTCTCGGCATCCTGCCGATCGTCGACGTCGTGATCCTCCTGATCCTGCTCTCCGCCTGGCTGGTCCGTCGCTTTGCAGCTCGTGCCGAGGCTTTCCGGTGGGCCTGGGTGGCCATCGGTTGTTACACGGCATTGCAGGGAATCCTGGCTGCGGTAGCGGTGGATCGAATCCCCGACGGCTACGACCGGGTTGCAACCTCCGCCCAATTCATCCCCACCCAGTTTCAAATCATCGTGAAGCGGGATGACCGCTTCGAATACTGGCGGACCACGGCCTTCGCCCCGCCGGTCAAGGAAAAAACGATCGTCGATGACCGGCGTCATCCCGCCGTCCCACGAGCCCTCGAGGATCCGGACGCGAAGGCCATCGCCCGCTTCGCCCCCTTCTACGGAGCCGCGGTCAACGAGGAAAACGACGCCTACCGGGTGACCATCTACGATCCTCGCTTCCGCCTCATCCGCCCATCTCTACTCAGTCAAACGGTGGAGGTACCAAAGGAATAAAAAGCGGGCCGCCCGGGGCGGCCCGCTCAAACGGCCAAATGCTCGGTGATGTTCACCTTTTCCACACGCCAATGATTCAGTTGGTGATCATATACCAGGTGAGTCAGGCTGGTGTTTTCAATGCGGGTCATACCGGGTCCGTATCGGCCCCGGCTCACTCTGGCCAACACGGCGTTGATGCTTCCCCCATGGCTGACCGCCAAAATGCGCCCGCCCCGGTGGAGGCGCACCAAATGGTCCAACTGGTTCATCATGCGCTCCTGCAACGCGGAAAGGGACTCCGTTCCGTGCTTTCCCTCGGCGATCCTCTGTGGCCAGTCGGGAAAACGGGCGGCAACCTCTTCCCGGGTCAGTCCTTCCCACTCCCCCATGAAGCGCTCCCTCAATCCCTTTAATGTCACGACGGGAAGGGACTGCTCGCGGGCGATGATTTCCGCCGTCTGAACGGCCCGCCGCAAATCGCTGGAATAGACGGCATCGAAAGCTTCGGACCTGAGGCTTTGGGCCAGCCGCTCCGCCTGGGAGAGACCCTCGGGACTCAGCGGAATGTCCTGATGTCCCTGGAACCGACGTTCCCGGTTCCAGGCCGTTTCCCCGTGCCGAACCAGAAAGACGTGAGTCTCCACCCTGCTCCTCCCCCCTCTTTCTCGATCCCCGCCCATCCTGCAAGGGAAAAAGGGCTGTGATCCCATTTTACCACACGCCGCCCATGTCCTTTTGTCCCTTTTTTCGCCGTTTCAAATCAACGCAGAGGGATGAAACAACTGTTTCAAAAAGGCACAGCTCAGCGTTTCTTTTCCAAAGATTCGGTATTGGCACGAATTTTGCAATTGGATACTCAAGGAAGTTTCACAAAGGGGGAATGGCAGGATGACCGTGCCGCTTCAGAAACTGAAGTGGATGTATGAACAGATGGTCAAAATCCGCTACTACGAAGAGACCATGGCCAGGGTGTACGAAGAGGGGAAAAAACCGGTATTCAACATTGGTGCGGGAACCGTTCCCGGGGAAATGCATCTGGCAGCCGGACAAGAACCGGCAGCCGTGGGCATTTGTGCTCACCTTCGGGATCAGGACACCGTCACCGCCCCCCATCGTCCCCACCACCACGCCATCGCCAAAGGAGTCGATCTGAAGCGCATGACCGCCGAAATCTTTGGGAAAAAAACGGGGCTGGGAAAAGGAAAGGGAGGACACATGCACCTGTTTGATCCGCGCGTCAAATTTTCCTGCGGAGGAATTATCGCCGCCGGAATTCCCCACGCCGCCGGCGCCGCCCTGGCAGCCAAAATGAAGGGCGAGGACTCGGTTGCCGTCGCCTTTGTCGGCGAGGGAGCGGCCAATGCAGGTGCATTCCACGAAACCCTCAATTTAGCCGCTCTGTGGAAGCTGCCGCTCATCGTGGTTATCGAAGACAATGCCTACGGAATATCCGTGCCAAAGGTCGAATCCACGGCAGTGAAAACCAATGACCGGCGGGCATCCGCATATGGAATCCCGGGTTATTACATCAAGGACAACGATCCGATCGAGATGTACCGCGTATCTGAGGAAACCGTAAGCCGAGCACGACGCGGGGAAGGACCATCCATCATCGAGATTGAGACTTATCGCTACCTGGGCCACTTCCAAGGGGATCCCGAGATTTACCGCGATCCGGAAGAAGTACCGTCTCTTCGAAAGAAAGATCCCATCGATCGACTCAGGACGCTGCTGATAAAGGAACACACCGTTTCCTCCGAAGAGCTGGAGCAATTGGAAAGCCGAGCCCGCGGAGAAGTGGATGAGGCATACGAGTTTGCCCGAAGCAGCCCGTACCCTGATCCGACTGAAGCCCTGGAAGATGTGTTTCACGAAGTGAAGGCCAGGGTCTGATTCTTTTTGAGAAAGGAGCGTTGGGACATGGAAACCACAGCCAAGCGGATGCTGACGGGTAACAAGGCGATGGCGGAAGCGATCGCCCAAGAAATGGAACGGGACCCTCGCGTATTTGTCATGGGGGAAGATGTGGGAAAATACGGGGGAATTTTCGGATCCACCGAAGGACTGTTGAAAAAGTTCGGACCCAGCCGGGTATTGGATACCCCCATTTCCGAAACGGCTTTTATCGGAGCGGCGATCGGAGCAGCCGCCGAGGGAATGCGACCCGTGGTGGAGTTGATGTTCGTCGACTTTTTCGGGGTTTGCATGGACCAGATCTATAACCACATGGCCAAGATCCATTACATGTCCGGAGGCAACGTCGATCTACCAATCGTGCTGATGACAGCCGTAGGAGGCGGATACAGCGACGCGGCCCAGCACTCCCAGACCCTTTACGCCACCTTTGCGCACCTTCCGGGAATGAAAGTGGTCGCTCCATCCACGCCCTACGACCTGAAGGGGATGATGATCTCGGCCATCCGCGACGACAACCCCGTCGTGTTCATGTTCCACAAATCGCTGCAGGGATTAGGTTGGATGGATCAAATCGACGCCTCCATCGGACCCGTCCCCGAAGAATCCTACACCGTTCCCCTCGGCAAGGCCAAAGTCATGCGAGAAGGCAGGGATGTGACCATCGTTGCCCTCCAAATGATGACCCATTACGCACTGGAGGCGGCGAAACGATTGGAGCAAGAAGGGATCGATGCGGAAGTGATCGATCTTCGATCCCTGGTCCCTCTGGATAAGGAAACCATCCTTCAGTCAGTCAAAAAGACCCATCGCCTGGTGGTGGTTGACGAAGATTATCGCTCCTACGGCATGACGGCCGAAGTGGCAGCTTTGGCGGCCGAAGAAGCAATGTATGAACTGGAAGCGCCGATCCGACGGCTGGCCGTTCCCGACGTACCCATCCCCTATAGCCGACCTCTTGAACAATTTATCATCCCGGGTCCCCAGGCCATATATGACACAGTGGTTCAACTGATGCAGGAATAATTGTCGGGGAGGAATGATGTTGACAAAGGAAGTGGAAATCCGGTTGCCGCAGACCTCCGAAGAAGTGAGGGAAAGCCTGATTGTTTTCTGGCACCGGTCAGAAGGGGATTGGGTCAAACAGGGGGAAGTCCTGGTTGAAGTACAAACAGAAAAAGCCGTATTTGAAATTGAAGCCCCTGTGACCGGCCGGCTGATCAACATTTTGGTCAAACGAGGGGAAGTGGCCGCGGTCGACGATATTTTGGCCGTCATTGAGCCCGCGGCGGAGGAACCGGCCGTTTCTGTCCGGGAAAAGACAGGCGACACGGAAAAAGCGAAAAAATCCGAAGAGAGGGATCATCACTTCGTCCGCGCATCCCCGCGGGTGCGCCGGCTGGCAAAGGAGCTCAAGGTGGATCTCACCACACTCGTCGGGACCGGTCCCGAGGGTCGCATTACGGAAAAGGACGTCCGCAGGGCGGCCAATTCCCTCCCTTCATCGGCGGAAGAAAGCATCACGCCCCTCACTCCCGTTCGCAGGACCATCGCCAGGCGAATGATGGAGAGCCTCGGCCGATCCGCTCAGCTGACGATCACCGCCTGGGCCGACGTAACCCGATTGTCGGTTCGAGGGCGGGAATTGGCCCCCGAGATCGGTTTCACCGCCTGGATCTTGCGGGCAACGGTACTGTCCGTCGAAAAACATCCCTATATGAACGCGGTTTGGGAGGAAAACGGCATTCGCACCTTCTCGTCCGTTCACCTGGGTATCGCCGTCGATACCGAGGAAGGTTTGTTGGTTCCCGTCATCCCCCGGGCAGAGCGCATGTCCCTTCGCCAGTTGGATGAGGCGGTGCGGCGAATCGCGGAAGAGGCCCGCAGCCAAAAACTGGCCGCGAAAGACCTGAAGGGCAGCACCTTCACAGTGTCCAACCTGGGCCCATACGGTGTCCAATTCTTCACTCCGATCCTCAATCCCCCCGAGGCGGCTCTGCTCGGAGTGGGACAAATCGATTCCCGGCTCGTCCTGGAGGGGGAGCGTCCGGTGGAACAAAAGAGGCTTCCCCTCAGCCTGACCTTCGATCACCGGATCATCGACGGAGCCCCGGCGGCACGATTCCTCCAGACGCTCGTCGGCCTCCTCGCCGATCCGGACCGCTTGTTGTAACACGAAAGAAATGGAAGGTTCCATTCTGGGACCTTCTTTTTTGTCGCCTCAACCCTTCATATCCTCGTGAATCTTGTACAGTTTCCGCTTCAAATCCTCCCGGTCCATTCCCCACGGATTTTCGCGAATCCGGCCCTCCAACCGGGACAGGTCGTCAAACAGCTTGCTGTCAGTCGTCACATGGACAGCGCGTTCCGGAAACTGATCCTTCAGCCGTCCGTGCACATCCTTGCGGATGCTCCGCAAAAAGAAACGATTGAAGTTGGTCACCTTCAAACCCACATAAAGCTCATCCTTCAGCGTCACCGCCGCCACCTCGTCCACCCGGCGGTTTTCCTTCGCGATTTTCTTCGTCTCCTCCAAGGCCATTCGGTCGATGACCGGCAACTCCGTCGGTCCCTTGGCCTTTTCCTGGGGTTTTTCCGCCGCCTGGCAACCCGTCAGGAGGATGGCCAGAATGAGACAGGTCGACAAAAACCCTTTCAACCATCGTCCCTCCTTTCTGCTCTGCAAGATATTATGGACACTTCCTCTGCATAAAAACCCACCGCATTCCTCATCATGTAAACGTGGGAGGAAACGGTCGGGGAGCACCGGCTGTGAATTCAAGAACCCGATACCTTCGGAGAAGCGGTGCACATCGCTCCGGGTGAAAAGGCGGGACGTCTCAAATGCGAAGAGCGAAATCCTCGGGATCCGGGGTTGATCCTTTAGCTGGCGGTGCCCGCATCAACATGCTTCCCCATGACTCGGCGTCGGATGATCACGCATCGGGGCGACGATCTCATCGGAGATTCCGGGGAACGCCCCCTTTTCCATCGCGTCCGCAACCCGTCGGCGATCGCCGAAATCCCTTCTGGAATGAAGCTGAGGTGAGCACACATGTCCAACCAAAAAAACAGCCCCATCCAACAGCAATACCAGGACTTCGCCAAAAAAAGAGAGCCGAGCCGTCCCGTGCTAAAAAACTGCATCCTGGCCTTTTTGTCGGGGGGAACGATCTGTCTGCTCGGACAGCTGATCTCCACCTTCTACATGCGCTTTTTTGATTTCACCGAAAAAACCGCAGGGGATCCCACCGTCGCCACTCTCATCTTCATCTCCTCCCTGCTGACCGGACTCGGCGTCTACGACCACATCGCCCAATGGGCCGGCGCGGGGACGATCATCCCGGTGACCGGCTTTGCCAACGCCCTCACTTCGTCGGCCATTGAACACCGGTCCGAAGGCTTTGTCCTCGGGGTGGGGGGCAACATGTTCAAACTGGCCGGATCGGTCATCGTCTTCGGGGTCTTTTCCGCCTTCATCATCGCGACCGTCAAGGTGATCCTCCGCGGATTGGGGGGGATGTGAGTGCTCCAGGGGCAAACGTGGATTTTCGACAAACAACCGACGATCACCGCTTCGGCCGCCGTGGGCGGCCCCTTTGAAGCACAGGGCCCCCTTTCCGAGGATTTCGATCTCCTTTTCGATGACCTGTGGCTCGGTCAGGACAGCTACGAAAAAGCGGAGAAAAAACTGATGGAACAGGCCTGCGACCTAGCCATCCAAAAGGCGGGGATGCAAAAGGAGGACATTCAATTTTACCTTGCCGGCGACCTCCTGAACCAGATCATCACCAGCAGTTTCTCCGCCCGAACCCTGTCCGTGCCCTACTTCGGTTTGTTCGGGGCCTGCTCCACGTCGATGGAGGGGCTCGCCTTGGCCTCGCTGATGGTATCCTCCGGGTATGCCGACCGGGTACTGACGGCCACGGCCAGCCATAACGGCGCCGCCGAAAAGCAATTCCGCTACCCGACGGAATATGGGTCCCAGAAGCCGCCCACGGCCCAGTGGACCGTAACCGGAGCCGGCGCCGCCGTGGTCGCCTCCGTGGGAAACGGTCCCCGGGTGACGGCGGCAACCATCGGAAGGGTCGTCGACATGGGCATCTCCGATCCCTTCAACATGGGGGCGGCGATGGCCCCCGCAGCGGTGGACACGATTGCGGCTCACTTCCGGGATCTGCAAACCTCCCCGACGGAGTACGACCTGATTCTGACCGGGGACCTGGGGCGGGTCGGCCTTCCCATCGCAGCCGAGCTGCTGTCCAAACAAGGTCTGGAGCTTCCCCCGGACCGCTTCGGCGACTGCGGGCTGATGATCTACCGGGAGGACCAACCCGTTCAGGCCGGAGCCAGCGGCTGCGCCAGTTCCGCCTGCGTCACCTACGGCCATGTGCTCAACCGGATGCGCCGGGGAGAACTGAAGAAGGTGTTGATCGTGGCCACGGGGGCCCTCCTCTCCCCCCTGAGCTACCAGCAGAAGGAAAGCATTCCGTGCATCGCCCACGCGGTGGCGATTCAATCCAACTAGGAGGGAAAAATGGCATGATCTTTTTCTGGGCGTTTGTCGTCGGGGGATTGATCTGCGTGATCGGACAGCTGCTGATCGATGTGTTCAAACTGACACCCGCCCACACCACCAGCACTCTGGTTGTCGTGGGGGCCCTTATGGACGGCTTTAATCTGTATGAGCCGCTGATCGATTTTGCGGGAGCCGGAGCCACCGTTCCCATCACCAGTTTCGGCAACGCCCTCGTCCACGGTGCGATGGCCGAAGCGGAGAGGCACGGGCTGATCGGTGTGATCACCGGAATTTTCGAAGTGACCAGCGCCGGTATCTCCTCGGCCATCATCTTCGGTTTTCTGGCGGCGTTGATCTTCCGGCCGAAAGGATGATCTCCAAACACGGTCTGAATCCAACGCTTTCCCGCTCCCTCAAAACGGCTCTTGCTTCCTCTACCGTGCTCTACCGGCGATGGACCCCCCATCCCGACAACTTGCCGGCCGCCACCGGACGGCGGCCGCCCGGCCGCATCCCGCCTATCAAGCCCTTTCACCCTTCGATTCTTGATGTGGACAAACATCCATTCCCTGACAACCTTCGCCAAGAGGCGGTGCATCGGATTTCAATTGGCCGTCGTCCATGAAAACGCTTCCTTATCGATATCCGGACGGCGGTAGTCCAAGCCTTTTAACCCGCTGCCTTCGGCACATCGAAAAAACAGGAAGCCGCAAATTTTTTATCTATTTAAAAAACCCGTTCATGAAAGCGGAATCATTATTCATTTGCGTGCATTTTTCTCCACTCATCCTCCCTCCCCCGAACGGAGGATCGGGGTGGAGAGGCCGATTCATCAACGATATAATATCCCTGTAATCCTCGTGTTCTGGATACAGACCACCCTCCCGACAAACCTTCCCGATACGCCCGTTTGTCCCGTAGGTGGAAAAATATTCATTTTCATTGGTGAATAACTCTCTAAAAATCAATCCCGATCCGAGCTTGCCGAATGAGACCGAGAAATCCCTGTTGCAGATTACGAGTTAATTTTTGAACTAGGCGAAGTTTTATCAAAATCACAATGAGAATGAATGGAGGTCGATCTATGCATAATCCCTTTGAAATGGCTCAACATCAGATCGCTCACGCCGCCAACCTGCTCGGGCTGGACCGCAACGTCACGGAGATTCTGCTGCATCCGACGCGCGTCCTCTGCGTCTCCTTCCCCGTGACCATGGATGACGGCAGCACCCGGATTTTTCACGGATACCGCTCGCAGCACAACGACGCCATCGGACCGACCAAGGGAGGCATCCGTTTTCACCCCGATGTGACCATGGACGAAGTCAAGGCCCTTTCGATGTGGATGACCTTTAAATGCGGCGTTGTCGGTCTCCCCTACGGAGGGGCCAAGGGGGGCGTCGTCTGCAATCCGAAACAGTTGTCCAAGGGAGAACTGGAACGGGTGAGCCGGGGCTTCATCCAGGCCATCGCCTCGATCATCGGGCCGGAAAAGGACATCCCGGCGCCGGACGTGTACACCAACGCCGAAATCATGGGTTGGATGATGGATGAGTTCAGCCGCATGCGCCAAACCTTCACCCCCGGCGTCATCACCGGCAAGGACCCGATTATCGGCGGTTCCCTGGGACGGGACAAAGCCACCGCCCTCGGATGCGTCTTCACCATCCGGGAAGCGGCGGAAAAGCGGGGAATCCCCCTGAAAGAAGCCACTGTCGCCGTTCAAGGCTTTGGCAACGCGGGCCGCTACAGCGCTCTTCTCCTTCAGGAATTGGGCTGCCGCATCGTGGCCATCAGCGACTCGCAGGGCGGCATCTTCAACCCCAACGGCATCGATCCGAAGGAGGCCGTCAACATCAAGGAGAAGACCGGTTCGGTCATCCATTTCACCGATTACTTCGGCGACAAAACCCGGCAAATCACCAACCGGGAGCTCCTGGAACTGGAAGTGGACATCCTGGTCCCCGCCGCCCTGGAGGATCAGATCCACGAAGAGAACGCCGACCGCATCCGCGCCAAAATCGTTGCGGAGGCGGCCAACGGCCCCACCACGCCGGAAGCGGACCGGATCCTCTACGACAAGGGAATTCACGTGATTCCGGATATCCTGGCCAATGCCGGCGGAGTCACCGTCTCCTATTTTGAATGGGTTCAAAACCTCATGAATTATCATTGGCCGGAAGAAGAAGTGAACAGCAAACTGGAACAAAAAATGGTGGATGCTTACCACAACGTTTACCGGATGCATCAGGAGAAAAAGGTGGATATGCGGACAGCCGCCTATATGGTGTCCATTTCCCGGGTCGTCAAGGCGATGGTTGCCCGGGGCTGGATCAAGGAACACCAGGCCGTTCTCCAGCGGTGACTCCGGCAATCGGGCGCTTGCCCCCGAAGGCAGGCGCCTTTTTTCTTTCGAGGCGCGTATATCTTGCGAGAAGCCGGATCCCTTTAGCGCTTCAAATCCATTCCTCCCCTTGCGAACCCCTCCCGATTCTTCCTTCTGTTTCCGCCGCGGGATGCCGATGATTGCCCCGGGGATTGCGCATACTGAAGGAGCGAAGCTTGCCTGCTGCAGGGGGGAAACGGCCGTGCTCACCATCCCCGTCGACGATTTCATCCATCTCCGCCTGTTGGAAATGAGCCATGCGCCGGCGCTGTTTCGGCTGGTGGCGTCCAATCGCGATCATTTGCGCCCGTGGCTTCCCTGGGTGGATCGGATGCGGGTGGAAAACGATGCGGAAAACTACATCCTCCGTTCACTGGGCCGCTACTCCACTGGCACGGAGGCCCATTTCGGCATATGGTTCCACGGGATGCTGGCCGGATCCATCACCGTGGAGCGAATCGACGCCTGGAACCGGGTGGCGGAAATCGGTTACTGGTTGGGAAGAGAATTCGTGGGTCGGGGAATCATGCGTCGTTCGACCGCTGCCCTGATCGATTACCTGATCGACCGGCGGGCGATCAACCGGATCGAAATCCGCTGCACCACCGCCAATGTATCCAGCCAGTCGATACCGCTCCGCCTCGGGTTCCGGATGGAGGGAACGCTTCATCAGGCGGCGTATCTCATGGGTCGGTTTCACGATCACCTGCTCTTCGCCATCACCGCCGACGAATGGAAAAGGCGGAAACAAGGCGGAGGAGCGGCGATGAGGGAACCGGCGGCTCCGGCTCCGCATGCGCCCACATGAGAAAGGATGCTTTCGACCGACTGCTCGTAGAACATCCGGAAATAAAAAGGGCACACGGCTGTGGACTGAAACGCTGACAAACCTCGAAGCCGGGGCGGGTGCGAGGAGCCGCCTTATCCACGGCGCTCGACAAAAATCGCTCCTTCTGCCACTTGATTAATAAAAAGGCCACCATCTCTGGTGGCCTTGAAAGCTTTTTCCGTTTCCATTTTTACTCCTTGACGGCGCCGGCCGTAATCCCCGAAATAATCCGGCGTTGAAAGATCAAAACCATGATCACCAGAGGAATCGTCACGATGACGGAGGCGGCGGAAATTTCCCCCCAAGGGATCGTGTATCGGCCTTGGAACAGGGCGATTCCCACCGGTACCGTCTTCATTGTCTCCTCGGTGTTGATGGTCAGGGCGAAGAAAAACTCGTTCCAGGCGGCGATGAAGACGAGGATCGCCGTGGTGAAGGTGCCGGGCACCGCCAGGGGGAAGATCACCTTCCAGAAGGTCTGCATCACCGTCGCCCCGTCCACCTTGGCCGCTTCTTCGAGATCGTAGGGAATTTGCCGGTAAAAGGCGGTCAAGTTCCACACAGCCAAAGGCAGGGCAAAGGTGGTATATGGAATCACCAGCCCCAAATAGGAGTTGGTGAGATTGACCGATTTCATGAACAGGTAAATGGGGGCAATGGTGGCGATCTGCGGGAACATCGACACCATCAGAAACAGCCCGAGTACCAGGGTTTTCCCGCGGAAATGCAGTCGGGCGATCGCATAGGCGGCGATGGCCGCCACAAACACGCAGTAGACGGTGGTCAGGGACGCCACGACAAAGCTGTTCCACAGATAAGAGCCGAAGGGCCGCAGGGTAAAGACCCGCACATAGTTGTCCAGCGTCGGATTCGACGCAAACAGTTTAAAGGCGCTTTCCCCGAATAATTCGCCGGGGGGCTTCAGGGATGCCAGGAACTGCCACAAGAAGGGAAACAGGATCACGAATACGAAACCGACCAAGAATACATAAAACCCCGGACCTGCTTTTTTCTGCATCCAATCACCCCCTCACCGTCTGCGCCCGTCGCTGATGAGATCGGAACCGAGCAATTTGACGAAGACCAGGCTGATCAAAGCCACGCAGATAAAGACGACCACGGACAGCGCGGAGCCGGCCCCGAAGTTCAGCTGGGCAAACATCGTTTTGTAGGCGAAAATGGAGATTGTTTCCGTCGAGTTGGCAGGTCCTCCGCCGGTCAACACGTAAACCAGGTCGAACACCCGGAAAGCGTCCAGGGTTCTGAAGAGCAGAGCGACCAGGATGGTCGATTTCAGCATCGGCAGAGTAATCTTGAAAAACTGCTGCGTTTTGGAGGCACCATCCACTTCTGCCGCCTCATAGAGGGACTGGGGAATGGTTTGCAGTCCCGCCAAGAGCAAAAGGGCCATGAAGGGCGTCGTTTTCCATACATCGGCGAAGATGACGGCAAACATCGACCAGAACTTGGTGGTCAACAGTGCACCCATGTTGGGAATCAGCCCGATCTCCGCAAAAATCTTGGCCATCACGCCGTTTTGACCGTCAAAAAGAAACTTCCACATCAAAGCGGCGATGACGGTGGGCAAAGCCCAGGGAACCAGCACGGCGGCCCGGACAATCCCCCGTCCCCTGAACTGTTTGTTGATCAGGACGGCGATCCACAAACCCAACGCCAGCTCCAGGAAAACGGAGATGACCGTAAAGATGGTCGTGTTGGCAAGGGCGTTCCACATCCGGGAACTGTTTGCAAACTCCAGGTAATATTTGAAACCGACAAAGTTGGGCTCGATGATCGTTTCCCGCCAGCCGTTCACCAGTCCGAGGAGATCGTTTTGTTTTTGCAATTTGTCCGCGTCGATCGCTTTGATTTCGGTGTGGATCCGTTCCAGCTCCTGGCGGATTTTCAGGGCGAGCTCCTCGTCCACCCGGGCATATTTCAGTTTTTCCGGAACCGGCTGGAAGTTGTTTAACAATTCATTCACTTCATCCAGCCGCTCGGACACCTGGGGATTGCCCTCGACGGCCTTTTTCAGCTCCCCCAAATCGCTCTTCAGGCTCTGGAGCTGACCCTTGACGTCCTCCGGAGCTTGCCGGATTTCGCTGTCCAGGGCGTTCATCAGGTAAGGAACCGTGTCGGCGTAGCGCTCCACGTCGATCCCATAACTGCTCTGGATCTGGAGCTTTGTCGGATCGTTCAACCGGATGTCGTACAGACTCATCCAAAAGGATCGAAGCACCGGCCAAATCGCGATCACGAGGATGACGACGAGTGCCGGCAGCACCAACAGGTATCCGATGTGTTTTTCGGACAGACTTCGCTTTTTCCCCATGAGTTCTTTCACCAACTTTGACTGTCCTTAGGATAAAGGGCGGAGTTGCCGTTTTTCCCGCGGGCATGCGCCTATTGAAGGGGGTGGAAGCCGCCCCCTTCAAAGGGGATGCGGCTTCCTCCCGATGTCGAGGAGAACCTCATTTCACCACTTCTTTCAGCTGCTTCTCCATGTTTTTGACGGCTTCCTTCGCCGACTGCTTCCCGGCCAAGGCTTTGGAAACTTCGACCTGGATGATTTCGGAAATCTTCGGATATTCCGGGGACACCGGACGAGGAATCGCCGCGCTTACCCCTTTGACAAAGTTTTCATCGGCGTAGAGGGGGTTGGCCTTCTGCACTTCCGGATCGTCATAGGTCGGCAGGTATGTCGGAGAATGGCTGTAGAGAGCGGAAATCTTCTGCCCCTCCGGTCCGGAGACGAACTTCACAAATTCCCAAGCCGCTTCTTTGTTTTTGGAATACTTGTTGATACCGATCATCCAACCGCCCAGCGCCGCGGCGGATTCCTTGTCCCCTTTCGGCAGCGGGGCCACTCCCACCTTATCCACGATCTTGGATTCATCCGGGTTTTGGACAATCGCAAACATGTACGGCCAGTTGCGGGCCAGCACCGATTCTCCTTCTTTGTACATCTGGTGCGTTTCCGGCTCCTTGATCGCCAGGATGTTGCCAGGCACCGCGCCGGATTTGACGACCTCGATCATCTTTTCCAGACCCTTAACCGTCTCGGGAGAGTTGATCACCACATTCCCCTTTTCGTCAAGGATCCGGCCGCCGTAGGAACCGGCGAACTCGATGAAGTTACAGACCAAACCTTCGTATTGGGCGGCCTGCATCACGAAGCCGGACTTGGTGCCCTTATCGCCCTTGTGCTTCTTGGCGAGTTCGATCAGCTCATCCCAGGTTTTGGGGGGCTCCTTCACGATATCCTTCCGGTAGTACAGAAGCCCCGCGTCGATAAACTTGGGCATCGCCCACTGTTTTCCGTTGAAGTTCCCGGCTTCCACAGCACCTTGAACATACTGGCTCATGTCGATGTTGTCCCGCTGGATGAAACGGTCCAGATCCTGCACGTATCCGGCCTGGGCGAATTCCGCCGGCCAAATTACATCCAGATCGAACACATCGATTTCCGAAGACTGTGCGGAGAGCATCGTCACGTACTGGTCGTGGCTGACGCCGGTGTCCGTCGGCATCTCCTTGTACTTCACCTTGATGTTCGGGTGTTTCTTTTCAAAGGCTTCCACCAGCTTCTGGGTGGATCCCGTGTCATCCTTGCCCCGGGCGTAGACGATGGTCACCTGTTCGCCTTTTCCTTCATCCGATCCGCTGTCGGAACTGCCGCAGGCGACCGTCGTCAACATCAACGCCAACGCCAAACCAATCGACCCGATTTTTTTCCATAAGTGCATGGCTTTTTCCCCCTTTGCAAACTGGATATTCCGTCTGAAGCGGTCTAGCATCCCTCCCTCGGCCATCACCCCCTTTTCGTATTAATCCAGCTCCACCAGTTCGCCCGTCCGGGACGAGCGATAGATGGCATCCAAAATCCGGTGGATATACACCCCGTGTTCCGGAGTACAGATGGGAGAAGCCGTCCCTTCCATGCTGTCGATGAAATTTTTCAACAGGTGAAGGCGGTCATCCCGGCGGGCCGGCCGAAGCACCGAATCCACCGGCGTGTTTCCCTCCTCGTGAAACAGGGTGATCTTCCGGTCGTGGAGATCGACGGCGGCGCCGCCTTCGCTGCCGAACAGGTTGACGAAGACCCGATCCCGCTCCACGTAGGCGGCCCAGCTGACATCCAGGGTCAGGGTGACTCCCCCTTCAAACCGGATCATCGCCACCGCCAGGTCCTCCACATCGAAGACACCCCGTTCGTCGATCGATCCATAGCCGGACAACCCCTTTTTCCTCGGGCCGAACACCCCGTAGGTCTGGCCGAAGACGGCGAGGGGCTTGGGAAAGCCCATCAGCCACAAGGTGAGGTCCAGCATGTGGACGCCGATGTCGATCAGGGGCCCACCGCCGGCCCTCTCCATCGACGTGAACCAGCTCCCCCAGCCGGGAATACCGTTCCTGCGGATCCAGCCCGTCTTCGCATGGTAGATCTGGCCCAATTTCCCTTTTTCGATCAATTCCTTCAACAGGAGGGTTTCGCTGTGGAATCGGTTGTTTTGGCCGATCATCAGCACCCGGTTCGTCTCTTTGGCAACCTCCGCCATCTTCCGGGCCAGATCCCCGTTGATGGCCATCGGCTTTTCGCAGAGCACATGCTTGCCCGCGCGGAGGGCATCAATCGCCACCGGTGCGTGGAGATCGTTGGGCACGCAGACGATGACGGCATCCACATCCTCCCGCCGGATCAAATCCCCGAAATCTTTGTAGACATGGGGAATCCCGTGCCTTTCCGCCCGTTCCCGCGCCTTCTCGACGGCCACGTCCGAAATGGCGACCACTTCCGCGCGGGGTTCCTTTTCCAACGTGTTCAAATGCAGTTCGGAAATGCCTCCTGCCCCGACAATCCCGAAACGCCACTTTTCCCGCATGATTTCACTCCACTCCATATCCGTCATAGCTCGACGCTTGCGATCCGCTTATCCTCCGCCGACTGCAGGGCGGCCAAAATGACGCTCAGTGACTTCATCCCCTCTTCCCCGGGAATGAGCGGAGGCGTCCCGTTGAGAATGCTCTCCAGGAATGCGTCGATCACTCCGCTCTTCGTCTGCCCGCCTTCCTCATTGGTGGCGATGGGCCCCACCCGGTGTTTTTCCACGTTGCCGTCGGCCCGTTCGACGATCAGCGGATACTCCGGATCGGCTCCGATGCGGATCAACCCCTTTTCACAGTAGAGGACGGTGCTGTTGTCCTCGCCGGGGACGTGGGTCCAGCTGGCCGCCATGGTACCCATCACTCCATTGGAGGTGCGGAGGATGAACACCGCGTTGTCATCCACGTCCGTATTTTCCTTGTGGAGCGTATCGACAAAGGCTCCCACCTCGACGATCTCATCCTTGAGCAGCCAGCGAATCAGGTCCACCTTGTGAATGCCCAGATCCCCCAGGGCCCCGAGAAATGCCCTATCCTTGCGGAAGAACCATCCGCCCTTCCCTTCGACGCTCCAGCTTTCCGGTCCGCCGTGCGCGAAGGCGGTGCGGAAGGTGAGAACGCGCCCCAGCGTGCCGCTCTCCAAAACCTCCCTCGCCTTGACATGGGGGGGCATCAGCCGCTGGTTGTGGGCGATCATCAGAACCACGCCCCGCTCCTTCGCGGCCCGGATCATATTCAGCGCCTCTTCCCGGGATGTGGCCATCGGCTTTTCGCACAGGACATGCTTGCCGGACTCGGCGGCGGCGATGGAAATGGGCGCGTGATACACGTTGGGAGTGCAGACGCTGACAGCGTCGATGTCCTCCCTCCGAAGCAGCTCCCGATAATCCGTGTAGGCCTCTCCCCCGTACCGGTCGGCGAAGGCCGCCGCCCTTTCCTCCACCGCGTCACAAAAGGCTGCCAATTCCACTTGCGGATGAGCGGCAAACTCGGGAATGTGCCGATGCTTGGCGATGCTGCCGCATCCGATCACCGCAACCCTCACTTTTGCCATATCGTCTTTCCTCCTCTGCTGGTTCATATCCTGTTCTGAGGGGGATGCGCCGCCGCGACCGATGAGCGGCACATCCCTTCCGCCCCGCTCTCTTTCACCGCTTCCGGAACTTCCCGAAAATTACACCCACCACATCTCGCCGAGGGATTCTTCGGGAAGAACCCGTTTCAGGTTTTCCACCGCCTTGAGGAATCCCTCTTCGATGGACAACAGGGCGTCCTCGTGCTCGATGCTGACCACATAATCGTAGCCGACCAGGCGCAGCGCGCTCAGAATGTCCGCCCAGGTTTTCAGATCGTGTCCGTACCCCACCGTCCGGAACAACCAGGCGCGCTCCTGCATGTTGGCATAGGATTGCATATCCGTCAGGCCGTACATGTTTACGTTATCCTGATCGATATAGGTGTCCTTGGCGTGGAAATGGTGAATGGCTCCCTCTTTGCCCAAAATTTTGACCGCGGCCACCGGATCGATCCCCTGCCACCACAGATGGCTGGGATCCAGGTTGGCGCCGATCACCTCGCCGACGGCCTCCCGGAGGCGCAGCAGGGTGGCCGGCGTGTGGACGAGAAACCCTCCGTGCAGCTCCAAACCGATTTTCACGTTGTGATCGGCAGCATATTTTCCCCATTCCTTCCAGTAGGGAATCAGCTTCTCTTCCCACTGCCATTTCAAGACTTCCCGATACTCGTTGGGCCAGGGAGCCACCGGCCAGTTGGGGTACTTGGCTCCTTCGTGATCCCCCGGCGTCCCGGAGAAGCAGTTGACCACGGGAACCTCCAATTTTTCAGCCAACTGAACGGTTTTTACAAAAGTTTCGTGGGATTGTTGTGCAAACGCTTTATCAGGCGACAAAGGGTTGCCGTGACAGCTTAATGCGCTGATCTGCAACCCTTTTTGTGCAACCGTTTGCTTAAATTCTTTCAATTTATTTTCATCAGACAACAGTACGTCGGGATTGCAATGAGCATTTCCCGGATAATTCCCGGTCCCCAGCTCCACCGCATCCAGTCCGGCTTCCTTGACGTAATCCAGCATTTCCTCAAAGGGCTTTTGCGCAAACAGAACGGTGAACACACCCAGTTTCATCGATCGCTCCTCCCCCTTTGATCAGGTTTTGGCGTTCGTCGCAAGCGGATGAAGCCGCTTTCCAAAGATCCAACAACAAACTGCAATCCTTTGAACCGGATCCCTCCCAACCGGCATGTAGTGCGGGAAGATGCTTCGCGTGAATCATACGACAGGATTCCGCGAAATGTCAAACTCTTTTTTGTCATGAATCGACGATGATTTTGATGAAAACGCAAATCATTTTGAGAGGGCTGCCCGACGAGAGCGGTTTTGCTTCCGAGCGCCTCTCGAACGCCTCTTTTTTGAAAGGGATTACACATTTTTAGAATATCCCACCCTCCGCGGGGACACAAGACTGAAAAGTTTGTCAAAATCTTCCCTGGGACGTCCCAGCCCACATACCTTTTGCCCTCTTTTCCATTTCCCGCTACAATGGGGGATGATCCCTTCGGGACTTTTCGCATCGGCCATTGCGGCCTTCCATTGCCGCATATTGCCGATGAAACGGAACGGAGGACGAACGAAGCATGAGACTCAGAAGAAACCCCCGCGCCAAAGAGCTGGTCAGCCGCCATCCCCGGGTCGTCGGCGAGCCGGAACGGATCCGGGGAAAGTGGCGCACCTATTTTGGCAATGACAATCCGATTCACGTGGAGCTGGGGACGGGAAAAGGGCGCTTTCTCTCGGTCGTTTGCGGTCTCAAACCGGCCGTCAACTGGATCGGGGTCGAACGGATCGAGGAAGTGCTGTTGACGGCCTTGAAAAAGTCGGACGAAGCGGAATGCGACAACCTCCGCTTCTTGTGGACGGACGTCGCCCGTCTCGCCGAGATCTTCGCCCCGGGTGAAGTGGATCGCCTTTATCTCCACTTCAGCGATCCCTGGCCCAAGCGCCGGCATGCCAAGCGCCGGCTGACCCATCGGCGGTTCCTCGCCCTGTACCGGCAGGTACTCAAGCCCGGCGGCCACCTCCTGCTGAAGACGGACAGCCGGGATTTGTACCAGTTCACGCTGGAGGAGCTGGAAGACTCCCGCTTCCGCGTGCTGGAAAAGAGCGAAGACCTGCACCGAAGTCCCTATGCCGAAGAGAACATCATGACCGAGTACGAAGAAAAATTCGTCTCGGCGGGCCTTCCGATCTACTATGTGTTGGCGGAACCCCTCCCCCTGGATGACGATCCGTCGAAAGGGGATGCCCCGGAAACATCACCGGAGGACTCGAAGGGCTTCCGGCATTCCGCTTCCCCGAAGCTTCTCTGAGGCGCCCTTGACGCAAGGCGTTGACTTTTCCCGCCCGAGCCTTATAATATTGATTTGTATGGCTCAAAGACCCACTCCTAGGGGACTTGAGGATGGCTTTGCAAAGGATAGGTGATGGATCACCCTCACTGGTTCCGCCCCGATGGCAGAGCCGTCGGGTGTCCCGCTTTTCGCCGCCATCCGGAAAGCGCGGGCAAGTTTCAGCGGACCAGCCACCCTGTCATTTGCAATCACGCAAATGATGAAAGGAGTCAAATTTCATGGCACGTTACACTGGACCGCGTTGGAAATTGAGCCGCCGCCTCGGCATCTCCCTTTCCGGTACGGGAAAGGAGCTGAAGCGTCCGTATCCCCCGGGGCAGCACGGTCCCGGACAGCGGCGCAAACTGAGTGAATACGGTCTCCAACTTCAGGAGAAGCAGAAAATCCGCTTCATGTACGGCGTAAGCGAAAAACAGCTCCGCAACCTGTATGTCCGATCCGGCAAGTTGAAGGGTGTCCACGGGGAAAACCTGCTGAAGCTTTTGGAATCCCGCCTGGACAACCTGGTTTACCGCATCGGCTTCGCCCGCACCCGTCCGCAGGCCCGTCAGCTGGTCGTTCACGGCCATATCACCGTGAACGGGAAAAAGGTGGACCGTCCCTCCTACCAGGTAAAACCGGGCGATGTGATCGGGCTTCGGGAAAAGAGCCGGGATCTCGCCATCGTGAAGGAAGCCCTGGAAGATCGGGACTATCTCCCCGACTACCTGACCTACGACGAAAACAAGATGGAGGGTACGTATACCCGCCTGCCGGAACGGGAAGAACTGCCGGCGGAGATCAACGAAACGCTGGTCATCGAGTACTACTCGCGTTAAAATGCGATATGCGGCTTCTGGAAAAGAAATCCGCCGACCCGAACGGGTCGGCGGATTGTTGTTTTCCCGCCCATCAATGTGCCTCCCCCGACTGACGGGCCGAAGGGCCGTCTCCCCCGCGTCGTCCCGATATTTTCGCACCCGGTTCCGGAAAGGAAGCGGAAAGAGGCGGTGAAGATTTCGGAAAGGGCACTCCCTTCCGGACGGACTCGACCCACTCCTCGTAGCGGTCGATGAGAAGCCCTTTGTTTTCCCGGTAAATGCGCTCCAGTTCGAAGACCGGATCCGGGTGGTGATCCACCCGGAAGTCGACGTAGGGAAAATCGGCCAGCGCCACGACCCGAACAGCAGCGGATCGTTTCCCCCGCCGGTCCCCTCCATGCAGATCCCCGGCGATCAGGGCGGCGAGAAGCCGTTCCGCCAAGGGGCCCACGCTTTTCCTGAACGCTTCGGCCATGGCGGAAAGAACGCTCTCCGTCGCCAGACAGTTTCCGACGACGGCAAACTCCTCCCCCGACAGGTGTCCCCTCGCATGATCATTGTCCGCCCCGGTATGGACGGCTACCGTTCCGTTGCGGTCGATGATGGCCAGTTGCCGCAATTCCCGGCCGGGATCCCGAAAGAGAAGCCTTTCCAGTACTTCCCCGCTGCACATTCCCCGCTCCAGCATCTCCATGCCGTGAAGGCCGAAGGAGGGGTTGACCCATCCCTGAATCACCATCGCGCCCACACCGGACCGGACATAGGGAGCGTAGGCGCCCACCCCCGGAAAATGGGAAGCCACCGCGGCACCGAAGCGGCCGGTTTCCCTGCAGCGGGCGATCACGGAAAAGGTGTGGAGGAGCATACGGCATCACCCCGAATCAGGCGACAAGCATCGGTGAAAACCTCCTTCTCGGTTTATGAATATGCCGAATCCTCCGCAGAGGGAAGGGTGCAAAATCAATCTTCTTCCGCCAACCAGCAGGAGACCCGGTGCCCGCCGACGAGCCGAAGGGGCGGCCGGTCGATCCGGCAACGCTCCACTACGTGCGGACAGCGATCGGAAAAGGGACAACCCGGCGGAAGCTCCGAAAGGTCGGGCGGCTGGCCGGGAATCGGGGTCAGGTCTTTTCCTCCCTCCGGCTTGGGAAGAGAAGCCAGCAGGCCCCGGGTGTAGGGATGGCGGGGTGCGGCAAACAGCGATTTGACGGGGGCCTGCTCCACAATCTTTCCGGCGTACATCACCGAGACGGTGTCACAGGTTTCCGCCACCACGCCGAGATCGTGGGTGATCAGGAGGATCGCCGCTCCTGTCTGCTCCCGAAGATCCTTCATCAAATCCAGAATCTGCGCCTGGATGGTGACATCCAGCGCTGTGGTCGGCTCATCGGCGATCAACAATTCCGGTTGGCCGATGAACGCCGCGGCAATGACGCTCCGCTGGCGCATCCCGCCGCTGAACTGATGGGGATATTGCTTCGCCCGCACTTCCGGAGAAGAGATCCCCACCTTTCCCAACATCTCCACCGCCGCAGACCAGGCGGCGGAGCGGCTCATCTTCCGGTGAAGTTCGAGGACTTCGCCCACCTGCCTGCCGACCCGGTGTGACGGATTGAGGGAGGTCATGGGATCCTGCAGAACCATGGAGATTTCATTGCCGCGGATCCGGCACCATTCCTCCTCGCTCTTCTCCAGCAGATTTTCCCCTTTGAATAAAATTTCCCCCTCCACCCGTTCGCCGGCTTTTCGGCCGATAAGGCCCATGATCGCCTGGGCCGTCACGCTCTTTCCGCATCCCGATTCACCGACCAGGGCCATCATTTCCCCTTTCCTCACCCGGAGGTCCACCCCGTCAACGGCCTTCACCGTCCCCCGGCGGGTGTCAAAAGAGCACCGGAGTCCTTTTACCTTCAGAATCGCATCCACCGGCGCATCCCCCTTTTGTGATCGGTGCGTCACAGGCGCTCCCCCCTCAGCCGGGGATCCAGGGCGTCCCGCAGACCGTCTCCCAGCACGTTGAACCCCAACACCGCCAACGTGATGGCCAATCCCGGAAACACGGCGATCCACCACGCGGCTTCCATCCAATCTTTCCCTTCATTCAGCATGATCCCCCAGGACGGGGTATCCGGCTCCACCCCGAGACCGATGAAGCTCAGGGCCGCTTCGGCAAGGATGGCAAAGGCGAGGGAAAGGGTGGTCTGGACGATGATGGGCGCCATCACGTTGGGCAGGATGTGCCGCCGGAGAACAGTCAGCCGGCCGGCGCCGAGAACCCGCGCCGCATCGATGAAGAGGGATCCCTTGATCTCCAACACCGCTCCACGGGTGATCCGGGCGAAGATCGGAGTGTAGACGATACCGATGGCGATCATCACATTGGTCAGGCTGGCTCCGAGAACCGCCATGATCACCAGGGCCAGCAAGATGTCCGGAAAGGAGAACAGGACATCGATCACCCGCGACAGGGCCGCATCCACCCACCGTCCGCTATAACCTGCCAACGCTCCGATCAACACCCCCGCCGTGAGGGCGATGCCGACGGAAATGAATCCCACCTTGAAGGAAATTCGGGCGCCGTGCAGCAACCGGCTCAGCACATCCCGGCCGAAGGAATCGGTGCCCAACGGGTGTTCCGCCGACGGGGGACTCAAAACGGCGCTTTCATCGATCCGATAGGGATCGTACGGGGCGATGAGCGGGGCAAACAGCGCCATCAGCATAAAGAGCAGGATCAGGACCAGTCCGGCCAGAGCCAGCCGGTTTTGGCGCAAGCGCAACCCGATCTCCCGCATGATCTCCCTCCTTTCGACAAATCGCAGCGCTGTCAATACCGGATCCGCGGATGGATCAGGGTGTACAGCAGATCGACCAGCAGATTGATCACCACGAAAGAGACGGCGATAAACAGGATGCTGCCCTGCAGCAGCGCGTAATCGCGGTTGGTGATCGCCTGCAAGACCAGCTGACCCACGCCGGGCAGGGAAAAGATCTGCTCGATCACCACCGAGCCTCCGAGGAGATACCCGACCTGGATGCCGAGAACCGTCACCACCGGGATCAGGGCGTTCCGCAAGGCGTGGCGCCGAACGACGATCCGCTCCGGCGCCCCCTTGATCCGGGCCATCTTGATATATTCCTGATCCAGCACCTCCAGCATCGACGAACGGGTAATGCGCATCACCACCGCCGCCACGGCGGTCCCCAAGGCGATTCCGGGCATGGCCATCGTCTGCAGATTTCCGAGGGGATCCTCCCAGATCGGAACGTACCCTCCGGAGGGAAACCACCCCCATTTGAGCGAAAACAGGAGAATCAGCAGCGTTCCGAGCCAAAACCCCGGTATGGAAATCCCCGAAAGGCCGAAGAGGGTCGCCAGATAATCCACCCAGCGGTTTCGCCGAACCGCCGCCCGAATGCCCAGGGGAATGCCGACGGCCAGGGCGAACAGCACACTGATCGCCGTCAATTCCAGCGTGACCGGAAGGCGCTCGAGGATCGCCGCCAGGACCGGCTGGCCGGTGAAGGTGGAATGGCCGAAATCCCCCCTCATCAGGTTGGAGACCCATAAGGCATACTGTATGTGAACCGGCCGGTCCAACCCGTACTTCTCCCGCAGCATCTGCGCCTGTTCCTCGTTGTACTGGGCACCCAGCATCACCGTGACCGTATCCCCGGGAACCAGGCGGACCAACAGAAAGACGAGAACGGAGATGCCGAACAGCACCGGGACTGACAAGGCCAATCGCTTCAAAAGGTACTTCGCCAACATCATCCCTCCCGGATCCGCGTCGTGCCCCATCCATCCAAAAAAGAGGATCAACCGCCGAAGTAAGGTTCGACGGTTGATCCCCAACCGTCCATTACCGGGCCAGCCAGGTCTCCTCCAGTGAATGGGTGGTCACCGTGGGGTGAACGTCGAACCCCTTCACTGCCTTGCTCATTGCCGCCGTCCGCTCATTCACGTACAAGAAGACCATGGGAGCTTCCTCCGCGATGATTTTCTGGGCCCGGTGGTAGATCTTCTTCCGCTCTTCCTGGTCGCCGACAGTCCTTCCCTTTTCCAGAAGCGCATCCACTTGCTCGTTGGAATACCCCTGCTGGTTCCACGGCGCTCCGGTATGGAAAAGGTTGTAGGTAAACTCGTCGGGATCGACAAAGCCGAGCCAGCCGACGATGGCCATGTCGAAGTCCCCTTTCCCCAAGGCGTCAAAGAAGAGCCCCGATTCCTGGGCCGATACCTTCACATCAATGCCCACTTCCTTCAGTTGCTGCTTGACGATTTGCGCCGCGTCCACCTGGTAGGGGAAATCGGAGCCCACCTTCAGTGTCAGCTCGAGGTTTTCCTTGCCGGCTTCCTCGAGAAGTTGCTTGGCCTTGGCGACATTCCGCCGGGGATACAGGGTGAAATCGGCGTGGGCCCAGTGATTGGGCGGGATGTTGCCTCCCTTCAGCACCGTCGCCCGGTTCAATTTGGCGATCTTGTTGATGGCTTCCCGATCCACCGCGTGAGCGATCGCCTGACGCACTTTTACGTCATCGAGGGGCGGCCTCTTCGTGTTGAGACCGATGTATTCCCAAAAAGTCCCAGGCACGGACACCACTTCGACGGAGGAAACCTGCTCCAGCATCCGGGCTTCCTTGGCGGATACGTCCAGGATCATGTCCACCTCCCGGTTGCGCAGGGCCGTCATCCGGGCCGTCTCGTCGGGAATGGGCCGGAAGACGACTTCATCCAGATAGGGCTTCTCGGGAAGGTAATACCCGGGAAATTTTTTCAGGCGCAGATATTGATCCTTTTTCCACTCATCCAATTGAAAGGGCCCGCTGCCCGCGTCGGCCCGGTCCAGACTGCCGTCATGGTTCTCCACCGTTTCCCGATCCACGATGGCGTTCATCGGGTAAGCCAGATAGGTCAGGAAGGGAGCCATCGGCTGTTTCAAGCGAAAAACCACTGTATGGGAGTCGGGAGTCTCGATCTCGTCCACGGCGGAAAAGTGGTCTTTGCGGACTCCCAGATCGATGATGCGCTCGATGGAATACTTCACGTCCTCCGAGGTCAGTTCCCGACCGGTACCATGAAATCGGACCCCTTTTCGAAGGGTGAAGGTGTAGGTTTTTCCGTCCTTCGACACCTCCACCTTTTCCGCCAACTCCCCTTCCACTTCTCCGTATTTCTCGGTATACCGCATCAGGCGGCTGTACATATTCTCGATCAAGTGCATCGAGGCGGCATCCGTCGCCTTGTGGGGATCCAGGGTTTTTCCGTCGGATTGCAGAGCGATGCGGATCGTTCCGCCCGGCCTGGGTTTGCCACCCTCCCCTTCCGAATCGGCCTCCCGGGAGGGGGAGCCGGAACAGCCTGTCCACATCAGCATGCTCGCAACGAGCAGAACCACCCAAATTTTTCTCATGAAATGCCTCCTTTTAAATAGACGGATAATTATGTATATTCTGTCCCCTCGATATCCCTGCTTTCTTTCCCAAGGCAAGTGCCCCTTCAACGCATAGAACCACCCCATCGGAAGGCAACGGAGATCAAAAAAGTTTTTGAGGAGGATGCCCCTTTATGATACCAAACACAGGAAAAAGAATCCAAAGAGGAGAAAAGGAAAGAGCAGGGGCATCCTCCCCTTGGAGCGCCCCTGCTTCTCTCAGCTGTCCGGTCCTCCCCTATCCTTCCTTGTTTCAGGATATCCGCGCTTTTCCTTCGACCCAATCGGAATTTTTTCTTTTTCCCCAGGATTTGAAATAGGTGTTGACCACCAAAAAGTGGGCGTCGGCCAAAACGATGGCATCATCATCCAACCGAACCGGAAAGCCGGATCTTGCAAAAGTTCCCCTGCGGAGGAGGCGGTTTGAAAGGAGGCGTCCACCCACATATCCAGCACGGCACCGCCAAAAAGAATCGCCTCGATCGCCCCGACCCACCTAGCAATCCCCAGTCCCAGCGGAGAATGAATATCCGGTGAACAGACTGCCGAGGAAACCGGGGATCGGGAACCAATTGAAGTGAAGGATCAGCAAGTGCGCTGCATGTATCAGTTTGCGATCGGTGCAAGCGGCATGTCCCCAGCAGTCCGCTGAAATAGAGGATTACAAACAGGATATGCGAAAGCAGTCACCTATCCTCTTATTTGCATTCAGCTTGATGGACCCTGCTACCGATCGAGATCGGAATCGCCCTGACGACAGCGACAACCCGCGCGATCCCCGACAGGGAAAGGTTGATGATTCAACCCCTCTTATCCCGGGGCATCACGGCCCAGGCGATCACGCCGATGATCAGTCCCCAAACGGCATTGGTCAACAGGACACTCACGAAGGCGAAGAAATTGGTGGCGGGCCCCTGCAGCTGTCCGGTCAGGATGGGCGAGAGCACCGCACTGATCAGGATGGCGAAGGCGCCGTAGACAAGACCGGTGAACATCAACGTCACGACCGGTCGGGAGAAGCGGGCCCGGACCACAACCGCAAGCCACGCGAGGGAAATGAGAAGGGTGACGGCAATGCTGGTGAAGGGTTGGCCGATGGCCTGCGACAGGCCGACCATGTTCAAGATCGGCCGGATGAGCGCCAGGGCGGCCAAACCCGGGATAAAAAGCCATTCCCGTTTTGATTGAACGCTGACCATGGGCATTCACTCCTATGAAATCCTGCGATGTCGCACAGTCTTTAGGTTCCCCTCCTATCGACCGGACCTATGCGGTCCTTTTCCCCACATCTCATCCGGACGGGAAGGGCTGCATCTTCCATATGGCAAAGCCCTGCTTTTCCGGTGCCGCTCATGCCGCCTCACTCCGGATGGTTGCCCGCGGCCCCGCCGACATGAAACGGAGTCGTCACGCCCTCGTAGCTCAGATGGAGCGTCATTCCGGCGGCGGCGTGGTCCAGATTGTGGCAGTGGTCCATCCAGATTCCGGGGTTATCCGCCCGAAACGCCACCTCATAGCTCTCCCCGGGAGCGACGTTGAGGGTGTCCGTCCACCAGGGACTGCCGGTGACCGGCTTCCCGTTTTTGCTCAGCACCAGCATGTGGTGCCCGTGCAGGTGCATCGGATGATCCATCGGACTGCGATTGATGAAGGTCGTCTTCACCAGGTCCCCCTGCTGAACCATGAAAGTGGGGGTGTGGGGAAACTTCTCCCCGTTGATCAGCCACAGGTCTCGGAACATGCCGTTGTAAAATCCCATCCCGAAGTCAAAAACCATGGTGAACTCCCGGTCAAACCCGCCGGACAGGCCTAAGGGAACCTCCCCCGGTTCACCGTAGTCGGCAGGATCGAACAGCGAAAGGCGAAGATGATCGGATACTTCCGGCACCTTTCCCTTTCCGTCGGGGGTGAACAGAATCTCGGGGTCGTCGGACCCCGTTCCCGCCGTCAACCTCACGGGCCGATCCGGCATGGTGAAGATCACGTCATAGCGTCCGCCCGCCGCCACCGACAGGAGCACATTTTCCAATTCGCCGGGCCGATGGATCTCATTGCCGTCGATGGCCGTCACCCGAAAGGGAGTTCCAACCAGCGTGAAAAATCGGGGGTAGCTGTCGGTGTTCGTCAGTCGCAACCGCACCTCGGTTCCAGGGTCAACCCGCCTGTGCCGCAACGTGTCGGAGTCGTTCAGGACCTCCCGGTTCCCGAAGAAATGGTACATCAGGGAAAGATCCAACCCCTTCTCCGGCTCCTCCTCTTCCGGCAGCAAGACCAGGGGACCGAACAACCCTTTCTTCACCTGAATCGAGGAGGTCTGATGGGAGTGGTACCAGTGGGTTCCCGTCTCCTCCACCCGGAACCGGTAGGTGTGACGCTCCCCCGGCTTGACGGCATCTTGGGTAAGGCCGGCCACCCCGTCTTCGGCGTTGGGAACGTCCACCCCGTGCCAGTGGATCGTCACGCCGTCATCAATATCCTCGTTGATCAGAGTGACTTCCACGAGCTCCCCTTTTCGGGCCCGGAGCTCGGGGCCGGGCACTTGCCCGTTGAAGGTCCAGGCCTCCACGGTTTTTCCGGAGGACAGGCGCACCGTCTCTTTGCGCGCCACGAGGGTGTAGCGGCGATCCGGCTCACCGGTGCGTGGACCGGTCAGCTCCGTCACGTTGACCGCCTTTTTCCCATGTCCGGCATGGGCGTGATGGGACCCGTCACCTCCGTGCCCGACGGCCGGCCCGCCACCGTAATCGATCCGGGAATGGTTCATCATGCTCATGCGATCGGGAAGTATGCTCGCCTGCATGGACAGGACGAACAGGATCACGCCTACGGCCGCGATGCAGGCGAAGGTCGCCGCGACCCGCATCAGGCGGAATCCGGCCGAAGGGGACTTCTCCTCCCGTCGCAACATCCGTTCCCGGCGGCGCTGGCGGAACCAGAGCAAGGCCCCCAGCCCCAGAAAGGCCGCCCAGAAGAGAGTGAGACGGATCGGGAACAGAGTGAGAACGGGATAAAAACAGAGCTGAACGCTGGAAAGACCCGCGGCGGCGAACGCCGTCTGCACCGGTACCGCCATCGGCGGCGCGGCGATCGCTCCCCGCACCTCTCCGTCGACGGGTCCCGTCCCTTGACGATCCCGGGTCAGGCTCCTCAGCCGGGGCATCGTGAAAAGGATCACGGCCAGGTGCGTAAGGAGGAGCGCCGGCAGGGCAAACACCGCCCATTCCTGGACGAACACCCAGCCGAACCGGACCAGCACCAGGGCCGCAAGCCCCACAAACAGCAGGCTGGTCACCAACGCCAGCCACAGAAGAACCAGACTCCTCCTCGCGCTTTTTTTCAGCTTTTCCCGCGAGGAGCGGAAGGGGAGCCGCCCGATGCGGTTCGCGGCCAGCCCCCACATGAGAACCATGGTGGGCAAAAGAAGAAAAATGAATCCCCATATGGATGAGAAAAGATAAACGTCCATCATTGGCAATCTCTCCTTGTTCCGTCCATGGCTCCAGAATAAAAAAAATGCGGTTCGCGTTGAACGAACCGCAGTCCCGAATTCCGTAAGACCCGGGTCTGATTTTGTCTCCGGATCCATCAAGATGCCGAAAAACCCGGTAAACCCCTCCGGGAGGCGAAAAGGCGAGCTCCGCGTGCCCATTCCGTCCGATTTCCGCGTCATTCCTCGAGGGATGACGCATCCCAACTCGGCACCAATCCCTCCTCCGCCGCCCGGGTGAGCAGGGTGCGGATGGCGCCGTATCCGTCCCTTCCCAGGTTGGCGGAAAATTCGTTGACATACAGGTTGATGTGTGCCTTTGCCACCTCCGCATCCATCTCCTGGGCGTGGCGCAGGACATATTCCATCGGCTCCTCGGGATGGGTCCAGGCATGGCGGACCGATGCCCGGATCCAGCCGGCGATCGCTTCCCGGTCCAAATGGCGCCGGGCGATGATGGCGCCCAGCGGGATCGGAAGGCCGGTGTCCCTTTCCCACCACTCGCCCAGGTCGACCAACATGTGCAGCCCGTACGAAGGATAGGTGAATCGCGCTTCGTGGATCACCAGTCCGGCGTCCACCTCTCCGGCCTGCACGGCGGGCATGATCCGGTGAAAGGGCATCACCCGAATTTCTCCCACGCCCTGCGGCACATGCCGGCTGACCCATAGTCGAAACAGAAGGTATGCGGTGGAACGGTCGCTGGGAACTGCGACCCGCTTGCCCGCCAGAAATTCCGGTTCCATAGCCTCCTTCGTCAGGATGAGCGGCCCGCACCCTTTGCCCAGGGCGCCACCGCAGGGGAGAAGGGCGTAATCCCGGAGAACCCAGGGCAAGGCCGCGCAGGAAACCTTGAGCACATCCGGCCCGTCCGGGCGGGTGGCCAGATAGTTGGTCACGTCGATATCCGCATAGGTGACGTCCAATTCGGGAGCGCCGGGAATCAAGCCGTGCACCCAGGCATAAAAAATAAAGGTATCGTTGGGACAAGGAGAAAAGGCGATCTTCATCCGAACACCTCCCTGATGACGGCACCCGCCTCCGCCAGGCGTTCCAGTGCCGCTTCGATCTTCCAGGTCCCCCGGTTCCGGGGACCGACCGGGTTGGAGACGGCGCGGATCTCCAGAAAGGGGACTCCCATGTTTTGCGCAGCGACGGCGACGCCATACCCCTCCATCGCTTCGGCCGCCGCACCCGGAACCCGCATCGCCCGCACCTTCGCGGTCTCTCCCGTTCCGGTGGCGCTGGACACCGTCAGCACCGGGCCCACCACCACCGGCAGCCCGGCGCTCCGAAGGGCCTCCGCCAGGCGGGCCGACTTCCCTTCATCGGCCGGGATGCGGATGCTTCCAAAACCCAGCCGGTCCAGGGAGAGAAACCCCTCCGGCGCCTCCGTCCCCAGGTCGGCGGCCACCGCTTCATCGGCCACCACCAGCGCGCCCACTTCGGCGCGGCCGGGAAAACCCCCGCCGATACCCGCACAGATCGCCAGGCGATATCTCCGCCGGGCCATCCGCGCCGCCGCGCTGGCGGCCGCGGCCGCGGGGCCGACGCCTCCCGCCACCACATCAAAGGGCGAACCGTTCCTCAGGCCGCGCAGGAGCGCATCCCTTTCGGCCTCCACTGCGGTCACGATCAGCACGTCCCCGTCTCCGTCCACAGAACTTCTGACATCCTGTGTCACTCGTTCGATGCTCCTTTCCTTCGCATCCACCCGTGCATGACATACTTTCCCCGCGCGGTCATGGCCCCCGTTCAGTATATCACCACATTCGGAGATCGCTCCAGATCGGAACGCGGCGTGACGGCGCACCCGTCTTGGATCCGGAAAAAATAGGAGGGGATGTACCACTGCGCCCCTTTGCGACGCAACGAAACGAAGTGGTACGCCCCCTCCCTGAGGCCGCAATCAATCCACCAACTTGTGGCGGTGGGCGTAAATCGCCGCCTGGGTCCGGTCTTCCACCCCCAGCTTGGAAAGGATGTTGGTGATATGGGTCTTGACCGTCTTGATCGCGATGAACAGCTGATCCGCAATCTCCTGGTTCGATTTTCCCTCGGCGATCAGCTTCAGCACCTCCATCTCCCGGGCGGTCAAGGTTTCATGGGGTTCCGGTTCGCGATGACGGCGCATCCGGGACAACACCTTGCCCGTCACCTGGGATGCCAGGACCGATTCCCCCCGGGCCGCCGCCCGGATCGCCTCCGCGATCTCCCGGGCCTGGGAGGTCTTCAACAGGTAGCTGAGCGCTCCGGCTTCCAGGGCGGGAACCACTTTGTCGTCATCGACGAAACTGGTGAGGACGATGATCTTCGGCTTGTCCGTCACCCGGCAGATCTCCCGAGTCGCTTCGATCCCGTCCATTCCCTCCATGACCAGATCCATCAGGATCACGTCCGGCTTAAGTTCCTCGGCCAACCGAACCGCCTCTTTTCCATCGGAGGCCTCCCCCACGATTTCAATATCCGGCTGGGTGTCCAGATAGGCGGACAAACCCAGCCGCACCATTTCGTGATCATCCACCAGCAACACCCGGATCATGGCTTCTGCTCCCCTTCTTCATCCACCAACGGGATTTTTACGTCCACCTGAGTCCCCTTTCCGGGAAAGGAGATCACCTCGGCCACTCCGCCGATCTCGTTGGCCCGTTCCTGAATCGATTGCAGGCCGTAGGTGGTCCTCTTCACCTTGTTCATGTCAAAGCCGACACCGTTGTCCACGATTTTGAGATGGATCTGACGCGGCGCGGCAACCAAACGCAAGGTCACCGAAGTGGCCCGGGAATGACGGAGGACATTGGACAACGACTCCTGCACGATTCGGAACAAATGGTCCTCGATCCCCTTGGGCAAATCGGGAAGATCGGCTATCTCCCATTCGATCTTCAGCGGCTGTTTGTCTTTGAGCTCGGCCAGAAGCTCCTTAAGTCCCTCCTTCAACCCCTTCCCCTCCAGGGTGGCCGGACGAAGCTGCATCAGCAGGGCGCGCATCTCATTTTGCGCGTCGCCCGCTACCTTTTCCGCCGTCGCAATCCTTCCGTGCACGGGATGATCCTCGGGAAGATTCTCCCGAACGGCGGACAGCAACATGGAGACGGCGAACAGCTGCTGGCTGACCGCGTCGTGAAGCTCCCGCGCCAGCCGCTGCCGCTCCTCGGTCACCACCGACTGTTTCATCTGTTCTTGCCATCGGGCCCTCTCCGTCGTCAACTTCTGCAGAGAAGCCACCTGCTGCTCCACCCGCCGGGCCATCCGGTTCAGGTGCTCGGCCACTCGTCCGATCTCGTCGTCACCCAGGGGCGGGATCCGGTGGGAAAACTGTCCGCGCTCATATTTGAGGGCGGATTCCAGCAGGTTTTCCAGACGCTTCTTCAGTTGGTTTCCGAACCAATAGCCGGCCAAGGAACCCACCGCCACCACTATGAGCAGAACCAGCAGGATCAAGGGAACGGAAAACCGTTCGCCCGCCCACAGGATGGCCGGGTCCAGCCGGTAATATACGAGGACGGCCGTCAGCACCAGCGCGGACGCCGCCAGACAAACCCACAGCGCAAAGCGCGTGATTCGCCACTGAATCCGGGTCAATCGATTTCCTTTCATAGGACCCTCACATCGACATCGCCGATCAACAGGGAAACGGCTATTTTCACCCGGCGGGGGGATTGAGGATACCCGGGGGTTTCCGCGCGTACCCGGCAGCCGAAACCGCTGTGCCGACGCTCCAGGATTTTGAGATCCCCCATGAGCGCCGTCGACACCACCGAGACGGGCATGTCGTAGGGCACGTAAATATCCACGTCGCCGATCAAACTGCTGATGACGATGGTGCTCTCCCCGTCGGGAATGACCGCCTTGGACAGATCGATGGTCACGTCGCAAAGGGCGTGGGAGAGTTGGAGATCTTTCAGCTCAAAGGGGCCATCCATGCGAACGTTGCCGATCAAGGCGCTGCGGGCGGGGCCCGCTCCTCCCGCCTGACCGAAGACTTCTTCCGTCCGGAAGGACGATCCAGATTCGCTCCTTTTCCCCCGGGCCTCACCTTCCTCAAAGGGATCTCCTTCAAAGAGATCATCCGACCGACGCTTCCTGCTTGAGCGAAAACGACCGATGAACGGCACCGGCCGGTCGGTCAATAGGCAATATCCCACATATAAGAAGAAGGCGGCGCACAAAAAACCGAACGCGTTGATGCCCAGCACCCCGTGAAAAAAGGCGATCGCCGCCAATCCGAAAAAGAAATATCCGATCCAGCGGTGAAGGTGCTGATAGGCGATGTATCCGATGCCAAGCAGAAACAAAGGCCCGAGCAGGGCATAACCGAAATCGATCAGGCCCACCACGATGCTGATGCCGATAAACAGCAGGGCGAACCCAACAGCCTGGTTTCGGAACCGCCGCATGATGCTCCCCTCCTTTGGTCCCTGCCCGGTCATTGGATCCGGATGTCGCCGCTGGTCGTCCGCAGCCGGATCGGATGTTCACCGCTTCCGTGGGAACCGCTGACGCGCCGCTCCCCTCTTTCCACCATCCTCATCGGGAAATCGACGTGGATGTCACCGCTGGTCACCCCTGCGTCCAGGGTGAAGCCGGCGTCCCGGGGCAAATCCAGGGAAAGATCCCCCGACGTAAGCGAAGCCTCCACCGGTCCCGACAGCCGATCCATCTGAACATCCAAATCGCCGGAGGTCATCTCCACCCCGAGGGCTCCCGAATAGTTACTCAGGCGCAAATTTCCCGACGTCAGGCGCCAATCCGCCTCATCGGCCGACACATGCCGCGCGTTGACATTGCCCGACCAGCTTCGGTAACGAATCTGCTCGGCCCGCAGATTGCTCAGCTCGACGTCCCCCGAATCCAGGTCCATCTCCAGCTCCTTCAGGATCATCGGCCGGTTCTTGGTCGGACCGTGAAATTGTATCTCTCCGGAATCCACATCAAGGACCAAGCTGTGCGTGTAATCCCGGGGGATGTGCAGGTCCAACTGGAAGCCGTCCCGCATGAAGATCCAATGAAACCACTGCTCGCCGACGTTGATGGAAACCGTATCCCCTCTTCGGGTGACGGACAGCGCGTCCTTGCGGCCGCCGCGCAATACCGCCGACACCTCTTCCCGATCGCCGGGAAGGATCCGAAGATCCAGGGCCGGCCCCCGAACCTCGATCCGGTTGACTCCTTTGGAGGAAACCGCCTCCGTCGCCGTGTGTCCCGGGGTGATCCATCTGCCGACCCCGCTGTTGGCCAGGGAGCTGAAAAACACCAAGACCCCCAAAAGAATAAAGAACAAACCGGCCAGCTTTTTCATAAAATCGCCTCTTCATCTGTCATGATCCCATTATATCTTAAAATACCCCGGAAAAACCGCAAGGAGCGGGCATCCCTGCGGGCGCTTGATACTGTTGGCAAACATAAGAGCCCGTAAGATGGGAGCCGATTTTCGCCGAACGGCCCGCTGCTGCACACCGACGAGACGGAAAATCGACTCCCCTTGCTTTGTCAACAGTACGAAGGATACCCGCCGGGCGTCCCTTCTCAATTCCCGGGCAATTCCCCTCCGTCAGGCGGCGTGGATCCGGAACGGCGGGCGCGCAATTTCGCCAGCTCCTTTTCCACTTCGTCGGCATAAGCCAAGGGCGCTGCCTCGTCATGGACCCCCGCATGGGCATTCGCCTGGATCTCCATCTGCGCGATTCGCTCTTCCATGCGCTCGAAACCCTTGATCGCGCTCTCGGAATCGATCCGGTGCAAGGTCGCATGGATGCGCTTTTTGGTCTTGGCCGCGTTGGCCCGCGCGATCAAAGCGTTTTTCTTGTCCCGGAGCTCCTGATACTTCTTCTCCAACCGGCCCAACTGTTCCTTGAGCTCCCGAACCTGCTCGGTGGTCTTGTCGGCGTCCTTCCGGTATTGGTCGGCCCTCGCCTCCCAATGCTTCATTTCGGAAAGAGCCTTTCGCGCCAGCTCCTCCTCCCCGGCATCCAACGCCTGCTCCGCCTGCATCTTGCGCCGGGCCGCCAGCCGGAGCGCTTCTTCCGCTTGCCGTTCAAACCGCTCCGCCATCACCTGATGCCGGATGATGGCATCCTTCGCCTTTCGGATCTCGCTTTCCACATCCCTGAGATACTGTTTGATCATCGCCTTCGGATCTTCCAGTTGATCCAACACTTCATGCACCGTCGCGACGACAATGTCCCTCATCCGTTTGAGCATCGCCGATTCCCCCTTCTTTCCTCAGTTTTTGTCCTTTTGCCGCTCCAAGAAGCGTTTCCATTCGCTTTCAAAGTCGTCTTCCCACCGGGGCCTTTGACCCGCCGCCTCCGCTTCCGCCCCCGGTTCCGGCTCGAGACCCGAGGGTTCCCGGTCTTGGCGGATCAGCGTCCATCCGAAATAGATGCAGACGACCGCGATCAACAAGCCGATCAGGAACGGAATCCAGCTGAGCAGCAGAATCGCGCCGAAGATCAGCGCCCCGATACCGACCGCCCTGCCTCCGCTCGATTCCGATCGCTTCCACTTCCTCCAGCCGTATACGAGCAGCCCCGCGGACAACAGGAAGGCGAAGAACCCGCCCAGATCTCCACCGAAGAGAAACACCACCGCTCCCACGATCAAGGCGAGACCTGCCACCGTTTTTCCGTTCATGCTGTCCCCCCTTTCATCTGTCTCCAGGATAAGGAACTTTCCGGATTCCCAGAACGATCCCCGGTTCGATTTCCTCTGGGACCGGAGTCGTATTTTCCCTCGTTACCCGGGCCGGCGGGCGGAGATGGGAAAAGCACCAAAAAAAGGCCGCTCATCGCAGCCCTGTGCCGTGCGGCCGGTAGGCTCACCCGGGCCCGCCTTTTCATGAAAGGGGGGCGTACAAAACGCAACCATTCGGAGGTGGGCTTTTCACGCGTCAGGACGTAACTGACTGAACCGGTCCCGTCTGATCCCAAAGCGGTTCTTTGCGCAGATGCCGCCCGAAAAACTCTTCCTTCGAGATATAAACCCTTTTCGGCGTCAGCTGACCCGCGGTCCGAAGGCGGAGCCATCCGTCCGGATGCAACGGATCAGGATCATCTTGCACACCCACGATTTGGCCGCTCCACGCCCCGGTGAAGGGATGTGGTTCCCAAAAGGACGCGGATCTCCCGCAAATGGGATGATTCGCCACAAACCGGGCCAGGGCGGGAAGGAAAGCGCGAATGGATTTGATCGTGAACAAGGCCAGGAAGATGTCGCTGTGGGATTTCTTCCGAATCATCCGCGCAAATAAACAATTGTGCAGGTGCAGTTTGGCGTTAATCCCTTTTTTCAGGAAAAACCCGTCGGGGGTCAACAGGGGTTCCCCGCGGTAGCGCTTGCTTTCCTTGTCCACATACTTGAGCCGCGTGCAATCAAAAAAATCTGATCCCAGATACGCCACGCGGCGGGCCATCCCCTTGTCTGTGATCCGGCGACCCTGATCGTCCCGGGAAATCGCAACGCTAATTCCCGCCCGGCGACAGCCCGCGGAGGAGTTCGACCGGGGAGCGGCTAAAGCACGCCCTCTGCCTCCGGAACGCCACCATGTTTTGGGGACTCCTTTTTCTTATTTTCAGAATAATGCACCTTTCTTCCTCGGAACCATCCGGGGTTCGATTTCCGTCTGCGACCCGGTTCTCCGGTCGGTCGTGCTCTCCTACCAACAAAAAAAGACCGCCTCTTTCGGGCGGCCTGGGACTACTGACATCCCGATCGTCCGATAAGGGGATGCGCCGCGATCCACAAAGGAGCATTTGGCGCACCCTCTCCTTTTCCTTTTCAAACAATTGATTTCTCCGCGAAGGCGGCTGTCCGTTTGCGACGGCTTCTCCCGCCAGCGTTAAAGATCGGCGGTTTTCTCCTTCATCCGGCGGATCAGTTCGCGGACGGGCGTCAGCGAAACATGGGGAAAAAGCTCCTTCATGGCTTCGGGGTCCACCACGGCATCCTGTCCGACCATGTCCCGAAAGATTTCCCGTGAAAGCATCCGGCCGGGAAACAGACGGGATCCGAGCCACAATCCCGCCTCGGCCAAGGAAGTCGGAATCGCCCATTCCTTGAAGGGCTTCCCCCGTTCCTCGCCGGCCAGCCGAATCCAGTCGGAGGGGGAAAGGGCCCCCGGCCCGCCGATATCCACGGTCCGCCCGCGAACGCGCGGGTTGAGGGAAGCGTCGATCAGGCACCCGGCCACGTCGTCGCTGGCGATCGGGCTGTTCCGGAAAGATGGGAGCGCGTGCGGAATCCCCGGAGCCTTTTCCCACCAGTGGATGGCCGGGATTTGGCAGTAAAATCTCCTGCCGGGATGAATGATGACGGATGAGCGCAAAATGGTATGGGATATGCCTGACCGGCGGATGGATTCCTCCGCCCGCCACTTCGCTCGAAACAGAGCTGACCGGGCCTCCGGCGATGCGTACATGCACGAGAGGTAGGTGATATAGGCGACCGACTCCCGCTTGCAGGCTTCAATCAGGTGTCGGACGCCCTCTACCTCCACCTGGTCGATATCCTCCGGCTTGCCGGGACGGACTGGGGAAATCCCCGCCGCCCAGATCACCTGGTGAACGCCGCGGACCGCTTCAGCCAAGGAATCGGGATTTCTCACATCCCCCGCAACCAGCCGAATCCGGGACAAAACGGGGGCCAACCGGCGGATGGACGAATCGGGGCGCACCAAAGCGCGAACCGGTCGGCCCCGTTCCACCAACTGAACGACGACCCGGCTTCCCACCCGACCGCTGCCGCCGATCACCAAGCAGGTTCCCGGAACTCCTCCCGCGTCGTAGGACGAATACCCACGCATCGGATCATCTCCCGTTTTGAGATTGAGACGAGGGAGACGGAGCGGGAATTCCCTCTCCTGCTATCCCTGAACCAATTTGACTTTGGCAAAGCGGCGCTTCCCGACCTGGACCACCATCCCGTCGGTCACGGGAAGTTCCGCGTCCGTGTCGGTCACCTTCTCCCCGTCGATCCGGACGGCCGACTGCTGGATGAAACGCCGCGCCTCCCCGTTGGAGTTGACAAGTCCCAGGCGGTTCAGCAGACGAACGATCCACATCTTTCCTTCCTTCAATTCGGAAGGGGAAATCTCCACCTCATCCATCTCCTCCGGCAGCTTTCCCTGCTGGAAGACGGTGCGGAAATGGCGCTCCGCTTCATCGGCGGCCTCCTGTCCGTGATACATCCGGACGAAGGTGTGAGCCAGGCGCATCTTGGCGTCCCGGGGATGGAGCGTGCCCTTCTCCAGCCCTTCCTTTACCCGATTCAACTCCTCCAGGGACAAATCGGTGGCCAGTTCGTAATACTTCACCATCAGCTCATCGGGAATCGACATCGTCTTGCCGTACATCTCATTCGGCGGCTCGTCGATGCCGATGTAATTGCCCAGACTCTTGCTCATCTTTTTGACCCCGTCCAGCCCCTCGAGGAGCGGCATCATCATGATGACCTGTTCCGGCTGGCCGTACTCCCGCTGCAGCTGGCGACCCATGAGCAGGTTGAACTTCTGATCGGTTCCTCCCATCTCCACATCGCTCTTCAGGGCGACGGAATCGTAACCCTGCATCAAGGGATAGAAAAACTCGTGGACGCTGATGGCCTGACCGCTGTGGTACCGCTTGGCGAAATCATCCCGCTCCAGCATGCGTGCCACCGTGCACTTGGCGGCCAGTTCCGTCACTTCCATGAAAGTGAGGGGTTTCAGCCACGTGCTGTTGAAATGAACCTCCGTCCGATCGGGGGAGAGAATTTTGAACAACTGCCGGGTGTAGGTCTCCGCGTTGGCCTTCACCTCCTCCTCCGACAATTGGCGACGCGTCTCCGATTTTCCCGTGGGATCGCCGATCCGCCCGGTGAAGTCGCCGATCACCAGCTGAACGATATGCCCCAGCTCCTGAAACTGGCGCAACTTGTGAAGCACCACCGTGTGACCGATGTGAATGTCCGGCGCCGAGGGATCCAACCCCAGCTTCACCTTGAGGGGCTTGCCCGTCTCGATGGAGCGGCGCAGTTTCTCGGCCAGGTCCTCCTCGGGGATGATCTCCGCCGCTCCCCGGCGAAGTACGGCCAGCTGGCGCTCCACCTCCTTCCGCACCTCCGGTCGAATCTCGGTTTCCATCGACAAGTGGAATCACCTTCCCTCCGTTGTTTTGAATCGTCTCGGGGGCCGATCGGCCTGGGCCCGCACGGAAATCAAAAACCCCGTCCCTCCAAGGGACGGGGTTTGCCCGCGGTACCACCCTTATTGAAAGCGCCCGGCGCTTTCCGCTCTTCGGATAACGGGGGCATTCCCCGCCGCGTTTCGACGGATGCCGAAACGCGAAGGCTCCCGGGTGTAATTCGCGCGACGGGGACCGCTGGTTCGCAGCAACCACCAGCTCTCTGAAGGGAACCGACCGCCGGCTACTAGGCCCGTTCTTCGCCGTCATCTATAAGCGATGAAAAAATTTTAATCCCAGCGATTTTAAGTGATCCGCCCCTCCCTTGCTATGGTATAATATTACCGTACAATGAGGAGGGTAGCAAGCGATGACAAAGGGAGATTTTCCATCTCCTCCGGATCAAAACCGGGCGGGGAAAAAACGCGTCCTCAAGGGCGTTTTTTATGGGCTTTTTGTCTGTCTGGTCATCATCCTTTCTCTCTCCTTGGGAGCCGCCGGTGTCGCGGCGGGATACGTGGCCGCCCTGGTCAAGGATGAACCGGTCCGGGACAGGGATTATTTCAACCAAAAGCTTTCGGGCTGGCACCAAACCAGCTATGCCTATTTCCGGGACAAGAGCCTGATCGGTTCAGTCCGGACGCTGATTGGGGACCGGAAGCTGGTGGAAAACGATGAAGTCAGCCAGCATCTGATCGATGCCCTCATTTCCACCGAAGACCGGGAATTTTACGAACACTCGGGGATCGTCCCTCGCTCCCTCCTGCGGGCCGTTTACGAGGATCTGACCAACCAGAAGGTGGTCACCGGGGGAAGCACCATCACCCAGCAGCTGGTCAAGCGGGCCATTTTGGAAAACTATTCGAAAACCTATGATCGGAAAGCCAAGGAAATCCTCCTCGCCCTGCGATTGGAGCGGATGTACAGCAAGGAGGAGATCCTGAACGCCTACTTGAACAGCCTCTATTTCGGAACCGGCTCCGGCGGCCAGCACATGTACGGCGTCCAGGCCGCCGCCCAGGGGATTTTCGGAGTGGACGTCAAGGACCTGAACATCCCCCAAGCAGCTTATCTCGCCGGCATGATCCAGCGTCCGAACGACTACAACCCGTTCAAAAAGGAAGGCCTGGAACGCGGCAAAAAGCGGATGGAGATGGTCCTCCAAAACATGCTGGACAACGGAAAAATCACCCAGCAACAGTATGAGGAGGCCCGCTCCTTCGATATAAAGGGTTCCCTCTCCAAAAAGAAACAAAACGCCTACAGCCGCTACCCCTACATCATGATGGCCGTAGAGGAACGGGCGGCGGAGGCGCTGATGAGGGCGGACGGCCTCGATCCCAAGGAATTGAGCAAAAAAGGGCAGTATCAGGCCACCCTTCAGAAATACATCCAAAAGGTGCAGCAAGGCGGCTACCACATCTACACGACCATCGACAAAAAGCTGTATGACGCCATGAACAAGGCGGCCCAAAACTCCGACCTGTACGCCTCGCCCATCACATACCGGACAAAACTGGGCGGCAAATGGGTCACGCTGAAGAATGCGACGGAGGAAGTCGGCGCCACGCTGATCGACGTGGAAACGGGTGCGCTTCTCGGTTTCGTCGGGGGAAGGGATTTTGAAAAGGAGCAGAAAAACCACGCCCTGAACTCGGCGCGCCAACCGGGTTCGGCGATGAAACCGCTCCTCGGATACGGGCCGGCCCTCGACCGCGGTGTGATCACCCCCGGCTCGATTATCGTCGACGAACCCCTCCAAGCTCAGGGAACGCCGGGCAAGGTTTACCGAAACTCCACCGGCCAATATAAAGGGCCGGTCACGGCAAAAACGGCGCTCCAGTGGTCCTACAACATCCCGGCGATCAAGGTGTTCCGCGCCGTCGGCTTGCAGAACGGATTCGATTACCTTCGCAAGATGAACTTCCCCGTCCATCCCCACGACGGTGAAGCCTCCGTGATCGGCGGTCTCACCTACGGATTCACCGTCGAGCGGATGACCGCCGGATACGCGATGATCGCCAACGGCGGCAGCTTCAACGAACCGTACATGATCGAGAAGATCGTCGATTCGTCCGGGAAAACCGTTTACGAACACAAACCGGATCCGGTGCAAGTGATGTCTCCCCAGGCGGCGTACATGCTCACCGACATGCTTAAGGCGGTGGTCCGCGGCGGAACCGCCCAGTATATCGGCAGCGGCTTCGGTGGATACGACTTGGCCGGAAAGACGGGCACGACCCAAAACGAGTACGACCTGTGGTTCGTCGGCTACACGCCCAAGGTGGCGATGGGCGTCTGGGTGGGTTACGATTACAACCACCGGATTTCCAACAGCAACCGTGCCAAAATCGTCTGGAGAGCGATTTTCCAAGAAGTGCTGAAGGAAGACCCCAACCTGTCGCCGCGCCATCTCCGCTTCCAAAACCCCGGTGGGCTGCCGGGTCAGCAAAAATGCTTCGAGTGCGGACGGCAGAAGGAGTTCGAGAAAAAGGACAAAAAAGAGGAAAAGGAAAAGGAAAAAAGGCATCATCCCCGTCCCAACAATCCCGGAGGAAATAACGGCGGTAACCGTCAGATCCCCATTCCACAGCCGCCGAATGACCAGGAAAACGATAACGGCAATGGAGGAGGAAACAGAGGAGGTTGGGGGTGGATCCCTCGTCCAAGACCCGGCGATGGATGATCCCCGAACAAAAGAGGTGCGGATATCCGCACCTCTTTCTTCGTCCTCGGAGAGTCTTTAGACAACCGACGCCGCTTCCTTCGATCGGCTCGATGCACAATATCCCGGCTCGGGCTCGGCTCGGCAACACAACAGGCGCAGGGAAGTTTCCCTGCGCCTTGACGTTTCATCAATCTTCCATCGTCGACAGGTCACCCGTGGGCAGCCCCAGCTCCCATGCCTTCAGCACGCGGCGCATGATCTTTCCGCTGCGGGTCTTGGGCAGCTTATCCTTGAACTCGATCTCCCGCGGCGCGGCGTGGGCGGCGAGCCCTTTCTTCACAAACTCGTAAATTTCCTTCTTCAGCTCCTCCGTGGGCTCATATCCTGCCCGCAGGGAGATGAAGGCCTTGATGATCTCACCCCGGACGGGATCCGGTTTTCCGATCACCCCGGCTTCAGCCACCGCCGGGTGTTCCACCAGCTTGCTCTCCACCTCGAAGGGTCCGATCCGCTCACCCGAGGTGTTGATCACATCGTCCAACCTTCCTTGGAACCAGAAGTAGCCGTCTTCATCCATATAGGCGGAGTCACCGGAGATGTACCATCCGGGAATGCGGAAATATTCGTCGTATTTCGCCTTGTTCTTCCAGATGGCCCGCATCATCGACGGCCAAGGAGTGCGGATGGCCAGGTTCCCCATCTGGTAGGGAGGCAGTTCGTTCCCGTTATCGTCCAAAATCGCCGCTTTGATCCCCGGGAAGGGACGTCCCATCGACCCCGGTTTGATCTCCATGCACGGATAGTTGGCGATCAGGATGCCGCCCGTTTCCGTCATCCACCAGTTGTCGTGGATCCGTCGTCCGTACACTTTCAGTCCCCAGCGGACCACTTCGGGGTTGAGGGGTTCGCCGACGCTGAGGATGTGACGCACCCGGGACAGATCGTATTTCTTGGCGACCTCTTCCCCCGCTCCCATCAACATCCGGAAGGCCGTCGGCGCGCTGTACCAGACGGTCACGCCGTATTTCTCCAGGGTATGATACCAGTCATCCGGACTGAACCGTCCTCCCCGAATCACATTGGTCACGCCGTTCAACCAGGGAGCGAAAATGCCGTAGGAGGTTCCCGTCACCCAGCCCGGATCGGCGGTGCACCAGTAGATGTCGTCCTCCTGCAGGTCCAGCACCCATTTCCCGGTCTGGTAATGTTGGATCATGGCGTTGTGAACGTGGAGCACGCCCTTCGGCTTTCCGGTGGAACCCGAGGTGTAGTGGATCAGCATCGGGTCCTCGCGGTCGACCCACTCGATGTCCAGTTCCGGGGAAGCCGCTTCCATCTCCTTGTGGAAGTCGATATACCCCTCGCCCAAGTCCTCTTTCGTCTCGCCCACCAGAATGATGTGCTTCAGCGCAGGCAGCTCTTTCACCGGCACCCGTTCCAGCAGCTGCGGAGTGGTCACCAGCGCCACCGCCTCGCTGTTTTCCAGCCGATCCCGGACAGCCGCTTCCATAAACGCTTCAAAGAGGGGACCGACGACCGCACCGATCTTGATCGCACCGAGGAAACTGAAATACAATTCCGGGGAGCGCGGCATGAAGATGAAGACCCGATCGCCTTTCTTGATGCCCAGCTTCCGGAGGACATTTCCGAAACGGTTGGACTTCTCTTTCATTTCCAAAAACGTGTATTGTTCTTCGCGGTTCGCATCGCTGTAGTAGAGGGCGATCTTGTCGCGACGGTCCGATTCCGCATGCCGGTCGATCGCTTCGTAGGCGGCGTTCACCTTGCCGGTTTCATACCAGGAGAAAACCTTTTCAACTTCTTTCCAGTCAAAATTGCGGTAGGCTTCCTCGTAATCTTTCAAGTTGTTCCCTGTTGTCATAACCTTGATCCGTTCCGAATGATCCATCTCCGTCTCCCTCCTTGTTGAAAACGGCTTCATCACAATCATTATAACACACATAAAAACATTCGCAATTTCCGAGTTAATTCACATGATCCCGTTTCCTTTAAAACGCTGGGAATCACACCCTGCTTTCTATATAATGAAACCACACGAAGCACTCCCGGGAGGTGGCGGCTCGGCCCCATGGAGCACATCAAACGGTATCACCGCAACATACTGAAAGCGGATGGAAAAAGCCTGGTGACGGAAGGACCCGTTCCCCCGGAGACCGTCGAACGCTACCCCTTCCACGAAGGTCTGGTTGCCTTTCGGCCTCCGGAGCGGCAGCAACAGGCGATGATCGGAATCGCCCGTCTCCCCGAAGGGCGGATCATCATCGCGAGGACGGAAGACACGATCGTCGGCTACGTCTCCTTTCTCTACCCCGATCCCATGGAACGCTGGTCCGAGGGAAACATGGAAGATCTGTTGGAGCTGGGAGCGATCGAGGTAGCGCCCCCCTACCGCAAATACGGAGTGGCCAAGGCCATGCTGAAAACCGCCTTTGCCGATCCGGCGATGGAAAACTACATCGTCATCTCCACGGAATATTACTGGCACTGGGACCTCAAGGGAACGGGCCTGTCCGTCTGGGAATACCGCAAAGTGATGGAAAAGGTGATGGGCAGCGTCGGCATGGAATGGTTCGCCACCGACGACCCGGAGATCACCGCCCATCCCGCCAACTGTCTGATGGCCCGCATCGGCAAAAACGTCCCCCTCGAATCCGTCGAGAAGTTTGACCGGCTGCGCTTCATCAACCGGCATTTCTATTAACGGCATTCTGAATGGAATGAAAAATATCACCATCGGATTGGAAATGCCCCCGGCTCAGGAAGCCGCGGGATTTTGCTTTTTATTTCCGAAGCCCCTTCCGTTCTCATAAAGAAAGCATTTCGCATCGGCCGCCGAAAGGATTGTGAATCTTCCGATCCGATCACCTTTATTTCTCCGGGGTGAAAAGGTAGAATAGAGCCAAAGAAAACAGCTTTTTCGGAAAACGAGCAAAAGGGGATTCCGCCATGTTGATCAAAGAAATCATGCACCGCCATGTCCGCACCGTCGAACCGGAGACGACGCTGAAACAGGCCCTTCATCTGCTGGAGGAACACCGGATCCGCCACCTCCCCGTCACGGAGGGGGATCGGCTCGTGGGTATTGTGACCGACCGGGATCTGCGGGAAGCCGGTCCCTCCATCCTGGAGCACAGCCCCCAAGACGACACCCTCCATCGGCCGGTTTCATCCATCATGAAAAGGGAGGTGATCACCGCCCACCCGCTCGATTTCATCGAAGACGCAGCCCGGCTCATGTATGAACACCGGATCGGATGCCTGCCCGTCCTTCAGGAGGGGCGGCTGGTCGGCATCGTCACCCAGACCGATGTGCTTCACACCTTGATCGAACTGTTCGGCGTCAACAAGCCCAGCCAACGGGTGGAAATCGAAGTGCCCGACCGAGTCGGCATGCTGGCGGATGCCGCCCAGGTGTTCCGACGTCACAAAGCCAACATCCTGAGCGTCATCGTCCATCCCGGAAGCGAAAACACCCGGCGCATCGCCTTTCGGACGGAAGCGATGCTGATCGACGAGATCGTCCGGGATCTCCGGGCGGCGGGTCACCGGATCCTGTGGCCTCCGGTCGAGGACCAGGAACCGGAGGGATCCAAGTGAGACATTCAGCCCTGATGGTCTACGGTGATGCATTCCAGCGATACCGCTTTCACGACAACCACCCCTTCCAACCGAAACGAATCCAGCTGACCCTCGATCTGATCCGGTCCTTCGGATGGATGGAAGAAGATCAGTTGATCGCTCCCCGAAAGGCCGCGGACAAGGAACTCACCCGCACGCACGAAGAAAGCTTTATCGAAGCGGTCAAACAAGCTCCCGACGGCTCCCTTTCCCCGGAACAGCTGGAAGCCTGCGGACTGGGAACCGAAGATAACCCCATCTTTCCGGGCATGCACGAAGCGGCGGCCACCGTCGTCGGCGGCACCCTCGTCGCCGCGGAACAGGTGATGTCGGGGAAGTGCGAACACGCCCTCAATCTCGCGGGAGGGCTTCATCACGCCCTCCGAGGGCGCGCTTCCGGTTTCTGCATCTATAACGATGCGGCGATCGCCATCGCCTGGCTGCGGAAGGAATACGACGTCCGGGTCCTCTATATCGATACCGACGCCCATCACGGAGACGGGGTGCAATGGGCCTTCTACGACGACCCGCAGGTCATGACCATCTCCATCCATGAAACGGGCAAATACCTGTTTCCCGGAACCGGTTCCGTATACGAGCGCGGGCAGGGCCCGGGATTCGGAACCAGCATCAACCTTCCCCTGGACGCCTTCACCGAAGACGAGTCCTGGCTGGACGCCTTTCGCCGCGTCGTTCCGGAAGCGGCCCGCCGGTTCCGCCCCGATGTGATCCTGTCGCAAAACGGCTGCGACGCCCACCGGTACGATCCCCTCACCCATCTGTCGGCGACGATGCGGATCTACCGGGAAATCCCCCGGACCGTCCACCAGCTGGCCCACGAACTGTGCGACGGCCGGTGGATTGCCGTCGGCGGCGGCGGCTACGACATGTGGCGGGTCGTCCCCCGGGCCTGGACCTGGTTGTGGGCGGAAATGAACGATTGCGCCCCGGAAGAAGCGGCCATCCCGAAAGCCTGGCTCAGGCGGTGGCAGCCGGAAAGTCCCGTGGACTTGCCCCAAACCCTGCACGATCCGGACGGCCTGTTCTCTCCCATTCCCCGCCGGGCTGAGATCACGGAAAAAAACCGGCGCACCGTGGACCAGGTCCTGCAAATGATCAAAAACCACTTGTAACAGGGGGGATCCCGATGCCCCGCCTCCTCCTATTCGGCGCGAGCGGCGCCGTGGGCAAGGCCCTCGTCCGCCTGTTGGAGGCCGAAAACGCGTACACCGTTCACGGCACCTGCCGGAACAACCGGCCCCCTCTCCCTTCCGATCGGTGTCACCGTCTGGATTTGGAGGATTTCCGAAAGCTCGAGCGCCTTTGGGACCGCATCCGGCCGGATGCGGTTCTTCTGGCGCTGCGGGGGGATTACGAGAAACAGCTCCGCTTCCACCGGGCCGTGGCGGAACTGGCCAAAGGATCTCCCTGTGACGTATGGTTCTGCTCCACTTCCGCGGTGTTCGACGGTTCCACACAGAATCCCCACACGGAGGAAGAGCCGCCCGTACCCGAAAGCGAATACGGCCGTTTCAAGGCCGCCTGCGAAGAGATGATGGCATCTGTCCTGGGAAGCCGGCTCCGCATCCTGCGCTTTCCGGCGATCTTCGGCAAGGACGTTCCCCGGGTGACGCAACTCCTGGACCGGCTGAAAAGGGGCGAAACCGTCGAATACCACGACAACTTTTTCGCCAACCGCCACACCGATGACATGCTGGCCCGGCAGATCGCTTTCCTCCTTCAACACAGACCGGAGGGGGTCTTCCACCTGGGATCCGTGGATATCATGGCCCAGGCGGAATTCTACCGGGAACTGGTCTCCCGTCTCGGCTACCCGAAAAAGCTCGTCAAGGTGATCTCCCACCCCGCCGACCGCACCCTCGCGGTCCTGTCCAAACGGGAATGGCCCGAGGAGTTGCGGATCACCCATGACGACATTCTGGATCACTTCCGAAGCTAAGTTACGATTCTTAAACGTGAAGGACTCTAGATAGACCGTTTCCCCTTCCCCCAAACTTGGGGGCTTGCCGGCAGCTCTCCGCAAGAGGTCTTCGGCAGCCTTTCCCGCCTAGAAAAACATCCAAAATGCCCACAAATCGAAGCCTCCCAGCGCGCTTTTTCAGCTCGGGACCCGCATCCATCGACAAAGGGACACCCGATTGGTCATCACCCGGGTGTCCCGAAACAATTTCGAGCCCATCGTTTTATCTCCGCGAATGCTCTTCCTCAACCCTCGCGCAAACCGCGCCTGGCCTCTTCGGGCAGGATGGAGTCGTAATTCCCAAATTGGATCATCTCGCGAAAATGACTGGATACATCGCAGGTTCCGTATTCCACGTCGTCCGTTTCCTTGCCACCAATGAAAAAGTTTTTCCGATACCGTCCATCCACCTCGTAAAGATAGGTCACAAGACTAATTTCTCTCCCGTCAAAATACCTTTTCTTTACATTTCTCAAGAATAATTGGCGGTCAATTATTACATAAGCTTCTACTAACTCAGAATCCAAGTTTTCATTTAAATGAAGCACACCACAATAATACCCTTTTTTGTTAAAGGTCATTTTCACAATATATTGGGGCCTCTTTTTATCCGAGATGATTACAGCATAAGGTTTTTCCTGTTCGTGAAAACGTTTAGCCTGCTCGTAGGAAAGCTTATTAATCCCTTCTTTCCAGCTTGCTCCCCAATGCTCATAATACTCCACTTTCATCAAAGCTCTACTCCTTTCTTCTAATTTAGTTTACGACCGTTTTCATCCCTTATTTCGATGTTTCTTGTCTTGGCATAATCCAGAATCTTTTTCGGAACTTTTTTCTTCTGTACAGGAATTTCCAAAATCATTTTACCGTCAATATCTAATTGTTGCCCCGCCAATCCCGCATTTCGATGTCCAGATCCTTTTTGCTGGGAGGGAACGTCGGCGATTTGGGCACCCGGCGGATATTTATTTAGCAGTTCACTGATGTATTTTTTGGCAGTTTCCGGTTTGATGTTGGCCAATTGGGTATATTTTCGAGATACGATTTCCCCTGTTTCAGGATTATAGGAGTCCAATTTAACATATCCATTTTTGGCGGAATCGTTTTCAACGTAGACCTCATTGTAGGGGTATTTAGCTTCCATCTTTTTGTTGAAGGCAACGCCAAGCGAAAGGTTCCGGGCGATGGCCTTCGCCTTTTCCTCAGGGTATCTTTCGCGCAATGACTGATACAGCTTATCGAGATGTTCTTCATTGACATGATTGATTAGTTCGTTGGTGAGTTCATCATCATCCAGGTGTTTTTTGCCAAGAATCTCATTGATTTTTGTATTACTATCCCTATCGGGATCTGTTTTTTTGCCGCCGCATCCCGAATTCCCCTTTTTCTTGGCGCACGCATCATGGATGAAAATGCCATCGGTGGCACTGACAGCGAGACTCCCTCGGAAATAGCGACGGATTTTAGCAACATTCCGTCAACTGTCGAAAGGGTGCACCTCCATCTGAAAAAACCACGCCCCGGACGGTGAAGGTCGCTCCCATCCATGGTTTCAGAACTCTGCCAATCCGGCGCAGGAAAGCCTGTCCCATCAATCCCCACCGGGCCGCGTCCCACAAACGTGGTCTTGAAAAGCGTGAAAACCGATCTTCCCTGACACCGCAGTTCTCATTTCCCGGGCAATGATCGCACTTTAATCCCATGGCCTCCGGAAAAGAAAAAAGAGGCGCGGCGGATGGTCCTCCGCGCACACCCCTTCCGTCCCGGATAACGGCTCATCTCTTCTCCTTAAGCCGGTCCTGCGCTTCCCGCACCACGTTCCGGATCAGTTCCGCCGCCGGCAGGGAGCGGCTCAGCGATGCGGACTGGCCCGCCCACAAGGACATGAGATCGGGATTTCCCCGACGGGCCGCCTCCCTTCGGATATCCCTCGTCAGGGCGTTTTGAATCGGGTAGTCCGGCCACTCCTCTTCGTATTTCCCCATTTCGGAAACAAAGCGGTTTCGCAAGCCCCGGGCATATCTCCCGGAAAAGGAGCGGGTGAGAACGGTGCCATCGTCCCGGGCGTTTCGGACCGCATCCCGGTACACCGAATTGGCCCCGCTCTCCCGGCAGGTGAGGAATGCCGTCCCCATCTGGACGCCCTCCGCCCCCAGCATCAGGGTTGCCGCAAGCCCCCTGCCGTCCATGATCCCGCCGGCGGCGATCACGGGAATTCGGACCCGGTCCGCCATCTGGGGGACCAGGGACATCAGCCCTACCAGCCCCTTTTCCACCGAACCGGAAAAGGTTCCCCGGTGACCTCCGGCCTCGCTTCCCTGGGCGACCACCATGTCCACGCCGCTCTCCTCCAGGACGGCGCCCTCTTCCACGGTGGTGGCCGTTCCGATCAGGACGGTCCCCTGCCTCTTCAACCGTTTCACCCATTCGGAAGGCAGCACCCCGAAGGTGAAGCTGAACACCGGCACCCGCTCCTCCAGCACCGCGGAGATCTGTTCCTCAAAGGGCTCCCGATACTTGCCCGGATCCGGAGACGCGGGAAGACACATCTCCCTCCGAAACCGGTCCAGCCGCTTCTGCGCCTGTTCGATCCGTTCCCGGTCCTCCTCGAAGGGTTCCGGAATGAACAGATTGACGGCAAAGGGCCGGTCCGTCCGCTCCCGGATCTCTCGGATCGCCTCCCGGATCCGGTTGGCAGACATGTATCCCGCCCCCAGGGTTCCCAGGCCGCCCGCCTCGGAAACCGCCGCCACCAGTTCCGGGGTGGTGGTTCCCCCCGCCATCCCCGCCTGGATGATCGGATAGCGAATTCCCAGCCGCTCTGTCACCCGCGTCGTCAGCAACTGATCCCCCTCCCTCCGAAGTCTTAAGCCGCTCCGGCCCGTTACTTTGCCTGGTTGGAATCGATCACCAAATAGTAGCGGCATTCCCCGTTTCCCGCATTGATGAACCGGTGTTCCACATCGGCTTCGAAGTAGATGGAGTCCCCTGGTTCCAGCTCGTATTTCCTTTTGCCGCCCGCAAGTTCCACCTTCAACCTTCCCTCGTCCACCACGATATACTCCTTGACGCCCGGCAAATGGGGAGGAAACGCTCCCGACTCTTTGCCGGGGGGAATGATGTTCAGGATGAATTCGACTCCCCGGGACGGAAAGGAAGGAGAGAGCAGATGCCTTTCGAAACCGGATTGTTCGTCCCGGTAGATCAACCGTTCCCCTTTTCGGATGACCAACGCCTCTTTCTCTTCCTGTTCCCCCAACAGCCGGGACAGGGTGGTATTGAGGCCCTCGGCGATCTGACAGGCCACCTGGATGGTGGGATTTTTCTCTTCCCGCTCAATCTGGGACAGCATCGAACGGCTGACGCCGCATTTCTTCGAAAGCTCTTCCAGAGAGAGCTTTTTTTCCTTCCGCAGCTTCCGAACGTTTCGGCCAAACCCCATGGAGCTCCCTCCGCCGTTTTCCACTATAGAGGAATATTTTTCTTGACATACGCGCAATCCGGCGATAACATAGATGTAAAATCCATTATAGTGGATTTTTATGATACGCGAAAGAGAGGTCCTATCCATGTGGCAGTTGGGGATTGCATCCGCCCCGATTTTGACCGTCCTGCTGATGTTGTTCGTGTGGAGACAATCGTCCCTGCGCGCCGGTCTGAGCGCTTGGCTGACAGCCGTCTTGATCGCCCTGGCAACCCCTCTTTTTCGCGCGGAACCGGACACCGTGATTCACGCCTCCGCAAGGGGCGTCCTCACCGCATCCATCATCGCTTATGTTCTCTTCTTCGGACTCCTTTTGTATCATCTCATGAGCGGAGCCGGTTTGATCCGGAGCCTGTCCGCCTTCATCTCCCGATCCACCCGGGACCCCGTCCGGCAGATCCTTTTGCTGGTGGTGGCTTTTTCCCCCTTGGTGGAATCGGTCAGCGGCTTCGGTTTGGCCATCACCATCATCGCCCCGATTTTGGTCCAGCTGGGATTCGGCCGATTCAAAGCGGCCCTTTTGGCGCTGGTCAGCATGAGCGCAGTGCCCTGGGGCGCCTTGGGAACCGGAACCGTGATCGGATCCAACCTGGCGGGGGTGTCCCTGCACCAAATGGGTTCGGGAGCGGCGATTCTCAGCATTCCGGCCTTTTTTCTGTTTGCCGTGGCGGCGGTTTACATCGCCGGAGGATGGAGGGGCATCCGGAAGCGGTGGATGGAACTGTTCTTCCTTCTCATCTTCTTCATCCTCTCCCTCTATCTGTTCAGCGCCTTCGTGAGCGTGGAACTCGCCGGGGTCTTCGCCTCCATGATCGCCATCGGTGCGGAGTTGGCATGTATCCGGCTCTTCCCCGACACCGCGACACCCGGGAAGGCGGAGGATTCTTCCGCTCCGCCGTTGCCGGACAGGGGGGTCGTGAAAGCCATGAGTCCCTATTTGTTTTTAACCGGACTGCTCCTCGTCTCCCGGCTGGTTCCTCCGGTTCAGGACCTTTTGAATTCGCATCTGGTCATCGACGCGCCCGGGTATCGGTTTGCCCTGCCCTTGTTGTATTCCCCCGGCTTTTTCCTTTTTCTCACCTGCCTGTACACGTCTGTCCTGTTCAAGATCCCCAAAAAGAAGGTGATGACGGCCCTGCAATCCACCTGGAAACAGTGGACTCCCGTCGTCCTGTCCATGGCCGGATTGATCGCCATGTCCGAGGTGATGTCCGCCTCCGGCATGACCGAGGTGCTCGCTCTGGCGGCGTCCAGGGCCTTCGGCGCTTGGTATGTCTGGATCGCTCCCCTGATCGGGGCCCTCGGTGGATTTCTGACGGGCAGCAATGCCGCGGCCAATGCCATGCTGATCCAGCTTCAGGCGGAAGTCGCCGACCAGCTGGGAATGGCGACGGAGGAGATCGCCGTCCTGCAAAACGCCGCAGCCGCCCATATGACGATGGCCTCTCCGTCCCGCGTGCTGATGGCGGCCTCCGTCTGCCAAATCCCCTCGGAGGAAAACCGGCTGCTCAAGGCCGTCGCTCCCATCGCCGTCGCCGCCGTCTTTTCACTCACCATTCTCTAAAATGCCTGCGTCGGAGGGGCGGACCCAACCCGCCAATCGACCGCCTTCACCCCATTTCTTCCTTCGTCAGATAGTCCAGCAGCTCTTCCAGCGGAAGGGGTTTTTCATCGATCACTTCACAACCCGCCCGCTCCAGATCGGCCAATGTTCTTTGGGCATCCATCGAAACGACGTGGATCATCATGCCTTCCTTCACGTCAAAGACGCCCCGGATGTCGTCCCAGGAGACGGGTCCCGCATTGCGGATCCAGATCTGACGCCAGGAGGTTTGCAGTTCGTCCTTTTCAATGGGACCCTGAATCCTCCCGTTTTTCAAGACGAGAATGTAATCGGCCAATTGGTGAATGTCCTCCACCACGTTGGTGGCGAGCAGGACCGTCCGGTTCGCCTGTTCCATATAGGAGGCGAGGGTCTCCCGGTATACCCGCTTGCTGTTGAAATCCAATCCGTTGGCGGGCTCATCCAGGAGCAGCAGACGGGCCTGACTGCTCAAGGCCAGGGTCAGGGCCGCCTTTTTGCGGGCCCCCTGGGACAGCTTGGCCACGGGCTTTTCCGTGGGGAGGCGAAAGGATCGGACCAGCGATTCGTACATCCGATCATCCCAGCCGGGATACCAGCGGTGGATCAGATGACGCAACTCCTTGAGGGTGAAGTCTTCGCACCCCGACAGGGGTTCCGGCACGTAGGCGATCTGCCGGCTTATTTCCAGATCGTGCGCTTCATAGGAAAGCCCCAGGATGCGGAGCGTTCCCGAATCGGGCTGGATCAGATTTTTGCAGATTCTGAGCAGCGTGCTCTTCCCGGATCCGTTGGCGCCGATCACGGCGTACACCGCCCCCTGATCCAATGTCAGGTGCAATGGGCCGAGCCGAAACCCGTCCCGGCGCTTGACCAATCCGTCCAGGTACACGGCCGCTTTTCCGTCACTCATCTCGGATCCCTCTCTTCTCCATCATTTCCTTGAGCACCTGTTCAAAGAGCTCTCTCGTTTCCCGCGGATCCCGCTTCAAATCCAGGCTCATGCCGATGGCATGGCGAAACGCTTCATACAGCGTTTCATGGGCCACTTGTTCCTTTTTCTCCGCCTTCACTTCCGCCACAAAGGTTCCCTTCCCCTGGATCGTCCGGATATAGCCCTGCTGCTCCAGGTTTTGATAGGCCCTGCGGGTGGTGATCACGCTGCAGGACAGCTCTTTGGCCAACGCCCGAATGGAGGGAAGCGGCGTCCCCGCCGCCAGCTGACCGCCGACGATCAGGGCGATGATTTGCCGCTCGATCTGATGATAGATCGGTTCACGACTGCTTTCCGCGATTCGAATGGGAAGACGAATGGCCCTTCCCCCTCCTTTCTAGGGCAAATCGACGCGGGTGATCCGCCGGGTCAACACGCTCTTCCACAGCCCGACAAAGACGATTGCCACCAGGCAGGCGGCCAACCCCGGCAATGCCTCATAGGTTTGAACCAGATGCAAAACCCTCTCGAAGATGGCCCTCTCCTGATTCCAATCCAGGACATGCCAGGTGATCAGTCCCCCAAACAGAGCGAAGACAAGGATGAAAGAAATCACCGTGTACGTTTTGAAGCGGATCCCGAACTCCAGACAGGTGAACAGACCGCACAGGGTCAAACCGTAACCGAACCAGAACAGGAGAAAAAAGCCGTAGAGCGGAAGACCCCACTGGGATACGTAACCGTTCCAACCGACAGCGGTCATCGCCGCAAACAAGGCAAGGGTGCCCGCCACATAACTGATGAGGGAATAGATCAACCGGCTCCACACGATGACGGACAGCGGAATGGGCCACATGCGCAGAAAGCCCAGCCGCTTCAGAAAGGGATCTTTCTTGAGGGAAGACCAGGAAAGATATTCTCGGGAAAAGGCGGTCCCCATGACGGGAAGGACAGCGATCAACAGATAATCCACCATCAAATCGTTCATGTTGGCCGTCTCGGGATCCCTGATATAACCGTTTAAGAGGACTCCAAACATCAAACCCAGGAAGAGGGCGAAGAGGAGCCCCCCCGCAAGTCCGATCCACCGCCGGCGCAGCTCCGTCAGCGCAAACCAAAGCGCTTGGGACATATCCATCACTCTCCCTTTCAAGTTCCTTGAGGAATCGCCCATTCAAAGCCGTAATGGGATCCGACCGCGAGAAGGGTCGTCCAGAGGAAAATACTTACGGTCATCCAGAGGGTCACCTTTCCCTTCGATGTCCGGAAGGCCATGGCCACCGCCGCGGCGAGATGCGTACCGGTGGCCAGCGGAGACAGCAGGGCAAGCCCCGGCAGGCCAAACCGTTCCCACAGGCGACGGGCGCGCTGTTTCCGCTTGGACGGCGCTTCTTCCGATGCACCGGCTCGGGACGGCTTCCTCCTCTTCCGCCACTGATTCCAGCGATCAAACAGCAGGATGACGAGAAATACGGTAATCCAATTGCCCAGGAATCCGAGGACCGCCACCGATATCGGATGCAAACCCATCAGGACGCCGAGGGGAATGACACCTACCTCGATCCACGGCACAGCGGCCAACAGAAACAAAGAGATGTACGCTCCCGCTTCAAAGGATTCGATCAACACCCTCAGTTCTTCCATGCTCCCCCACCGCCTTCCTTTCGGTGTGTATGTGTTTATATCTATATATACAGTATAACATTCCCGTTGCTTTGTCAATCGTTTTTCTGTCCATCATAAAAAGGGGCGCCATGGGGAATTCCGAAATTAACGGAGACGGTTCAGGTATAATGGGAGCATGACAGACGAAACGGCGAAGTTGAGGGCGTGTCGCCGGGCGCCTGACCCGCAGTTAGCACATCTGATGATCGTTTTTTTCAGTCCGGAACGGGTGGAGATGATGACCGTGAAACTGTTGATCGCAGACAGGGATGCAAAGGAACGGACCGGTCTGGAGTGGCTGATCCAATCCTATCCAGTTCCCTTCGACCGGGTGATCCATGCGGAAAATCCTGATTCCGCCCTGGAGCAGCTCCTGCAGGAGGTTCCGCAGGTGATCTGCGTCGAGCTGGACATGATCCCCCGGGACCTGTGGGACGGCTTTCGGCAAACGGTTCGCCGATACGCCCGCAGGGTGATCGGCATCACGGCGGAGGCCACCTTCGAACGGGCGATGCAGGCGATCGAACTGCGCGCCGTCGACCTGTGGGTCAAACCCGTGTCCCCGGACCGGGTCCGCCGGACCTTGAGCCGCTGCTACCGGGAACTGGCGGAAACCGCCCGCATCCAATCTCCTCCCTCCCCGTCGGCGCCCCCCTCCTTTTCCTACCGGGCGCTTTTTCTGGGGGAAGAAGAAGCAAAGCCCGCCACCCTGCTCTTGATCCAGCCGGAAACGCCCGAGGAGATCGCTCCCCTGCACCGTTTTTTGCAAAATTATCCCTTTCGCTCGCAGCCGACCCTGTTTCCCTTGAGCGATGCCGTCGTCGCCCTTTTTCCCCGGGGAGGGAAAGAAAACGAGCAGGATCTGCACCGGGAAGCCTACCGGATGATCAACGAAGGGGCCGAGCGGCTCGGCATCTCGCTGTTCGTGGTGCTTCATCCGGGCGGAAATGCGCCCACCCTGCGGGACCAATACCAGACCGCCCGTCAGGCGTTGCAACTCCGCTTTTACCGGGGGGACCGGCAGGTGGTGAAGGCGAAGCAGCCGGTCCAGTGGCGGGAACTGGATCCCTTTCTCACGCCGGAGGAACAGCACCGGTGGCTGGAGATGCTGGACGGGCGGAATCGGGACGACGCAAAAAACTGGATGCAACACGAGTTTCTCTCCCTTACGCCTCCCTATCCGGATCCGGGTCTGCTCCGCATCCGCCTGACGAGCATTCTGGCCCAGCTCCGCCGGTTCATGAAGCGGGAAGGGCTCAACCGGGACAAGATCCTGGAAAACCGGTACCATCAGATTTTTGCCACGGTGCTCTACCAACCCCTCCTGTATCGGATCGTGCAGGACCTTTTGCTCTTCATCTACGAGCTTTTTGAGGCCGCGGAAGATCCTGCCCGCCGGGAGTTTTCCGACCCGGTGGAACAGGGCGTCCGGTATATGGAAAAGGAGTTCCACCGTTCGGAGTTGAGCCTGAAGGAGGTGGCCGAACATGTGGGACGAAACCCCGCCTATTTCAGCCACCTCCTGTCCCGCCAGAAAAAGGTCACCTTCCGGGAACTGCTCCGAACCATCCGGATCCGCCACGCCCGCCGGTTGCTCACCTCCACCTCCCTGTCGATCCAGGAAATCGCCGGCCGGTGCGGATTCCCCAACGCCAACCATTTCAGCCGGGTCTTCAAAGAGGTGATGGGTACCACCCCCCGGGAGTATCGGAATCTAAAAAACAGGAAGGTTGCCAAAGAAGAGGAAGTTTGATGGTGAAATCGCTTTCATCCCCGGCGACGCCCTCAAAAAATCTCCGCCTTTTTCGAAAAAGGGCCTTCTATATCCGCCCCCCCGCATTTCGTATACTCAAAAGAGAAAGGGAATTGTGACGAAGGAAGGTGCGACCATGAGCAAATCCCAGGCGAAACCGAGGACCGTCCGCGCCCCGCGCGGGACTCGTCTCAACGCGAAGGGCTGGATCCAGGAAGCGGCCCTGCGCATGCTGATGAACAACCTGGACCCGGAGGTGGCGGAACGCCCCGAAGACCTGGTGGTCTACGGAGGGATCGGAAAGGCGGCGCGAAACTGGGACGCCTTTGAAGCCATCGTCCGGACCCTGAAGGAATTGGAGGAAGACGAAACCCTGCTCATCCAGTCGGGAAAGCCGGTGGCCGTCTTCCGGACCCATCCGGACGCCCCCCGGGTGCTGATCGCCAATTCCAACCTGGTGCCCGCCTGGGCCACCTGGGACCACTTCCATGAACTGGACCGGAAGGGCCTGATGATGTACGGCCAGATGACCGCCGGAAGCTGGATCTACATCGGCAGCCAGGGAATCGTGCAAGGCACCTATGAAACCTTTGCCGAGTGCGCCCGGCGCCACTTCGGGGGATCCCTGAAGCACACCCTCACCGTCACCGCCGGACTGGGCGGAATGGGAGGCGCCCAACCCCTGGCGGTCACCCTGAACGAAGGGGTGGTCATCGCCGTGGAGGTGGACCGCTCCCGGATTCAGCGCCGTCTGGAAACCCGCTACCTGGACCGGATGGCGGAAAGCCTGGATGAAGCGGTACGCCTGGCCATGGAAGCGAAGGAGGCGGGGAAACCCCTGTCCATCGGGCTCCTGGGGAATGCGGCGGAGATTCTGCCGGAAATGGTTTCCCGGGGAATCATCCCGGACATCGTCACCGATCAAACTTCCGCCCACGACCCCCTCAACGGCTACATCCCCCGGGGAATGAGCCTGGAGGAGGCCGCCGAGCTCCGCAAGTCCGATCCGCAAAAGCTGATCGCCCTGGCCAAGGAGAGCATGGCGATCCATGTCCGGGCCATGCTGGAGATGCAAAAGCGGGGAGCCGTCGCCTTCGACTACGGGAACAACATCCGCCAGGTGGCCAAGGATGAAGGAGTGGAAAACGCCTTCGACTTCCCCGGATTTGTCCCGGCCTACATCCGCCCCCTCTTCTGCGAAGGGAAGGGTCCGTTCCGTTGGGTTGCCCTTTCCGGGGACCCCGAGGACATTTACAAGACGGATGAGGTGATCCTGCGGGAGTTCAGCGACAACGAGCGGTTGTGCCGCTGGATCCGGATGGCCCGGGAGAAGGTGGCCTTCCAGGGACTTCCGGCCCGGATTTGCTGGCTCGGATACGGAGAACGGGCCCGCTTCGGAAAGATCATCAACGACATGGTGGCCCGCGGGGAATTGAAAGCCCCCATCGTGATCGGCCGGGACCACCTGGATTCCGGATCCGTCGCCTCCCCCAACCGGGAGACGGAAGGGATGAAGGACGGAAGCGACGCCGTCGCCGACTGGCCGATCCTCAACGCCCTGATTAACGCCGTCGGCGGAGCCAGCTGGGTATCCGTCCACCACGGCGGAGGCGTTGGAATGGGCTATTCCCTCCACGCCGGCATGGTGATCGTCGCTGACGGCACCAAAGCGGCGGAAAAGCGCCTGGAACGGGTGCTCACCACCGACCCGGGAATGGGCGTCGCCCGCCACGCCGACGCGGGATACGAAAAGGCCATCCGCTTTGCACGGGAGAAGGGCATCCACATCCCGATGCTGGAAGGAGGATCCGAATGAGCCGCAGGCCGCTCCTGATCCGCCACGCCAGTCAACTGGTGACGCTGAAGGGAAGCTCCGACGCCCCCCTGACCGGCAAGGCGATGGAGGCGCTTCACATCATCGAAGACGGAAGCGTCTGGATCGAGGAGGGAATCATTCAATCCGTCGGCACCGACCGGGAAATCACGGAAAAATACGGTTCCCGCCTTGAGGAGGCCCGGGTGATCGACGCCTCGGGGCGCCTGGTCACCCCCGGTCTGGTGGATCCCCACACCCACCTGGTCTTTGCCGGCAGCCGGGAGAACGAATTTGAGATGCGCCTGAAGGGCGCCACCTACATGGAGATCATGAACGCCGGCGGGGGCATCCACGCCACCACCTCCGCCACCCAAAAGGCGACGCACGAACAACTGTATGAAGAAAGCCGGCGGCGCCTGGATCTGTTCCTGCGCCACGGAGTGACCACCGTCGAGGCGAAGAGCGGTTACGGCCTCACGCTGGAACACGAACTGAAACAGCTGGAAGTGGCCCGGGAGCTGAATCGAAACCATCCGGTGGACGTGGTTTCCACCTTCATGGGCGCCCACGCCGTCCCCGTCGCCTATCGGGAGCGGCCCGACGACTTCGTGGATCGGGTCATCCGGGAGATGATCCCCGAGGTGGCCAGGAGAAAGCTGGCCGAATTCAACGACGTCTTCTGCGAAAAGGGCGTCTTCACCCCCGAACAGTCCCGCCGCATCCTGGAAGCGGGGAAAGAATGGGGACTTCTTCCCAAGATCCACGCCGATGAGATCGAGCCCTACGGAGGAGCCGAGCTGGCGGCGGAGGTGGGAGCCGTCTCGGCGGACCACCTGCTCAAGGCATCGGAGCAGGGCATCCGCGCCATGGCGGAAAAGGGCGTGGTCGCGGTGCTGCTCCCGGGAACCGCCTTCTTCCTGATGGCGGAGTCGGCCGACGGGCGGCGGATGATCGACGCCGGGGTCCCCGTCGCCCTGTCCACCGACTGCAACCCGGGATCCTCCCCCACCGTCTCCATGCCTCTGATCATGAATCTGGGCTGCCTCAAGATGGGCATGACCCCTGCGGAAGTCCTCACCGCCGCCACCATCAATGCGGCCCACGCCATCCGGAGGGGGCATGAGATCGGCAGCATCGAGGAAGGGAAAAAGGCGGACCTCGTCCTGTTTGACGTTTCCAACTACATGAGCCTGCAGTACGCCTTCGGTGTCAACCACGTCCATACGGTGATCAAAGGCGGCGAAGTGGTCCTGTCCAATGAAATCCGGTGAGAAGGGAGGCGATGCGGCTTGACGAACAGCGGGACAGGCTATCCCTATCCGATGCTGAACCCCCCGTCCTTCCGGTGGAACCGGCCGGATCCCCTTCCGGCCGAACCGAAAGTGCACGAGTGGATCCGGACGCTGGATCTTGGCGAAGCCGTCGCGCCAGACTGGTCCGACATCGACGTCACCCTGCTGGGCGTCCCCCTTTCCCGCTCCTCCATCAGCGCTTCGGCGGCCAGCGAAACTCCCGACGCCCTCCGGCGGGCGTGGAAATATTTCACCACCTACAACCTGGACGAGGGGGTGGATCTTTCTCCCCTGCGGGTGGTGGATCTGGGGGACGTGCGCCAGCACGTAACCGACATCGCCGCCTGCCATCGAAACATTCTCGAGGCGATGGCGGCGATGCGGGAGCATCATTCCCACACCCTCCCGCTGGTGATGGGCGGTGACCACTCCATCACAGCCATGCTGGTCAAGGGGTGGAAGCGGGCCCACCCGGAGGAGCGGATCGGCATCCTGCAGCTGGACACCCATTTCGACCTGCGCAGCCTGGAGGATCACGGTCCCACCAACGGAACACCCATCCGCAACCTGATCGAAAGCGGCACGATCCGCGGGGAAGACGTCTGCAACATCGGCCTCCACGGGTTCTTCAACGCCAAGTCGTTGAAGGAATACGCCGACCGCGCCGGCGTCCGCTACGTCACCCTCAGGGAGGCCCGCCGCCGGGGGGTGGAAAAGGCCGTCGCCGAAGCCCTCAGCTTTCTGGCCGGCAAGGTGGACACCATCTACCTGACCGTGGATATGGATGTTCTGGATACGGGCGTCGCTCCCGGCGCCCCCGCCTCCACCCCCGGGGGCATGCGTACAGAGGAATTGTTTGAGGCGGTCCGAATCGCCGGAACCCATCCAAAGGTGAAGGCGATGGATCTCGTCTGCCTGGACCCTCATCGGGACGTGCGGGAAGTCACCGTCAAAGCGGGGGTCCACACCATGCTCTCCTTTTTGACCGGTTTTGCGCAGCGCAAGGGGTTGTGAAAACCGGAATCCACCAAGCCGGTGAGGCAAGGATGAAGAGCAGTGGGGAATGTGCCGCCAAGCCGCGCTCCTGCGGCCGGAAGGCACATTCCCTCAACCCCTGCTTCATCGGATGACAGCAAGGAGGAATCATCATGGAAAAAACCGCACCGGAAAACGTTCGTCCGCCGGGGCGCTCTGTTCAACCCTCCGATGTCGCAAAATTGATTCTGTTCAGCGCCGTCGGTCTCTTTATGTTTTTCGTTCCGATCACCCTGGGAGGAACCTCCTCCATTCCGCTGGATCACCTGGTAACGGGCATCCGCAACGTCCTCGGGCCGGTTGTTCCCTATTACGCCCTCCTGGTGATCCTTCTCGGGGCCGTCTATCCCTTTGCCCGGGGCACCTGGAAAAAGGATCGGGTGGAGCAGGTGTTCTCGATTCTCAAGGTTCTGGGACTGATCACGGCGGCCATGCTCGTCTTCGGATTCGGGCCGAAGTGGCTGTTTGACCCGGATCTCGGTCCCTTCCTCTTCGAAAAACTGGTGATCCCCGTGGGACTGTTGGTCCCCGTCGGCTCCGTCTTCCTGGCCCTGTTGGTCGGCTATGGCCTTCTGGAATTCGTCGGTGTCTTCCTCCGTCCGGTCATGCGGCGCATCTGGAAAACCCCCGGACGGTCGGCCATCGACGCCGTCGCCTCCTTCGTCGGCAGTTACTCCATCGGCCTGCTCATCACCAACCGCCTGTACAAGGAGGGCTATTACAACGCCAAGGAAGCGGCCATCATCGCCACCGGCTTCTCCACCGTCTCCGCCACCTTCATGATCGTGGTGGCAAAAACCCTGGGACTGATGGAACATTGGAACCTGTATTTCTGGCTCACCTTGTTCGTCACCTTCGCCGTCACCGCGCTGAGCGTTCGGATTTGGCCCCTCCGCGGCAAACGCGAATCCTACTACGACGGTAAAGGAACGCCGGAGCCGGAAATTCGGGAGCGCCTGCTGCATCACGCCTGGCAGGAAGCCCTTAAAGCGTCGGCCAATGCCCCCTCCCTGGCCAAAAACGTCTGGAGCAATCTGCGGGACGGCTTCGTCATGACGATGGCCATCCTGCCCTCCATCATGTCCGTCGGACTGATCGGTCTGCTCCTGTCCAAATACACGCCGCTCTTTGACATTCTCGGTTACCTGTACGCGCCCTTCACCTGGCTGCTGCAGATTCCGGAACCGCTCTTGGCCGCCAAGGCCGCCGCAGTGGAGATCGCCGAGATGTTTTTGCCGGCGCTGCTGGTCGCCGAAGCTCCCCTGGTCACCAAAATGATCATCGGCATCGTCTCCGTCTCTGCAATCCTGTTCTTCTCCGCCTCCATCCCCTGCATCCTGTCGACGGAGATCCCCATCTCCATCTGGGAACTGCTGGTCATCTGGGTGGAGCGGACGATCCTGACGCTCCTGATCGCCACGCCGCTGGTTTACCTGCTGTTGTGAGCCCATGGATTTCACCGGATCCGGTTACGGGATCCGATTTTTTTTGGAATCCTCCGTTTTCGGGTAGGAGTTTCCGAACACCGGATCGTAGAAAAAAAGCAGACAACAAACCAGATTCCTCGCAAAACCCGTCCAAAGGAGCATGTCCATGCTGTGCTGGTGGATTTATCTTTCGATCGGCCTTCTGTTCGGCGCCTTCGATTTTTACTACCATCGCCTCGTGTTCGATCTGTTGGCGGAGGACTCCTGTGGTTTGTTCTCAGCCTCGGCATCTGGCTGGTTCCCATCGTCCCCATCGCCCTCCATGAGGCCCGCGCCTCCCGATCCGCGCCGCGATCCGCTCTCGCCGGTCTCTTGACCTGGTGTGCCTCGATTGCATCGTATTATCTGACCAACGTCGTTCATCTCCTGCTGATCGGCTACCCGGGCCGTCCGGAACTTCACATCTCCCGCCGTGGGGATCCGTATTTTTGGGAGAATTGGAGAAGCGTGCTGCAGGGGGATATCATCGAGGGCGGCATTTTCGAATGGATATGGGTTGCCGCTGTCGGCGGGTTCGCCGTCGGCTGTGCAACCGGTGCTGCTTATCTTTACGGTCGGAGGAAGGGGCGTCATTAGATAAACGGCAGAAAACTGACAAACGGGGGAAACAGCGGGACCAAAATTGCGTTTCACGCGAATTCATCGGAAAGGAAGGGGAGCATGACTGCTCTTTACGACCGGATTGGCCGGGATTATGACGTGACCCGGCAGGCGGATCCCGAGATTGTGCGACGGCTGCGGGTCCATCTCCAGTTGCGGGATGGACGACCGGTCCTGGACGTGGGATGCGGGACGGGGAACTATACCATCGCTTTGGCGGAAACCGGGCTGATGATGACGGGCGCCGACGTGTCCCGGGAGATGATCCGGCAGGCGGAGCGAAAATCGGACCGGGTGAAATGGGTGCAGGCGGATGCCGAAGCTCTGCCCTTTCCGGACGGGACCTTCGACGGGGCGACGATGGTATTGTGTGCGCACCACATGCAAAAGATTGGGAAAGTGTTTTCGGAGGTGTGCCGCGTTCTCCGGTCCGGGCGGTTGGTCATCTTCACCTCGTCACCGGAGCAGATGGAACGATACTGGCTCCGGGAATACTTCCCTCGGGCCCTGGAGGCGGCCAGCCGGCAGATGCCGCCGGTCTCCCTGTTGACGGCTCGCCTGAAGGAAGCAGGATTTGTGCGCTGCGAAGCGGAAACCTTCCTCGTGCAGCCCGATCTTCAGGACCTGTTTCTCTACAGCGGCAAACACCGTCCCCATCTTTACCTCGATCCCGCCGTGCGAGCCGGTATCTCCACCTTTGTCACCCTGGCCGAGGAAGAGGAGATCCGCACCGGATGCGAACGCTTGCGTGCAGATATCAAGAGCGGCCGGATCGACCGGGTGCGCGAACTATACGCCGGCAACCGGGGGGATTATCTGTTCATCGTCGCGGAAAAGGGATAAAATAACGGGATCCCCGGTGAAGGGGAGATCCTGTTTTTTTGCTTGGACGAAAATAGGGATCACAACGGACACTGCAGATTGGTCTTCACAAGGCCGAGTGGATGTGCCGCTTCGTTTCGCCCACTTAACAAAGGAACTCGCGGCACAACCCTCTCCGTTCATCGTAAAGGAACTTTCAACGAACTCGGTTGAGGATTGTTTTTTCGTGGCGATTCAACGGTTTATTGATAATGGGATTTAACTATTGTGAATGCCCGGGTGGCCCACAAAGGCCGCGATCACTCCTTTCCGGAACGTCAGAATCCCCAGAGGATCAGCAGCTTTCAAATGGAGATGGGGTTTCCGCCAAAAAGAAAAACCGGGCGCTTTCCGGATGCGCCCGGTCGGACTGAAAACCTTCTTAACTTTTTGGCGCCAACCCCTTTTGCCTAAGTTCCGCCAGCATGCGACGGACGATTCCGGCGGAGCGGCGGGAGGCCATCTTGGTAAACCGGGTGAAGTTGACGTGAGCGGAATGGTCCGCCCGGTCCGAGATGGACCGGAGAATGACGAAGGGAACCCGGTTCAGGTGGCAGACGTGGGCGACCGCCGCCCCTTCCATCTCAACGCACACCCCTCCAAAGCGTTCGTGCAACTTGCGAACCCGCTCCGTATCGGATACGAACTGATCGCCGGAGAGAATCTTCCCCATCATCGTCTTCCCGCCGGAAGCCTTCTCCGACGCTTCCTCCGCCAAGGCGACGAGATGCGGATCGGCCTGAAAAACGGAGGTTTCCTGAAAGGGAATCTCCCCCGGGGCAAAGCCGAGGGGGCTGGCATCGATATCATGCTGCTGGCACTCGGTGGAGATCACGATATCGCCGATATCGAGATCCGGGTGAAGGGCGCCTGCCACACCGGTAAAAATGACGGCATCCACCCGGTAGCGATCGATCAACACCTGGGTGCTGACCGCCGCGTTCACCTTCCCCACCCCGGATTTGCACAACACCACCGACACGTCCTCCAACCGTCCCCGGTGGTAGTGCGTTCCGGCGTATTTCTCCTCCGACACCGCCTCCATTTCATCCAACAACAGAGCGATCTCTTCGTCCATCGCTCCGATGAGTCCGATCACCATGCGCTTTTCTCTCCTTTCTACACCGGCGCAAGAAAGCCGGGGAAGGCCCCCTTCTCCGGAAACCGCCGAAAAACAAGGCTTCAGTCCATTTCCCTGGTCCGGGTGGACTCCCTGAACTCCAGGCGGTGCGGGAGAACCACTTCATGGTCCTCCACCGGCTCATCGTTCATATATTTGGTCAACAGACGCATGGCCACGGCGCCGATATCGTACATCGGCACGGAAACCGTGCTGAGTTGCGGGCGCACCTGGGACGCCAGGGGAATATTGTCGAAACCGATGATCGAGACATCCTCCGGAACCGATTTCCCCGCATCCTGGACGGCGTGAATTGCTGCCACGGCCATTTCATCCCCGGCGACAAAGACGGCCGTCGGCGGAGACTGGGAAGCGAGGAGGCTCTCCATCGCCGAGATCCCCGACCGATAGCGGTAATCCCCGATGCGGACCAGATCTTCCCGGAAGGGAAGACCGTGTTTCTCGAGAGCCTCCCGATATCCCTCATACCGGGGATAGCCGTTGATCGCATCCGTCAGCGGGCCGCCGATCAGGGCGATTTCCCGATGTCCCTCCCGAATCAATGCATCGGTGGCATCAAAGGCGGCCTGCTTCTGGTCGATCGACACCCAGGGATATTTCCCCTTCCGATCCACCGTGGCCGCCAAAACGACGGGCACAAAGGCCCCGTCGAAAATTTCCCGGTGCTCATCCGTCACCTCGCCGCCCAGAAAGAGCAGGCCGTCCACCTGCTTTTCCAAGAGGGTCTCGCTCAACTGCAATTCCTTCTGTTTCTGCTGATCCGAATTGCAGAGAATGATGTTGTAGTGGTACATATTGGCAATATCCTCGATCCCCCGCGTCAGCTCCGCGAAGAACGCGCTGGAGATGTCCGGAATCACCACACCCACCGTCGTCGTCCGCTTGCTGGCCAGCCCGCGGGCGACGGCATTGGGACGGTATCCCAGCCGGCGAATCGCTTCCAACACCTTTTTCCGCGTGGCCGGCTTCACATTGGGACTCCCGTTGATGACCCGGGACACGGTGGCCATGGAAACGCCCGCTTCCTCCGCCACGTCATAAATTGTTACCGCTCCGCGTTTTTTTTCCATCCTTAATACCCCATCCGTTCGTTTTTCATCTTTCCCTTCATGCCGCGCATATCAGGGTTTCCCTTCTATAATATTAAGGTTACATTTCCACAAAATAAAGGGCTTTCAAATGACAATTTTTAAAAACGCAATAAAGGGAGCCGCCACCCTTCACCGATCCGCCCCGGAAGTCGCTCCCGAAGCGGCGGGACCTTCGCTGAGGACGGCAGGCAGCAGCCCATTGGAGACGCTGGTCCATCCCTCCGGCGCACCCCGGTTGATCCAGACGATCGGCTCATAAGCGGCGAGGCGTTTGAACAGGGGACGGGCATCCACCAAGCGGGGCTCCATCCCCGGAAGTTCCTTTCCCCTTTGCTGAAACGCTTTGATCAGGCGAATCGCACGGTCCCGGGAAGTGAAAAAGTCCACCACCGGAACCCTCGTCTCGAAGTCAAGGAAGGCGGGCTTTCCGTCCGGATCGACGATGACCCAAATCTTCCGCAGTTCGGCCATCCGCCGGATGATCTCCCTGCTGTTTACCCATCCCTGCCCCCTCTTCACCGCCTGTTCCAACCGCTCGAGACATTCCTTGGTTTCCCGGGATTCCGGGCTGTCCTGCCCCTTCCCCTGCAGCTCATTCATATGCCGGGGAAGCAGAAGAACCTGCTCCGGAAAGCCGAATTGGAGATAGGGGGCTTTGGCTCCCGCCTGAAGACAGCGGTCAGCGATCACGTCCCAGGGATGGAGGACCGGTTCCCCGCCGCAGGAGTCGCACACCTCCCGGGCATCCCGCTCATCGATGTAGGCGGTCACCGTATAGGCCCCATCCTCCAGCTCGATCAACAACATTTTGTCCCCCCGGGTCGGAACCCATCCCCCGCCCAAACGTCGCCCTTCAACCACCGCATACTCGCGGAAGAGGCGGAGCATCTCCTCCCGGTGGATGACCCGCCGCGACGAATCTCCCGGATTGATGACCAAACCGTCAAATCCCGAACGAAAGGCTCTCCGCAGAAGATCCGTCACTTTCCGCTCCATCAATGTGACGGACTGGTCCACGCGGAGCACCTTTGACAAGTTCGGATCGGTAAAGAGGATCATCCGTTTGCTATTGGGAGACGGCCCCGGAGAGACCAGAGGCCGTTTCTTGCCGTTCTTCGTCAGCAAATAGGGGGCGTAAAGCTTCGGCACGTGCTGCGCCATGACCCGGAAAAGCCGATCCGGCGGCCACTTTTCCCGATTGGCCTCATACAAACACCGACGTCCGTCCACTTCAAACCCACCCTTTCGGACCGCAAATGGGAAGGGCGCCAACAACCGATTCCGGCAACGTGCGACCACGGATGCCCTGCCCTCGAAAACCATATCTATTATAGCAGGAAAAGGGGGAACGGACGATTTCCATCCCCATCAACTTCTTCCAATGAAAATCCAAAATCCCCGCCCCTTTCCCTCGTGGAGGATCCAGGACGAGGATTTCAGCATCCTGCGATGAATAATGCGGTCCGGGATGTGTTCCGTTGGAGCTTTCAGCCCGTCTGCCGGCATCCCCGTTTCCGGCGAAGCGTCATTTTCCTGAAGAAGCCACGGAAGCCGGATCCTGCGATTCCGACAGCAGTCCCGATTCGCGGAGGTCGGAGATCAGCTTCTCAAATTGCGGAATATCGATTTGCTGATGCGCATCCGACAGGGCGACGGCGGGCTCGGGGTGAACCTCCACCATGATCCCGTCGGCGCCGGCCGCCAGCGCCGCCTTGGCCACCGGAAGCAAAATATCCCTCCGACCCGTGGCATGGCTGATATCGACGAACACCGGAAGGTGACTTTCCTGCTTCAGGAGAGGCACCGCAGAAATGTCCAGGGTGTTCCGCGTCCATTTTTCGTAAGTCCGAATTCCCCGCTCGCAGAGGATGACCTGCCGGTTTCCGCGGGAGACGATGTACTCCGCCGCAAACAGCAATTCCTCAACGGTCGCCGACATGCCCCGCTTGAGAAACACCGGCGTGCGCACCGAACCCGCCGCCTTCAGCAGCTCAAAGTTCTGCATGTTGCGGGCTCCGATCTGGATCACGTCCACGTATTTGACGGCCAGCTCCATATCTGCGGGATTCACGATCTCGCTGACCACTTTCAGATCGAACTCGTCGGCAACGCGGCGCAAAATGCGCAGCCCTTCTTCACCCAACCCCTGAAAGTCGTAGGGAGATGTCCTCGGTTTGAAAGCGCCGCCGCGCAGGAGGCGCAGTCCTTGCCGCTTCATCGATTCGGCCACTTTGCGGACTTGCTCTTCCGACTCCACGGAACAGGGGCCGGCCACGACGGTTTTCCGGTGATTGCCGACGGGTTCGTCCCCCACCATGACCACCGTATCCTGGGGATGATCTTTCCGACTGACGAGCAGGGTCTTTTTGTGATCGTCCTGCTGCAGTTCGAGGGAAGCCTTGAAGATCTGCTTGAACAGGTGGCGAATTGTCTCGTCATCAAAGGGACCGGTGTTGTGCTTGACCAGCTGTTCCAGCATTTCCCGCTCCCGGACGGGATCAAATTTCTGAACTCCCTGTTTTTTCTTGATCTCGCCAATCTCCTTGACGATTGCCCCGCGCTTGCTCATCAGGCTGAGCAATTGCAGGTTGATCTCATCCAACCGGCTTCTCAGTTCATCCAATCGACTCAGGCTCCGGCTCACTCGGCTCCTCTCCCATCCGCAAAGAAATTTTGACGACTATTATAACGGAATCAGTGATTGTTGTCACCCCTAAAAACAAAAAAAGGGCTTTGCCCAAATCCGATGACCGATGACCCGGCCCCACTTGAACCATCCGGGGGATCTCATTTTTTGTTCCGGATCCGCCCCCCGCCTCGGGCTCCCCGTCTTCAATCCCGCCTGCCCTTCGTCTCCGCCCAAGAAAAAAGAGCGGTCAAATGGACCACCCGGTTTCAACTGCGCACCTAGGGATGTTCGGCGAGTGCCTTGCCGCCAGAGGGAGTCGAAACGCCAACCGCTCCCGTGCCGTCGGTCTTGTGCGGGAACCGTCCATCAATGAACCGCCGACAGTTTTTCGAACCACCGGGAAATTTCCTTTTCCTGATCCGGAAAGGTGAAGGTGGTCAGTTTCGGCTCTTTTCCCAGGGTGATGATGACGGAGGTGGGAAAAGCCGTGTTTCTCAACTGCTCCGCTCCTTGGTCCAATCTGATGCCGACCGTGGACATTAAGGTTTTGAACGTGTGGTCATCCGGCACCCTGACGAAAACCAGGCGCTTCACCCGGGTGTACCAGGATGAGCCGTCCTCCAGGAAGAACGGAATGGCGCTGGGATAAATCCATGCCGTATCGGTTCCGGACTCCGGATTGAATTGGTTGGGGCTCACCACGTGGATATAGTCGCTCTGGGGAATGTGCAAAGTCTCCCCCTGGGTTGCGAATACCATCACCTTGTGCGTCGCTTCGGGCAATTCTCGGGAAATGTCCGTCTCGCCGCGGTCGACCGCCATTCGCGGTTCGTCGGCAGACCACGGCAACGTTCCAAAGGGAGCAAGATAGATCAGTACCGCGATCGCCAAACATGCGGCCGCCCTTTTCAGCCAAATCAAAGAAGCGGGAGCGGAACGCATGCGAACATGGGTCCGTATCTCCTCCAAAGTGTTGACCAGTGCCACCATCTCCTGCAGATTTCGCCTGCAAGCGGCGCAACCGGCCACGTGCTCGCGGAGGCGTTGAACACCTGGTGCATCCAGTTCCCGATCCACATAGAGCTGTATTAGCCGATCCACATCTCGGCAAGACATTCCCCGGTCATCTCCTCAACCATTCTTGGTCAATCGTTCCTTCAGCATCTTCCGCGCGCGGAACAGCTGGGTCTTCACCGTTCCCTCGGGAATATCCAGTTGTTCGCTGATCTCCGAATAGGAAAGAGAATGGAAATGACGTAAAATAATGACACGGCGGTAAATTTCAGGCAAATCGCGAATCTCCTCCTTCACCCGCTCCAGAAGGAGACGGTTTTCCACCTGCTCCTCAACGGATTGGGTGCCCACCGAGAGAGGAGGTTCTGAATGTATAAACGCGTCTTCCAGCGCTACCAGTTTCAAACTTTTTTTTCGCTTCAGGTCCCGGAACAAGTTGGTCATCATCGTTCGGAGCCAGGCCTTCAGCGATTTTTCATAGACATACTTGCTCGACTTCCGGTGAGCCTGCCAAATGGTCTCCTGCGTCAGATCCTTGGCATCCTCCGAGTTTCCGGTCAACCGATAGGCGATGTGATACAGATATCGCCGGTGCTGTTGAATCCGCTCCATAAATTCATCCGTCACAAACTTTCTACTGTTGGATACATCCGTTTTGGAACTCATTTGCAACCTCCTGAGTCTGTCGGAAACTTTCGTTGCCGATTGTAATCCAACCCCAGGCCAAAAGGCCACAGCCGGCGGATAATTTCCATATATTTTCACCCTAAGGCTTGTCCGCGACAGCCTCCAACAAATGGTCCCGGGTAATGTTCCAATGGGAAGTATGCCATCTTACGCGGTCACCCTCGATCAGAAGAACCTGAGGCGACTGGTGTTGCACGCCGAACCGGTCCGCGATCGCATTGGAAACCGCGCGGTGCTCGATCACCAACACCATCGCCATCTCCAGCGCCGCCGGTTTTTCCCGGGAGAAGGCGCGCACTTCCTCGAAGGCGGAAGCGCTGATGGGACAGGCTGTACTGTGTTTAAACAGCAGCAATCGACCCCCGCGTTTCCGCTGATCCCGGAGCAGGTTCTCCAGTTGTTCAACCGACGTGATGGGAAGAATTTCGTCTTCCATAGTCCCTTTCCTCTTTCCTTATGATTGGTTCCCCAGCAATATGACCCCGACGACCACGAGGACAATCCCCGCCAATTTCGTGAAAGTGACCGCCTCTCCGAAAACAAGGACGGAAAAGAAGAAGGCGATGACCGGAAAACTGCCGACAATGGGCATCACCCGCCCCACTTCCCCGTGCTCCAGCGCCCTGAAGTAGAAATACTGGGCAAACAGGACGCCGAATACGCCTCCCAGGATGACATAGATCACGGATCGGAGGTCGGTTTTCGAGAAGGCGGCGATGTTCCCGGAGGCCAACAGGAAACCGAGGGTGAACACCGTGGTGATAAACGCCCGGATAAACAGCGCGACCGTCGGGTCCGTGCGGGCAAGTCCCAACTTCTCAAACAAGGGAGCGATCCCGAAACTGAGGGCCGCCAGCAGTGCATACAGAATTTCTTTGTTCATATTCTACCTCATTTGGACCTTTTTGTCCCATGTATATGTGACGTCGCTCCCGATTAGACATGCCGCCGGCCATGGATGGCTACATACCCTTTTTCCCGAACGGTCAAACCTGTTTCACACGTTTTTATCCAGTTCCATATAAATAAAAAAACGTCGGAAATGGAGTGGAAAAGCGTGGGCAAAAAGGTTCAAATCGAATTCTCACCCAGTTCCTTCGCCGACTTGGAAAGGCTCAAGGCAGAGACGGAGGCCACCTCCTACGCTCAAGTCCTGCGTTCCGCTTTGAAGGTGTACAGCTGGTGCGTGTCCCATCAACAGCAGGGAAGAAAGATCAAGGCTTCAAAATCCGGAGAAAACGTGATTTACGAACTGATCCTGTGAGCGCGGGCCGGCCTGCTTTTCGGGCAGAAAAAACGGTCCGCATCCGCCTGCGCGGACGCGGGCCGCAGGATGGCCCCGCACCTTCCGAAGGGAAGGCGAGCCGGTCGATCCCCTCAATCCAACCCCTGCGGGATTTCCAGATCGTGTCCGTGTCCCGCGGGATACATATCCGGAATGGTGACGGGAAGGCGGCCGGAGAGGGGGATCTTCCCGGCAACGGCCTTGGCCGCCGCCTCCAGGGAGACGGGATGTGAGCTGTACAGGGCCAGATACGTGCCGTCTTCGGGAAAAGACATCGGATCGTAGGGAGTGTCCAACCCGAGCACGATGACGGGCTTTCTCGTCGCCCGGAGCGCCCGAACCAGATCTCCCTGTTCCGGGTGCATCTGGGCGCGGAAGGTCCCGATGATCACCGCATCCGATTCGACGGCCATCCGGGAGGCCTCCAGGATCTCCTGCCCTCCGGGCGACAGGCTGATTTTTCGGACCGCCGGATCAAATCCCTGCCCCCTCAAGGCTTCTCCCAATTCAGAGGCGCCTTCCGCCGAAAGCACCAGGACGCGGGACTGCTTTTGGGGATCGAGGGGAAGATGCCGTTGGTCATCGCGGACGAGGGTCACCGCCCTCTGCGCAACCTTCCGGGCGACCTCGGCGAAATCCTTCCGGCCGACCCTCTCCGGTATCCGGTCACCCTCCGTCTGCGGTTTCCTGAGAATCGATTGAGATCCCAATTTCCTCGACTTCAATTCCAAAATCCGGCGGACCGATCGGTCAATCCGCGCCTCGGATATTTCCCCGCTTCGGACGGCTTGCGTCACCGCCTCGATGCTCTCCTTTTGCACCGAAAGGGTGTGGCAGACCAGGACCATGTCCGCCCCGGCCCGGATCGCCCGGACGGCGGCCTTCGCCGAACCGAACCTCTTGGCAATCGCTCCCATCTCCATGTCATCGGTCATGATCACGCCGTCAAAACCCAGTTCGTTCCGGAGCAAATCCGTGAGCACCCGGCGGGACAGGGTCGCCGGCAAATCCGAGGGTTCGAAGGCGGGAAAGGTGACATGGGCCGACATCACCGCGTCCGCGCCTTGGGCAATGGCCCGGCGGAATGGAACCAGGTCCGCCTCCTCCATGCGCTTTCGGTCTCGGGAGATCGTCGGCAGATCCAGATGGGAATCGACGGCGGTGTCCCCGTGCCCCGGGAAATGTTTCACCGCCGTCAAAACCGCGCCGTCATGATACCCGCGGATGTTGGCTTCAGCCATTTTTGCAACCCACGTCGGATCTTCTCCGAAGGAGCGGACCCCGATGACCGGGTTCCGGGCGTTGTTGTTCAAATCGACGACCGGAGCCAGATTCATGTTGATCCCCATGGCTCTCAGCTCCATTCCCGTGATCCTCCCCGCCTCATAGGCGAGGTTCGGATCGCGGGTGGCTCCGAGCGCCATGTTCCCGGGAAAAAGGGTGACCCCTTTCCGAATCCGGATGATGGGGCCCCCCTCCTGGTCGATGGCGACAAACAGGGGAATTCCCGAAGAGGAGGACAAAGCCATGGTCTGCAGCTCGCCGGTCAGCTTCCCCACCTGCTCCGGCGACTCCACGTTCCTCCCGAAGAGAATGACTCCTCCCACATGTTTTTCCTGGATCAGGGTGCGTATCTGATCGTTGATTTCATAGGCCGGCTGATCTCCCGGGTTTCCGAAGCCGACCATGAACATCTGGCCGACTTTTTGCTCCAGAGTCATGTTCCGGATGCGCTCCTCCACCCAGTCGGAACCGTCGCGATCCGGTCCGTTGATGTCGCCCGACACGCCGGGGGATGATGCCGGAGTCAGGAGCAAAAGAGCGATCACCATCAGCACCCACACGCCTCGAGCGACAAAACCGCCCTTCACCCAACCACTCCTTTTCTCAAACTCTCCTTTGTTCCCCATTATAACTCTCCGCCCAGGGCCGTAAAAGGAAGGGCCCTGCTCCCTCCGGATTCGTCCGCGGGTTGTGACAGAATATCAGCGCAAAGGCGATTTTCCGCCTCGACTCCCGGCAGTGGTCGCCGACGAAAAATCGCCTCCGACTTCCGGAAATGGGTTTTGTTCAGCGGTCCACCCTCATCAACCGGAGTTATCCCCTCACTATCCGGTAGGGACGCATCATTTCCCAATCCTCATGCTCAAGAATGTGACAATGCCAGACAAACTCCCCGGTGAAGGAAGTGAGCCCGAAGTGCGGAATGATCCGCGTCACCTGTCCGGGATTGGCGCGGACCGTATCCTTCAGGCCCCGTTCATCGGGTGACGGGGGCACGGGCGCGCCGGTAAACCGAAGTTTCCCGGTTCGATTGAAATGATTGACATCAAAAGGCTGGCGGTTCAGGATGCGAAAATGAACCTCATGAATGTGAATCGGATGGGTATCCGGAGTGGTATTGATCAACTGCCACAGTTCGAAACTTCCCAGGCGCGGCCGGGTCGTGATCGGGTCCGACCACCTCCTGTTCTCCAACAGCAAAAGCAGCCGGCCGAAACGGTCGTTGCTCTCCACCAGGGAAAGATTTCGCACCCTTCTCACCCGGCTCAACGGCGTAGGCGGAAGCGCGCTCAACCGGCGGGGAATGGAGCTGGTATCCCTTGAGCTCAGCGGCCGATTGACCCGGAATTGCATGACCAGCCCCGTCGTTCGCGGGTTGACGGGATCACCGTCCGGATAGGGGGCCGGGGCGCTGTTGGTCATCGTGATGGTTTTCCCTTTGAAGTTGGAAAAGTCGAGGATCACATCTGCGCGCTCGGCCGGCCCCAAGGTGAGCGATTGAACCCGGACGGGACGCGCCATCAATCCGCCGTCCGTTCCGATTTGGATGAAGGGCTGACCGGAGCTGAGACGCAACGTGTAAAATCGGGAATTGGATCCGTTCAGCAGGCGGAACCGGTATTTCCGGGGTTCCACACTCAAAAAGGGCCACACCTTGCCGTTCACCAGAATCGTGTCGCCAAAAAATTCCGGGACGATGGAAGGGTCAGGAAGCCCGGGGGAGGCGGGTTGCGGCCTTCTCGGATAAAAAAGCGAGCCGTCCCGGTTAAAGGAACGATCCTGAATGAGCAGGGGAATTTCAAATTTGCCCCTGGGGAGATTGAGTGACAGCTCCTCGCCGTCGCGGATCAAATAAAATCCCGCCAGGCCGGCATAAATGTTGAGCCGCGTGATTCCGAGGGCGTGATCGTGATACCAGAGGGTCGCCGCCCGCTGGGTGTTGGGATACCGGTAAATCCTCCTCTGGAAAAAGGGCCCTGTCTCCCTGAAACCGCGGGTAAACCAGGCATCGGGATGGCCGTCGCTGTCCGGAGGGGACACCACCCCGTGGGCATGGACCACCGTCCTGACTTCCGGGTTTCCACGAGCTCCGTGAATGGTTTGATCCACCGGGAGAAAATGCCTTTTGGGAAGTTGGTTCAACCAAAGCACCCGGACCGGTTCGTTCCTCCACACTTCGATGGTCGGTCCCGGATATTTCCCCTCATACCCCCAGATCCGGGTGGGGGGGAGATCGCGATGCAGCTTTTGGAAGGTTTCCATCATGCGAACCACATAAAAGGTAAAGCGCGGTTTTCTGGAAATCGGTTTTAAGACCCCCGGAATAGGCAGCGGATCGACAAAGGGCGTCAAGCGTCTTTTCAACCTCATTCCAGCGGCTCCTTTCCGCATCGTTTCTCCTTCCAATTCATTCGTCATTCGTCCTCGGAGAAACGGACACGAAACCATGCGGAAAAAATTGGACAGTTGCCCGGGAAGAAAAGAGGCCGCGATGAGCGATCGTCACCGAACAGTTTTGCTTGATTCCCGTCACTGTTTGGGGGTAGCATTAGTAGTTGAGGTGATTGACGTTGGCAGAGAAAAAAACCGTAGTGGTGATGAAAGGTGACCAAACCGGGCAGGAGCTCCTGGAGGAGGCCCTTCGGGTGCTTCATCCCGATGTCATCCGTTTTGAAATCGACTTTAAACCCTTCGACCTAAGCCTGGAAAACCGGCGCAAAACCAAGAACCAGGTGGTCTACGAAGCGGCAAAGGCGATGAAGGAAGCCGGCTTCGGCCTCAAGGCGGCCACCATCACGCCGGAGGAGAAAGGGGACGTGGGCAGCCCCAACGCCATCCTGCGTCGGGAGATCGACGGCAAGGTGATCGTCCGCACCGGACGGCGGATTCCCGGGGTGCGACCGGTGGCCGGCACCTACGCGCCCATTTCCGTCATCCGGATGGCGGTGGGTGACGCCTACGGCGCGGAGGAGTGGCGCGAGGGAGAAGGAGTGGAGGAGGTGGCGTTCCGTACGGAGCGGATCGACCGAAAAACCTGCCGCGCCGTCGCGGAATTCGCCTTCCGCCACGCCAAGCGGATGAACGCCAAGGTGTTCGGCGGCCCCAAATTTACCGTCAGCCCCGTCTACGAAGGCATGTTGAAGGAAGAAATGGATGCCGCCAGCAAAAGGTATCCCGAGGTACCCTACGAACCCCAGTTGATCGATGCCACCTACGCCCTTCTCCTCAACAGTTCGGGCGAACCGATGGTGATCCCCGCCCTCAACCGGGATGGGGACTGCCTGAGCGATCTGGTCCTGCAGTTGTTCGGATCGATTGCAGGCGCCGAATCGATCCTGCTCAGCTTCGACGAAGATTTCAACCCGCAGGTGGTGATGGCCGAAGCCCCGCACGGAACGGCGCCGACCCTCTTCGGCAAGAACATCGCCAATCCGATGGCGATGATCCTGGCGGCGGCCTCCCTGCTCACCTATTTCAACGATCCCCAGGCATCGGCCGCATCCCGGGCCATCTATGAATCGACCATCGAGGCCGTCCGCGAGGGAACGCGGACCGCTGACCTGGGAGGCAGCGCCACCACCACCGAGTTCACCGATGAGGTGATCCGCAAGGTGCAAACCAAACTGGAAGTCTGGACCACCCTGCAGGGGTATTAAAACCTTTTATATACCCTTGCTTTTCGCCAGATTTTGGGTAGAATTAACAATTAGGGAGCGTTCGGCCTTTGTCGGAAACCGTTGGGGAACAGCTTTTCGCTATTGCTCCTTGTCGTTGCAACGTATGGAACCTTTGCATAGATGCTCTATAACAAACGAATTTCTCAAACGCCCGCTTTGTGATGAAATCCTCCCCAACCACATACAATGGATGATGGTTGGAGTTCAGGATGGTATGAGCGCAAAGCCCATGCGTGTCGCAGCAACGCATGGGTTTTGTTGTCCGGCAGGGGCAGCATCCACCGCCGCCTGCGAACAGAAAGATATGGGGGTATGGGGAACCGAAAGGGGGGGAGCCATTTGCGGATGAGAAAACTCCAGTTGATGTGGAAATTGTGGCGGAAAAGCATGGGGAAAAAGTGGTGGATCCTCGTTTTGACCACCACCTTGCTCCTGATTGCCGGAGGCTGTTCCGCCGTCTTCCTGACCGGCGGCGTCTACGATTTGGAATCGATGAAAAAGATGAACTTCGCCTCCACCTTGTACGACAAGAATAATAAAAAAGTGGTCCAACTCGGCGACACCCACTTTGAATACGTCAAGCTGGACGATATCAAATCCGATCTGTTGATCCAAACCTTTGTCGCCGTCGAAGACCGACGCTTTTACAGCCATAACGGCGTGGATTGGAAGAGCATCGGGCGGGCGACGGTTCGCAACCTCCTTGCCATGGGCGCGGTGGAGGGCGGCGGGACCATCACCATGCAGGTCGCCCGAAACACCATCCTGCAAGACCGGGACAAAGAACTGAGCCGGAAAATCAAGGAGTCGCTGATCGCCTGGAACCTGGAACGCCGATACACCAAGGACGAAATCCTCGAAGCCTACCTCAATTACATCTACCTCGGAAACCAGGTCCGCGGCGTCAAAATGGCCGCCAAGATCTATTTCGACAAGGACATCACCAAAGAGGAGCTGGAACCCCACGAAATCGCCCTCTTGGCCGGTCTCCCCAAGGCACCGGGATCTTACAACCCCTACCTGCATCCCAAAAAGGCAAAGGATCGCCGGGATACCATCCTCGACGTGATGGAAGAGACCGGACTCATCAGCAAAGCGGAAAATAAAAAGTACCAGAAAAAGGGACTGGGAGTCAACCGGAAGTATCTCTCCAAATACAAAAAGAACAACCAGTACGCCGCCTACGTGGACATGGTCATCGACGAAGCGGCCGAACGCTACGGCATGGACGAACAGGAACTGACCAGCGGCGCTTACAAAATCTACACCGGTTTGATTCCCTCCGCCCAAAAAACCCTGGAAAACACGCTGAAAAACGATCCTCTCCTCAAGGCTCATTCCGGCCTGGACGCCGGAGCGACAATCATTGACCCGAAAAACGGCGAAATCGTCGCCGTCGGCGGCGGCCGCAACTATCTGAGCGGATACCTGAACCGGGCCTTGCTGCCGAAACAGCCGGGCTCCTCCATCAAGCCGATCAGCGTGTATGCTCCCGCCGTCGAGGAAAAAGGATACACGGAATATACCCGCGTCCTGGACGCGCCGATCACCGTCAACGGCTGGTCGCCCCAAAACTACTCGAGAACCTACTCGGGGTACGTCCCCCTTCGGACGGTGGCCGCCAAATCCCTGAACGCCGCCACCGTCCGCCTGCTGCATGAAGTGGTCGGGGTGAAGACCGGAGCGGAATACGCCAAAAAGATGGGACTCCCCATCAAAAAAGAGGACCGCTACCTGGCTCCCCTCGCCTTGGGCGGACTCACCGAGGGAGTCAACACCGTTCAGATGGCGGAAGCATACAGCGCTTTCGCCAACGACGGAAAGATCATCGAGCCCCACACGATCCGCAAGATTGAAGCCTGGGACGGGGACGAGGTGAAACCGAAAAAGGAGCCGAAACAGCGGAAGGTATTCAGTCCGCAGACGGCTCGTATGATGACCAAGATCCTGAAGTTTGTCGTCGAGGGAGGAACGGGGCAGAACGCCCGGATCCCCGGCTGGGAAGTGGCCGGAAAGACGGGAACGACTCAGAACTACAAGGAAGCTTGGTTCGTCGGCTACACCCCGCGCTACGTCATGGCCACCATGGTCTACAACGACAAGGGCAGCCGGGTCCGATTGAGCGGCGGCGATTATCCGGCACGGATCTTCCACAAGGTGATGGCGGAGATCCATGCCGGGCTCAAGCCGAAGTCCTTCGAAGGACCGAAATCCACCCATGACGGGCCCTCCATTCCCGACACCGACGGGCCGTCCTGGGATCCGGGACCGGAAAAATCCCCCACCCCCGGCCCGGGCACGCAACCGCCCGATACCAATCCCAAACCGCCGAACCCCGGCAACGGAAAAAACGGCGGTGACGACACGCCCCAGCCGCCCGACACCGGCGGTAACAACGGTGAAGGCGGCGGGAACCCCGGTGGCGGCGGAAATGGCGGCGGCGAAACCGGTGGCGGGAATCCCGGTGGCAGCGGAAATGGCGGCGGCAGCGGCGGCGAAACCGGCGGCGGAGATGGCGGCGGAAACACCGGAGGCGGCAGTGGAAACGGCATTGGGGAAAACTGAGGAGAAACGGCGGGGATGCATCCCCGCCCGCCCGTAAAGGCCTGAAAAGGAAAAACGCTTCACCGCCGTCGGAAACCGCCCTCGCATACAAGAAGGGACCGATTTTCCCGCTGCTCCCTGGCGGTGGGCGCTGCAAATCGGTCCCATCCGATCATCCGGCCCCCAATGCGGGCCTTCTTTTTTTGCTTCAGTTTTCTCCAATGCCGCCGCTTCGGCCCAAACCGCCAGGCCGATATCACGCCGGCATCCGAGTCCAGTCCCCTTCCAAAAAACCCTCCACCCTTTTCCCGGATCAAACCGGTATCCAAAATGAAACACCGAATTATAACCCGGATCCAGGACATCCTCCGACATTCGACGGTTGCTTCCCCTAAACGCGATTGGGGAGAAGCTGAGAAATTGCCTCGATCTTCTTCGTGCGCGTGATTCGGTCTTCCACGATAAAATTGATCAGTTCAAATAGTTGCATCGCCGTCTCCCGGTCATCCCTCGAATCCAGTTGTCCCGGGACAGCCGATTCAGTTCCGATCACCCGGTAGTGCTCCAATGCTTGCCGCACCACCGCCGGCAATCCCTTTTCCACCAGTGAAGCGATGTCCTCGTCCATGTTTTTCCCCGATTCACCCAACTCTTTCATCAGTTTCTTCAAGGCCAGTCGGAGCAATGCCGAAGCTCCACGAGGAGACTTGGAAACAATCGACAACGCCTCCACGTAGTCCTCCTTCACGCCCTCCGGCATTTCTTCGTGAGGGGGCGGACCCTGGAGAATGTCCGGGTGCAAAATGCGTCCTTCACCCTTGTTGATCTCCATCCAGACCGACTCGTTTTTGCAATGGTGGCAAACGCACCGCCACAACCGATTCTTTGCATTGATGCTGAACCAGTTTTGCTCGGCAAGCACGCTGCAGAACATGCAATGAAACCGCTTCGACTGAAAGACCGGCGGATAATAGGCTCCCCTCATCCATAGACACCTCCCTTTCTATTAGTTTAGCGCGAGAGAACACCGAAGCAAAAACTCTATTGCCCTTTTGTGAAATAAAATCCCAACCGGGCGGTCCATCCTCTCATCTCCTCCGTCCATCCCGTCTCCACTCCCCAGCCGATCGGAAAACCCGCACCCCGCCGGAAAAGAAGATTTCCCCTTCGGAAAAGGGGTCATCCCTATTCCGGCGCAAAGGAAACGGCCTCTGTAGAATACAGAAGCCGTTAAATGGGATATTCAGGCCGTTCCAGCCGGTATCCCGGTGTTACTTCAAATAGTTGCGAATCTGTTTTTCCGTCTTGGTCGAGATCGATTTGGTGCCTCCGAGGAGATAAGCCCGCTTCATCTCTCCGGGGCGTTCCTTCAAAAGGTCATTCACCTTGGGATGCAGCTCCTCGGGTTTGGTCAGGAGGAGCGGACCCTTGGACAGGGCGGCCAACGGACCTCCCGAAAGGGCATCCGTAAACATATCTCCGCGGGCGAACACCACCGTATTGAGGCTCATGTTGAAGTGCTTCACCACATTGACATTCACATCATAGCGGTTCGAACCGCTGATCCGGGTCACCGTTCCATATTTGGACAGCTGGGACTTCACATTGTCGGAAACGGTGAGCGGACCGCCCACGATAATAAATTTCTTGATCTCGGGATGCCCTTTTATGAAGGATTCGATCGAAGAAGGCACCGAATCGGTCGTCACCATCAAGATGGGGGATCCTTTCTGGGCGGCGATGCTGGATGCCGAGAGGGCATCCGGATACGTCTGACCGCTTACCACAAAGGCCGTGTCCGTTGTGCGGACCCCCGCCAACTGTTCGGCCACCCCCGCAGACACCGCATACCGGTTGCGGCCGTCGATCCGCTTGATGGTCTGGACGCCGAGTGACCGCAGCTCTTCCTCCACATAGGTGGACACGGACAGGGTACCCCCCAGGATGATCGCCTTCTTCGGCCGGCGCCGCTTGATTTCCTCCTTGACCGAAGCCTGCAGCTTGTCCGTGGTGGTCAACAGGATCGGTGCGTGGTTGGCATGCGCCAACGGGCCTCCCGACAGGGCATCCGTAAACATATCTCCGCGGGCGAGCACCACCGTGTCGGAGGCGGCCGATGTCCCGATCTCCTTGCTGATGGCGACGGACACTTCATAGCGGTTGCGGCCGTCGAGCCGCTTCATCCTCATCGCCGCGCCGACGTCCGAGCGAAGGCCGGTCAGATGATTGACAATGTAATCGCCCGGACATTGCGTGCTGGCCCGGGGAAGATTGCCGTGTCCCAATAGGGTGGGGACGTTTTTATCCACCGGAGGCACATTGGGATCATTGTATTCGTAATCCCGGACAAAGTCGGCCTTGCCCAGGGGATCGATCCCGTGAAGATCGGCCTGGTAAGCCAGCAATTGAATCAATTTCTCGCGCAGGGAGTCGGGCAAGGCGGTCGACTCGTAGGTGCCCATCACGGCAACCCCGAAGGAGCCGTAGTTAAACGAGTAAGCGTGTGCGCCAACCACTCCCGGCGTCAGCACATCGCCGTCCTCTCCCTTGCGCCCCTCGTAGATCCGCCCATCGCTGCCGATGATCGCATTATAGCCGATGTCGCCGTAATTCCGCGTCACCGTGTGGTAATAGTAGATGGAACGGACGCGGGCGGCCGGATCGGGATCGTTCACAGGCGTGTCGGTGTGGTGGACGACGAGATGGGTGACTTGATCATACTCCCGCGGCCACTTTTCCGTACCGTCCGAATTGTAGCGAAGCGATTCATCCGCTCCCCACTCGGCACGGCTGACCACTTCGGGTTTATCCAGGAAGGCCGCCTTTGCCCTCTTGAAGAGAATGTCGGCCAAAGAAGTCATCGTCTCCACCTTGCCGCCGTCTTCCGAGTTGATCAGCGTCAGCTTGAAATCTCGGATTCGCGGCTTTTTCGATCCGTCGGTATCCATTTCAATGCGGTATTGGATGTACCTTCCCCGATCCCCGTAGATCAGTTTCGAGAAGGTTTCCTCGCTTTTCCGGTGGTCCGGCCCTTCGATTTCATCGACTTCGACCACTTTCCAGGAAGACCACGTCTTGCCGTCCCGGGAAGTGCGAATCGCGATTTCGATCAACTCGTTGGGCTTTCCCCACTTTTTGAAGGAGGAACGGTCCTTCCAATGGACACCGACATCGGTGAAAACGATGCGGGATTTGATGACCGGCGAAACGTAAACCCCCGACGTTTTCCCCGACTCCACCGACAGTTCCGCTTGTTTTCCCTCGGCACGGACTGCCAAGTTCTCAAGATCTCCTTGGGCAAACTCATCCGGCTGCTCGTGCCGAACCTCCTCGGCCAAGATTTTCACGGCGGGATTCTTCGCCCAGGAAGACGGGAATGCCGGCACAAAAAGGGCGAAGGAAAGCATTGTTCCCAAAAAAATGAATTTTGTCCACAAACCCCGACGAAACATGTTGAACCCCCTTGACGATTCAGTTCAGACCGCAACAACTGGATGGGATCGCTTCTTGGCGGCCACCCCCCTGAAAAACAAACGATTTTGTCCATCACAAACGAGGACAGGAATATTTTACATCATTTTACGAAAAAGGTGTGCTAATTTTTTTATCAAAATGATTTCTTATTAGTGTGAATATATCGATTTCACACGAACCTACTATAATGTGGTAAAATCGTATCGCGTCAATTCCCCTATGTTAGGGTGAGTTCACATGAAGGAGCCGATTTTTTATCTCTTCAACTCCATCAGCCACATTCGAGGCGGGGGGACCCGCAACGTGCTCGCCAGAGCCAAGCTTCTTCGCGAAAAAAGAAATTGTCAAATATATATTCTCACCCTGAACTTCGATCCCGACTATGACTTTATTCGCAGCGAAATGATCCGCTTAAACCTCCTCCATCCCGAGATCCCCATTCTCAACATGTTTGAATACCTGTCCCACAAGACAAACGACGATTTTCAAACCGTCACGGCGGACGATGCGCCAAGGATCGATCATCCCCCGGAAGAAGAAGGGTTTGATCTTGAACGCGTCCCGGAGACAAACGGTTACCGCCTATATCGGAACGGCACGCTCGTCAAATATAAAGAGTACGATGACGACGGGCGGTTGAACTTCACCGACCACTTCGATGAAAACCGGGTTCTCGTCCGCCGCGAACACTTCGACATGAAAGGGCGCGTCAGGCAGATCGTTGAGTATGACCGGGATACCGCCAATCCCCGACAAAAGCGGTTCCTGGACGAGACGGGACGATGCTTTCTGGAGTACCGGTACAACCCGAAAACCAAAAAGTGCATTCAGGTGGACTGGTTCGACCGGGACGGGACCCTCATCAACACCTTCCCGAACGTCCGGACGTTGAAGCTCCATTGGCTTCACAAAATCGCCGATCGGCATCCGAAGGCGATCTTTCAAACGGATGTTTCGAAGAAAAATACGGATTATATTCTTCTCAAGGTGGACCATCCCCATGTCGTCAAAGTCAAGATGTTTCACTCCCTTCATCTGCAAAAACCCTACACCTACGGCGCGCCGTTAAAAGAGGTCCACGGAACGGTTTTGGAAAAAGCGGATCAGTTTGATGCCGTCGTCTTTACCACCGATCTACAGAAAAAAGATGTCGAGCGGCAATTCGGCCCTCGATCCACCTTCCACGTCGTTCCCCATTGCGCCCCCAGGATTCAACCGAGGCCGGACGTGGAGAGGGATCCTTTCACCTGCGTTTACGTGGGAAGATTTGTTGAGCTGAAAAACGTGGATCACGCCATTCGGGCTTTCAAACGGGTTGTGAAAAAGGTTCCGCAAGCAAAATTGGAAATTTGGGGTTATGGAGCAGAGGAAAAAAACTATCAAAAGCTGATCCGGGATTTGGAACTGGAGCAACACGTCAAAGTTTGCGGCATCACGCAAGACGCCATCGGTGTGTTTTCAAGGGCGGCCTTTTCCGTATTGCCCTCCTCCGAGGAGGCCTTTCCGCTCACCATCATCGAGAGCAAGATGGTCGGCACCCCCGTGATCGCTTACGAAGTGAATTACGGTCCCAGGGCGATGATTCGCAACGGAGTGGACGGGCTTCTGGTGAAACCCCACGATATCGGCGAGTTGGCCGATGCCATGGTAAAACTGTTCACCGAACCGGAACTGAGAGAAGCCCTGGGGCAGGAGGCCAGGAAAACCCCGGAGATCCTCAGTGAAGAACGATATGTGGATGAATGGATGCAAGTCTACGAATCGGCTCTCAGGCAGAGCGAGCAAAGGGTCCGGGTGAAGAAACCGATTTGCACTGTCGACCAAATGGAATGGAACGGTCCCAGCGACATCCATATTGCCGGGTCCCTGACCTTTAAACAGGATCTTCGGGAAGAACCTTCCTTGTCCTTGTATATTCGGGAACGGTCGGTGCTGGTGGATGAATACTTCCCGCTGTCAACGGAGCGGCTAAACGCAAACACCTTCTCCTTTCGGGGCGAATTCTCCGTACATCCCTTCACCAGGGAAGGAACGTGGGACATGTACGTGAGCTGTTCCATTCGGAACCAGCACCATTTTATCCGAATCCCCAAGGGGACGGTATCCCTGCCGGAACGCAGAAAGATCTCAAATGTCCTCCTGAAGCCCTATGCCACAATCCACGGAAATATCAGCATCGAAGCGAAGCCACGCACGTCAAAACCGAATTTCCGGGAGAAATTGACAAGGTGGAAACATCGGATATTGGAGAACATCCCGCCCATAAGGCCGAACTGAACAAAACGGCAACGAAAAGGGATGCACCGGGGAAAGATCACCCGGTGCATTCTTTTGGAACCGATTGAGGAAGTTCGCCATCAACAGAGGGAGAGAGATCAGGATCGGGGGATCATGGATGCTGTTTTCCGAAATTGGGCCGGGGTCACGCCCACCCGTTCGGTAAACCGCGTGGTAAATGTTCCGAGGCTTTGATGTCCGATCTCCAGCGCGATGTCGCGAACAGTCAGCCGGGTGTGCAACAACAAATCCTTCGCCCTTTGCAGGCGTACGGAAGAGACGTAATACATCGGAGTGAGCCCCGTTCGATTCTTGAAGATTCGCGTGAAATGAAAAGGGCTGTATCCCGCATGCCGGGCCAATCGGTGAAGGGTGATCGGCTCCCGGATATGTTGATGAATATATGCGCTCACTTCGTCTACCACCCGGTCAGCCTCCGAATGACGGATTGTCAAGATTGCTACCTCCATCCCCGGGATTATCCGAACTTACGTTCCGATCCTCTTGTTGCCAATTTTAGCCAAAACCAGGATATGGAATACCACCTGCTGCGCCCGCTCCCCTTCAAACACACATACCGGCAACAAAAACAGGTGCCGCTACGCCGGCACCCGAACCAAAAGGGGTTCACTCAGCAAATTTGACCGCATCTGCCCCGCTTCTCTCCCTGTTTCCCTGTGCTCTTCATCCCACCGCTCGGCGTGTTTCTTCAGGATTTTCCTCAACCGCTGCATCTCCGTACGGACTTCCTCACGGGACACGCCCAAGGCGGTGGCCACCTCCAACCAGCTGCCCTTTTTCTTCATGGCCATCACCTTCCCCAGCGGCTTGCCGCTGATTTTGGACAGAACGGCCGCTTTCAACCATTCCCGGGGACGCACTTTTTCCTTTTTGATCATCGCCGCCAGTTTCTTCTCGTCCATCTCCAAATACTCGGCGATACTCCTGGAGACCACCTCCGGATGGTGGTCCAGCCAGACGGCTTTTCTCGCCGCCGCAGGAAGGATGCGATGCATCTCGCTCCGGAATTTCCTCTCATCCACGCCCAGATCCTTTGCCACGGTATGCCATGTCTTTTTCTCCGCCTTCGCCTTCAGCACCGATCGCAGATCCCGATCGCTCAGCTTGGCGATCACCGCGGCGGGGTACAGGTCGCAGCGCTTCACGCCTTCGTCGATCAACGCCTCCACCTCATCGCGGGGGATTCCCAGATACCCCGCAATCCGCTCCTCCATGTCCCGCTTCGCTTCCCCGGAGGGGGGACGGGTGGAAAGGGGTTGAACCTGACGGGTTTCACGATATGCGGCAGCTCCCCCCGTATCCTTCGCCGCCCAGGTTTCGACGCTTAACACAGCCCCCGCCAGCGCCACCAACACCGCCGCCGCTCCGATCAACCCTTGCCGATGGATCACGCAAGTTCCCTCCTTTTAGCTTTGCCGCGTCTGGTTAATTATGGTTCCCCCCTCGGGGAAAAATATCCCAAAACGTCGGCTTGGACCGGAGGAAGATGACGCAAAATGCGTTCATCCAGATTTCCCGCGAAAAATGGACGGCAATCCGCATCCCCAGGATTCGAGGGAGACGGTAGAGACGGACGTTTCGGACAGTTACGGGAAAAATCCCCATGCGCGCACGCATTGTCAACCCTCGGGACATGTGGTATGTTGTAGCTGAAACCGCATATACAGCGGGGAGCTGGGGGAAGCCCGGCTGAGAGGGTGCCCGGATCGGCACCGACCCGACGAACCTGATCTGGATAATGCCAGCGCAGGGAATTTGTCGTCGTCCATCCGTTTTGACGGGTGGAGAGCGCATGTGCACTCAAGCCGATCCGGTTCCGGATCGGCTTTTTTACGGCACGGGAGGTGATCCAATGGCGAATGCCAACGTCAGTTTGCAGATCTTGCCCCGGGGAAAAACCGACGAAGAAATTTACGCCTTGGTGGACAAGGCGATCGATGTGATCCGGGAATCGGGCGTCCGCTACGAGGTGGGCCCCCTGGAGACGACGATGGAGGGAGACTACGACGTGTTGATGGACGTGGTGAAGCGGGCCCAGGAAGCGGTGATCGCTGCGGGCAGCGATCGAGTGATCAGCATCGTCAAAATCGACTACAAACCCTCCGGGCTCAACTGGGATGAAAAAGTGGGCAAATACCGGAAGGGGTGACCGGCTTGCAAATCCGTCAGTGGCAAAAGCATCTTCGCACGGTCGGACCGCCGGTATCGATTCTCCTTTTCCTGCTGGCCCTGTGGGAGGGAGGCGTCCGGCTCACCGGCGTGGAAAAATGGCTCCTTCCCGCCCCGAGCGACATCCTGCGCACCCTGGCGGCGGACATGCCCCTCGTCCTTCGCCACACGGGGCCGACGCTGAAGGAGGCGGCCCTCGGCTTTGCGGCGGGAATCGCCGCCGGGTGGCTGCTGGCGATGGTGATGGAGCTCTCCCCTTGGCTGAAGAGGGCCCTTTATCCTCTCCTGGTCGGTACCCAGACCGTGCCGATCATCGCCGTCGCTCCGCTTTTCATCCTCTGGTTCGGTTACGACCTGCTGCCCAAGGTCTTGATCGTCGCCCTGGTCACCTTTTTCCCGGTGGTCGTCAGCACGGCGGACGGGCTTCGCTCGGCGGATCCGGACATGGTTCGTCTGCTCCGGTCCATGGGGGCCAATTCCTGGCAGATCTTCCGCATGGTCCGCTTCCCTCACGCCCTGCCCGCCTTTTTTTCGGGGATGAAAATCGCCGCCACCTACAGCGTCCTCGGGGCGGTGATCGCCGAGTGGCTGGGGGCCAATGTCGGCCTGGGCGTCTTTCTGGTCCGGGCGCAGCACTCCTTCGCCGCGGACCGGGTCTTCGTGGCCATCTTGGCCATCACGTTCTGGACCTGGCTCCTGTTTTTCCTGATCCGCCTGTTGGAACGGATGGCGGTTCCCTGGAAACAAAGCCGGGACAAGGAACCGTCGAAATAACTTCTGCAAAAGGGGGGAAAAGCGGCTTCTCCGGCTCTACTGCCGAAAAGCGCGCTATTCACCGATGAAACGATGGAAAAGCATCCGCATCGCATCCATTCTTCTGCTGGTTCTCACGTTGGTCCTGTCGGCGTGCGGCCGGCCGTCCGACGACAATACCTCGTCCGAAGGCAAAAAGAAAGTCACCATCATGCTGGACTGGCTGCCCAACACGAACCACACGGGCCTGTACGTCGCCCAGAACAAGGGCTATTTTGCCGAAGAGGGACTGGAAGTGGAGATCGTCACCCCGGGTGAAACCTCGGCCAACGAACTGGTGGGTGCCGGCAAGGCTCCCTTCGGCATCAGCTCCCAGGAATATGTGACCCAGGCCCGGGCCCAGGGAGTTCCCGTCGTGTCGGTCGCGGCCGTCCTCCAGCACAACACCTCGGGATTCGCCGCCCCCAAGGAGAAAAAGATCCGCTCGCCCAAGGATTTCGTCGGCAAAACCTACGGAGGATGGGGAACGCCGATCGAAAACGCCTTCATCCAAACGGTCCTTGAGCTGGACGGTGTAAAGACCAAAAACGTGGAGGACAAAGTGCGCATCGTCAACATCGGCCAGGCCGATTTCTTCACCGCGATCAAGCGGGATATCGACTTTTCCTGGATCTACTACGGTTGGACGGGCATTGAGGCGGAACTCAGGAAAGTATCCCTGGACGTCATCTACCTGAAGGATCTGGACCCCGTTCTCGACTTTTACACGCCGACAATCATCACCAACGAAGAGATGATCCGGAAAGACCCGGATACCATCAAGAAATTCCTTTCGGCAGTGAAAAAGGGATACGAATTTGCCATCGACCATCCCAAAGAAGCGGCCGACATCCTGATCGAGGCCGTCCCCGAATCGGATCCCGAATTGGTCCGGAAATCGCAGCAATGGATCAGCAAGCAGTACCGGGCCGACGCGCCATCCTGGGGGGTGCAAAAGGAAGAAGTATGGGTCGGTTTCACCGACTGGATGTGGAAACACAAACTGATCGAGAAGAAGATCGACCCGTCCAAGGCCTTCACGAATGAATACCTGCCCCAATGAAGGTGATGCTCGACGATGGGGGAAAATGCGATGAAAGTGCGCCTTCGCGAAATTCATAAAACCTATCGCATTCCTGCGGGAAACCTTCCCGTCCTTCAAGGGATCGACCTGGAAATCCGGTCCGGGGAATTCGTCTCTCTGATCGGTCCCAGCGGCTGCGGCAAGAGCACGATCTTCAACATTCTGAGCGGGCTGGAGGTGCCGGACCGGGGCAGCGTCGCCCTGGACGGGAAGGAAGTAACCGGCCGCACCGGCCACGTCAGCTACATGATGCAGAAGGATTGCCTGCTTCCGTGGCGGACCGTGCTGGACAACGCCATCCTCGGCGCCGAGGTGCGGGGGCTTTCCCGCCGGAAGGCCCGGGAAAAGGCCCGGGAGCTCCTGCCCGTCTTCGGTCTGACGGATTTCGCCGATGAGTACCCCTCCCGCCTCTCCGGAGGCATGCGGCAGCGGGCCGCCCTCCTGCGGACGGCGGTGACCGGGCGGGACCTCTGGCTTTTGGATGAACCCTTCGGTTCCTTGGACGCCCTGACCCGGGAACAGATGCAGGACTGGCTGCTCGGCATCCGCGACCGGTTCGGCCACACCATCGGCATGATCACCCACAGCATCGACGAGGCGATATACCTGTCGGACCGGATCTACGTTTTCACCCCCCGGCCCGCCCGCGTGAAAGAGATCCTCACCGTCGATCTCCCCCGCCCCCGCTCCCGCCGGATGGTCACCCAGGAACCCTTCCTCCGGTGCAAAGAGCGGCTGTGGCGCCTGTTGCACGAGGAGGAAGCGGCGGACAACCCGGGAACCCAGTTGTAATCGAAAGCAGGTTATTCCGAAGCCGGAGAGCCCTCTCCGGCTCTTTTCTTTGAGTTGGAAAAAAGAAAACCGCCGGAGGGGGTGTGCCGAGAGTGCCTTTGCCATTGCAACGAAACGGAGCGGCACGCCCCTCCGGCCACCCATCCACTGTTTTACCGGTCTTTCAAGGGCGGCATCCATTCGTCCGGATTCAGACCGGGGCCTTCGATGACGATGGCGGTCATGCCCGTCTCCGTTCCCGACTCGTGTCCTTCACCCGCCTCCCAAAAAACCGCCTCCCCCGCGCGGATCGGAACCCTGTCGGTCTCGTCACGCACCCACCCGCTTCCCGACACCACCAGAAACAGCTGATTCACCCCGGCCGGATGAAAACCGATGACACCGCCCGGATCAAAATGCATACACCCCGCCTGGAAGAGCCCCTCCGAGCGAACAATTCGCGAAACCCCCACCTTCCGGCTTCCGAACCGTTCAATCATGCGCCGGACTTCCGCATCGAAACGAAAAAACCGCATGGAAACACCTCCAAAACCCCTCATGCGCCAACCCGCCCATCGGGCTTGAGTCGACGCCCATCGGTCCCAATCCGACGGCGGCTCTATAAAGGGACAGCATCCTCCGCCTCTCCCGAAGCGGAGACGATCCGTATGTGAGCAACCCTGCGAAACCGTCAGCGCAGCCGTGATCCCCCGAAGATTTCCGCCGCCGTGACGTGCAGATCCCATTCGCCTCTTTCAAAATATTTTCCGCGTTTTAACGGATCCATCTTAACGCTCATCGAGGAATGATACAAGATCAGGAATTCTTGAGGCCAAAAATTTTTCCGCTTTAAAGGATGGTCCTGCCAAAAACCGTTTCCCCCGGTCTTTTTTCGTGTATAATGGGGAGAAACTTTTCCATTCCGTCTTTTTCCTGATTGAAGGAGGAACACCGCATTGAGATCCGTCATGGGATACATGTCCGGGGAAATCGAGAAGAGGGTAGCCGCGCTGCTTTCCGAGGAAGGTTACGCATGGCCGGAGCCCCGGAACGTGACCGTCGAACAACCGTCCCGGATGGAGCACGGAGACTTGGCCACCAATGCGGCGATGAAGCTCGCACCGGTCCTGCGCCGTTCCCCCATTTCCATCGCCGAAGCGCTGAAGCCGCATCTGGAATCGATTCCCCTCGTCGACCGGGTCGAAGTGGCCCCGCCCGGATTTTTGAACTTTTTTCTGGATTGGAACGAGTGGGCCGCTTTCTCCGAAAAGGATGATTCCTCCCACGACCGCTTCCAAAAGAAGGTCGTCGTGGAACACACATCGATCAACCCCAACAAGGCGGCCCACATCGGCCATCTGCGCAATTCCTGCATCGGGGACACCCTGGCCCGGATGCTGAAGCGGATCGGATACCGGGTCGAGGTGCACAACTACATCGATGATCTGGGCAACCAGGTGGCGGACACGGTGGCCGGCCTCCTGGACATTTCCCTCCAGGAGGATTACGACCGATTCGGGGACTACTGCTGGGATATCTACACCCGCGTTCACCGGTCGACCGATGATGAGCAGTTGAAAAGGCGACGCGCCGAGATCCTGCACGCTTTGGAGGAAGGGAACAACAACATCGCCTGGATCGGCACCCTCGTGGCGGAGAAGATCGTCCACGAACATTTGGAGGACATGGCCCGCTTCGGCATCGGTTACGACCTGCTGGTCTGGGAAAGCGACATCCTCCGGGAGGGATTCTGGGCGGCCGCCTTTGAAAAATTGAAGCAATCCCCCCTCTTTCGCAAGGAAACGGAGGGACCGCTCGCCGGCTGCTGGGTTCTGAAGCAGCCCGACGCGGGCGAAAAAGGGGCGGAGGAGCTGAATCCGGACAAGGTGCTTGTCCGTTCCAACGGGGTGCTCACCTACACCGCCAAGGACATTGCCTACCACCTGTGGAAATTCGGCCTGCTGGACAAGGATTTCCGCTACCGTCCCTTCGCCGGCGATCTGTGGACCTCCTCCCGGACGGGAGAAAGCCGTCCGTTCGGGAAGGCAAACCGGGTGCTCAACGTCATCGACCGCCGCCAGGAATACCCGCAGCGCATGGTGAAAGTCGCTCTGGAAACCCTGGGATTTGAAGAGGAAGCGGCCAACCTGCACCATGTCAGCTACGGCGTGGTCTCCCTGAGCCCCGCCACCGCCGCGCAATTGGGAATCGACACCACCGACGGCAAGCCGGCGTATCCCATGTCCGGACGGCAGGGAATCGGCATCAAGATCAACGAGCTGCTCGATCGGATGGAAGCGGCGGTGGAAGCCGTACGCCCGCAAAAAGAGGGAATCCCCAGCCGGGAGATCGCTGCGGCGGCCATCCGCTATTATCTCCTCCGCTTCAACCTGGGAAAGGAAATCGTGTTCGACATCGACCAGGCCGTCGATCTCCAGGGGAATTCCGGCATCTACCTGATGTACCAGCACGCCCGGGCATCCGCCATCCTCCGGGAGGGGGAAGCCTTTCTGAAGGACGGCGCCTATCGCTCCCGCCGCGACCGGGCACCGGCGGTTCCGGAACATCTCTCACCGTCGGAACGGGCCCTGTTGCGCCACCTCGCCCTCTGGCCCGACACGCTGGAAACCGCGACGGAGGAGCTCAACCCCACGTCGGTCACCGCCTACACCTACGAACTGGCCTCCCTCTTCAGCAGCTTTTACAACGCCTGTCCCGTCCTGAGGGCCCCCGATCCCCTTCGTTCCTTCCGCCTCTGGCTGACGGCCCGGACCCGCTCCACACTGGCCGACGCCCTCCATGTGATCGGCCTTCCGGCACCGGAACGGATGTAAAGAAGCCCTGCGGATGATCCGCAGGGCTCTTTTCAATGGACCGGCGGCGGAGCGTCGGGCTCCCTCTCCGACCGGGGCTCTCCCGGGATGGGTCCGGCAAAATCCCAAGGATTCTTCTCTTCCGTCCAGGCCAGATGTTGTTCCTCCCGGGGCAGCCCCGCATAATCGACGCCCAGAAGGCGGGCCAGCTCCCGATCGACGCAGACCAGGTCGCTTCGGTCGATCTGATTAAGATCCGTCTTGCCCAGGGCGTATGCCACCATCCTCATCTCCTCGACGCAGGATTTGAGGAATTTGGCCAGGTGCTCCGCCCCTTTTTCCACATCGATGTCCTCTTTGAACTTCCCGTGGTACAAAGCCGTCTGAACCGGCGGTTCAAAGGGGGAGGCGATGTTCATCTGGGTTTGGAGCATCGCCACCAGGGCGATCGAACCGATATAGACGGCATCCGCCCCCAGGGCCATCGCCTTGAGAAAATGGCCCGGCGTCGTCAATCCGCCGGCGGCGATCACCGACACGTCCCGCTTCACACCCCTCCTCTCCAGGTGTCGGACGGTCCGGGCCAAGGCGTGGAGGGTGGGCAAACCCACATCATCCTGAAGAATCGTCGGCCCCCCGTGGGTTCCCGCTTCCGCACCGTCCACGACGATATAGTCGATTTCCCCCTCCAGCGCCACATCAATTTCGTGCTCCAGATAATGGGTGGCACAGGTCTTCAGCCCCACCGGCACGCCGTAACGCTCCCGAAGCTCCCGCACCAGCGGCGGGAAGTCCTCCACCCGGTTCATCCCCGGCAGGCGGGTGTGGATCCGGGCATCCTCCCCCTTGGCCAGGTTGAACCGTTTCCGGAAGGTCTCATCAATCTGCCAGGAACGGGTGCCCATCGGCGCCGCCGCCTGAGCCCCCTGACCCAATTGAATTTCAATGGCATCCAGTTGCTGCAGCTGCTCGGGCGTGTTCATCCATCCGCCCCGGTTGTACTGGCCGATGAAGAACCGTGCTTCCTTCCGCTCTTCCTCGATCAATGGCGCCTCCCCGGAGTTGGTGGCCGTTCCGGCCAGGGACGCGCCCCGGGCCAGGGCGAGCTTCGCCTTCAACCCGAGGGCGCCGCCGTAGGACATCCCGGAAATCAACACCGGGATCTCCAGCGACAACGGCCGCCGGGCCCTCGGGCCGATCGTCACCTCCGTCGCGATCTGCACTCCGTCGGGGGTGGGAAGCCGGTACAGGTGGACCGGGTTGAACAGCAGCTTCTCCCAGGGCGACAAAACCACCGGACTGCCCAGGGGACGCTCCAGGGGCTTCCCCGATTCCGCCCGCATCCCCGCTTCCACGATGGCCCGCGGCGTCAGCTTCTGGGCAATGGTGAGGAAGGAAAACAGATTCTCGGTATAGGGGTCCTGCAACACCCGGTTGACGATCGCGTCCATCACCACATTGGTCATCCGATGCATGAGCCACGAGATCATCGGATCCCTCCTTTCCCTCGAAAACCGCCCTCGCGGGCGGAGCCTCGCCTGATCATCGCCGGTTTTCCCGTTCTTCTCCCCTCAGCTCCTTCTGCTCCCAGGAGAGAATGGCCGTTTCAATCGCCTGCTGTCCGGCAACCGGGGTCTGATACCATCCCCGCTGGTGCATCGCATGGAACAACCGGGCATGCATCGATTCCGTATCCTCGTGAAGCCGGTGCAACGTTTCCCGCAAAGCCTCGTTGGCGCACTCCGTCTCCGCCATGGTGTAGGATTGTGTCAGCTGCTTTTCCATCAGCAACATGTCCTGAGCCATTTCCCGCTCCAACAGTTCCATTCGGACAACCTCCTTCCTGCAATAAGGACCTTTTCCCCGACGGGGTCGTTCCTGCTGCGTTTTCGCCCGCAATCAATGGGACATGTCCGCTCGCCCGCTGTGGCGGCGCATTTCCTGAACCAACGCGTCCACGTGCTGCCGGTGCAGGTCGGACGCTTCCCGGAAAATCCGCTTCATCTCGTCATCCTTGCACTGTTCGGCGTACCGCTCGTACTTTCGGGAAGCCAGCTCTTCCACCTTGAGCAGTTCCTGCACCCGAAGAAGCTCCATCTGGGTCAGCTGCTCCAACCTTTTCCCTCCTTTTTCCAAAGCTGGTCATAGTATGGATCATTGGCCGATCGCTTATGAAACGCGTTGCGGACATTCCGCACAGCAAAAAAACAGGGCCGTCATCTGACGATGACGGCCCCTTCACCATCACTTGCGGCGCTTCCTCCCGACCGTACCGGGAGATCTCCTTCCCTGAAGAATATCCATCCCTACCTTCGGATTGGACCGAATCGAATCGGCGAACTGTTTCAGTTCCTGTTTGCTCACATCGGCTTGAGTCACCTTCATCAGGTAATCCAGAACCGCGCCCATCCCCCCCTGTTGATGGGCTTTCTTCGCCCCTTGAAGAATGTGATTCATCTGTTGCTCCGTGAGCACCGACTGACCCAGAACCGAGTTGATCATCTGGGTCAATTCCTTCACGGAAGGGCCTTTGTTTGTCATGCCCGATATTCCTCCCATCTGTGATTGACTCCTTTCAACTTATGTGGGAGCGCAGCGCATGACAACTGCACTTGCCCAAGCCCGCCCGCCCAAATTCGCCAATCGACCCGCCGCCGACACGATAAAACCCGATGGAAAACGTCGAAGATCTCCATCGGGCAGAAAAAGGCCATCCTTTGTTTCACCTGATATGAGCTCATCCTCTTCAGGCGGTCAGGACCGTTCCGTCTCCGAATGAATCCGACCGTCCGGCGGTTTTTTCCCCAGCAGTTGATACAGAAACTGGTAGACTTCCAGCACCACGTTCCCCAGGATTTTCACTTCCTTCCGGAGGAGGCGGTTCTCCTCCCGAAGACGGGCAGCTTCGGAGACAAGAAGGCGCTGTTTCTTCTCCAGTTGCTCCACTCGTTCAGCGAGCCTTTTGGAATCCGACCTGTCCATGCCCTGGCGTGCCAGCGACACCGTGGACTCCAACGTTCGACGGGTTTTTTCAACCCCGGAGCCGTTCCGGTTCCGACCCACCTGCCGACGGGATCCGGTCAAGAAAAACACCCCTTCGGCATTTCATGCTTCATTAATTTATGTTCGTTTTTCTTCCCCCGTGTCCGCATCCGTCTTTTCCTCCGAGGATTCCGCGGCGGAGGAAATCGTGTGCACCACGGCATCGCCCTCGGAATCCTTGGAAGGACGGACGCTTCGCAGCAATTGGAACAATTCGGAATACCGCTCCGTCAAAAGTTCCCTAAGCCGGTCGACGGTATCCAACTGTTCGGTCAGCCGTCGATTCTCCTCGGCAAGCCGCTTATACTCCCTCTCCTTCTCTTCCAACTGCTTCTCCAATTCATTGACGTGATTCACCAAGGCATGGAACTCTTTTTCGTGCCGTCGGAGCATTTGAATCAGCTGTTTGAGGGAATCGACCGTGTCCGGTCGTCTGTTTTTGAGATGTTTGGCGAGCCGCTGTTTTTTCGCCTTGAGGAAATTTTCCTCTTCCTTGCGCCGGACCACGGCGTTCCACCGGAATCCGCACGCTCCGGGCGTTCTTCCCAATTTGCGGGCCACTTCTTCGAAGGCTTCCAGCTGGGTGCTTCCCTCGCGAATGTGGCGCAAAACGGTCTCCGCCAGTATCTGATCCTCTTTCTTTGTCCAACTGCGCCCTTTCAAGGTTTTCCCTCCTTTGCTCCTTTCTCTGATGCCTCTGTTATAGTGTATTGTCCTGATCGACAAATGGTGCCCCTTCTCTGATAGAAAAAAAAACCCCGCTTAAGAAAGCGGGATTTCAGCGGGTTTCTCTGAAACGCGAGTTTATGTCAATGCGAAGCGGATCATTCGTAGAAGGTCTCCCGGTCAAAAACGCGCTTTCCGCGGATCCACACCTGCCGGACATGACATGATTCGTCTGTCACCACGAGGTCGGCGCGTTTTCCCGTCTCCAGGCTTCCCAGATCCCCGTCCAGTCCCAGGCGACGGGCAGGGACGAGGGATGCCATCCGTACTGCCTTCCAAAGCGGCATGCCGGTAAATTTCACCATGTTCCGAACGGCCTGGTCCAGGGTGAGCAGACTGCCGGCGAGACTGCCGTCGGCCAAAACCGCCTTCCCCTCCCGGGCAAACACCGGAAGGCCACCCAATTCATATTCCCCGTCCGGCATCCCGACGGCCCGGATGCCGTCGGAGATGAGAATCAGCTTGTCGCTCTCCCCCTTCAATTTGGCCAGCAGCTTGACCACTGCCGGGTGGACGTGAAAACCGTCGGCGATCAGTTCCGCAAAAAGACGATCCTCCGTCAGAACGGCTCCGGCCACTCCGGGACTTCGATGATGCAGGCCGGTCATTCCGTTGAAGCAGTGGGTCACCTGGGAGGCGCCCGCGTCGATCGCAGACAGGGCCTGTTCGTAGGTCGCCCCGGTGTGGCCGATGGATACAATCACTCCCTTGGACGAGAGGAGGCGGACCGTCTCCATTCCCTTCGGGCGTTCAGGAGCCATCGTTACGACGCGCAGCATCCCCCTGGAGTTTTTCAGCGCCCACATCGCCTCCTCCGGATCGGGTTCGACGATGTACTCGGGGTTTTGCGCCCCCCGATGGCTGGGACAAATCCAGGGCCCCTCCAGATGGATCCCCAACACCCTGGCCCCCTCCAGGGAGGAAGCCATCTCCGCCACGTTATTGAATACTTGCTCGAGCCGGGATTTCGGCATGGTCACCGTCGTCGCCAAAAATCCGGTCACGCCGTGCCGAGCCAGCGTTCGGGATATCGTCGCCAGGGATTTCGGAGTGGCGTCCATCACGTCCGCTCCCCCGGCTCCGTGCACATGAAGATCAATCAGTCCGGGCCAGATAAATCCGGAGACGGCAAATTCCCTCCGGGGATCCGTGAAGCGGGAAAGCGGCGGCCCCACGTACGCAATCCGTTCCCCCCGAATCACCACCATTCCCTCTTCCAGAATTCCGTCGGCCAGGACGACGGATCCTCGCAGCACGAAATAATCGTTTTCCCCCATCCCAATTTTCCCCCTTCCAACCTCATGGTGAGGGTCTCCTCTATTTCAGATTACTGAAGGGTTGACGGCAACGTCAATGAAAGAGTATTTACGTTGCCGATTGATTTTAAAGTAATAAAAGGGTTGAAAGGGGTTATTTAATACAGCAAAGGTGGTATAAAAACAAAAGACCAGGATGATCCGCCCTGGTCCAAGTGAAAGAGGGTCAAGATTAAGGAGTTAAGAAGCGTGGTAGTAAGCGAGGAGATCAACCCGCCTACATCAACATCATAACACAATGAACGAAATTTGTCGATGTTTGCCTGATGTTTTTTTCAAAAAGGTTGCGATTTTACCTTTCCTCCACGGGATCGCTTTTTCTCAGCCATGGAATCTTTGCCAAAGAGAGAATTCCTTTTCTTTGCAATTTCAAAACCAATTTCAATTGGCTGCGTGCTGCCTTGTTCCGGGGATCAGCCATCAGGGCGAGGCGGAATTGCTCCGCCGCCTCGCTGTATTTTCCCATCTGAAAGAATACCTTGCCGCAGCTCTGGTGCAAATAAGTGTCTCCGTCACGGCGGGAAGCGATGCGCAGATGAAGCACGGCTTGCCTTTCGCGTCCGGTTTGCGCATAAATCTCAGCCAAAAGCGCATGGGCCAGACCGTCCTGCGGATTCAGTTCCAACCCGCGCAATAAAAGGCACTCCGCGCGTTGGACCTGCTCTTTCTTCTCCAGAAGAAACCGGGCATATTCCCGGTAGGCACAACTGTAGGCGGGATGCCGCTCCATCAGTTTGAGAAAGGCTTGTTCCGCTTCTTCCGCCCGGTCCATCTTTTCCAGAATTTTCGACAAGAGCAGCTCGCCCTCCGGGAAATCCGGGCGTCCCCGAAGCGCTTCCTCCACAGCTTTCTTGGATTCCTCATACAAGCCCTTGCGATATTCCAACTGGGCCAGCTCCAGATAGTGGTCTGGGTTCGGGTCCGATGAAACCTTCCGCAAAATCCGCTCCTTCTCCCGCCGATAATCGTTCTCCGTCAAAGGCTTGTCCGACGGATAAAATTTTAATTCGTGCTGGAGTGTCATCCCGGATCCGGACATTTCGATTCCCCCTCTTCCCTCATGAAACCGTGCAAAGACCACTATTGATTAGATTGTAACGTATCCGACATTTTTTGTCACGGATTTTCGACAAATCCGGCAAAAACGGGCCTCGAAGATGTCGCGTCCCCTCAAGAAAAACCGCGCAATCTGTCAATCGGTCTTCAACATCCGTATCCGGGTGATATAGTCGGTTTCGTAATAATCCAATTCGTCGCGCAGGGTTTCAAAAATGCGGGACAGATCGATCGTCAGTTTGCGCAGGGATTCGGCCGGCCGGCGGCGGAATTTGATCGCATCCTGTTGGGTGTAGCAATAGCGGCCGTCCTCTTCGTATACCTCGTTGCGCGGGTAATAGAAGTTGTAGATGCAGCCGTGGACGATTTCACTCAATACCTTCTCCGCAAACTCCCGTTTAAAGGTGGCGCGACGCAACACCAAACTGACCTTCTCGTAAGCCAACTGGCAAGATACCAACAATACCCGAAGATCTGACAGATACTCCCGGTAATACTCCTCCATCCCCTCTTTTTCCGGAGTTTCCTCCATCAACCGGGGTATGTGGGTATAATTCAAAAAATCTTCCAGCAGGCGAATGGCTTCTTTCAACTGATCCTTCGCCATCCTGCACAATTGTTTGGTCTGCTCGGCGGGCATGCCGAAAAAACCCCCTTAAGATGTTACCGAAACGGTTTTTTCCAGTATAACACGATTTTCACTATGCCGATGCGGAAAATGGTGGTCAGCGGCAGGATGTCTTTGCCAAGGGCACGGCCTTTCACGGGTCATGTTTTCTTTGCGCAGAGGACCGGATCGGCAGCCGGCTGATGGCGACCGCTCCCCGGAAAAAGCGGCAGACGGACCGCTCCAGCAGTTCCCCGCCCCGCTTCATGGCTTCCTCCAAAGGCATCGGACCGTCGACGATGGGCAACACCGCCGCCATTCCCTCCCTTTGAAGCCGTTCCGCACCCTCGCCGACGGCCCCGGCAAAGGCGATAACGGGCACTCTGTGCCGCTTGGCCATCCGCGCCAATCCCACCGGCGCCTTCCCGTGGAGAGACTGGCCGTCCATGCGTCCTTCACCCGTCAATACGAGATCGCTATTGGCGATTTTCTCCTCGAGGCCCATCACCCGGGCGATCAAGGGAAAGCCGGGAACGAGCTCCGCGCCGCAGAAGGCGACGAGGGCCGCACCCACGCCCCCGGCAGCTCCTCCTCCGGGAAGGTTGGAGACCGGTTTTGCGGCGGCATCCAGCAGGCGGGCATAATGCTCCATCCCCGCCGCCAGCCGGGGGAGCATCTGTGGACCGGCTCCCTTTTGCGGGGCGAAGACGGGAACCGCCCCTTCGGGTCCCGTGAGCGGATTGTCCACATCGCAGGCGACGACGATCCGCGTGTGAAAAATCCGGGGGTCGATCCCGGACGCGTCGATCCGCTCCACCAGACCGAGCGCCTGTCCCCCCGGGGGAACGTCCCGCCCCTCCCGGTCGAGGAGGCGCACCCCGAGCGCCTGCAAAAGGCCGATCCCCCCGTCTACCGTGGCACTGCCTCCCAGTCCGATCACGATCTCCGGAGGGTTGTGCTTCAAGGCGTCGCGCAGCAGTTCCCCCGTTCCCCGGGAGGTCGCCCGCCACGGGTCCCGCTTCCCTGTCGGAACCAGCGGCAGACCCGACGCCGCCGCCACCTCCAGCACGACCCGGCCGTCGGCGAGCAAACCGTAGGCCGCCTCCACCGGATCCCCCAAGGGACCCGTCACCCGGAGAAACACCTTCTTCCCTCCGCAGGCCCGGATCAGGGCGTCCACCGTACCCTCCCCGCCGTCGGCCAGAAGAACCTGCTCCACCTCCACGGAGGAAAGGGCTGCGCGCAGACCGGCGGCCATCCGGGCCCCCGCCTCCATACTGCTCATGCTTCCCTTGAACGAATCGGGAGCGATCAAAACGCGCAATTTCCCTTCTCCTTTCACCCCTCAGCGGACGAAGTTCACCGCTTGCCGATCAAAATGGCGTGTTCCACCTTGATACAGCGATCCATGATCACCGTCATGCCGTGGGATTTCGCGTATTCGTACGCCTCCTCGTTGACAACCCCCAGCTGGGCCCACAGCACATCGGCACCGATCTCCACCGCCTCGCGGGCGATTTCCGGAAGAAACTCGCTCCTCCGAAAAACGTTGACGATATCCACGTGGCCTTCGATTTCCTTCAGGGAACCGACGGCTTTGACGCCCAGGGCTTCTTTGATCCGCGGGTTGACCGGAATGATCTCATATCCCGCCTCCTGCATGGCTTTGGACACCTGATAGGAGGTGCGCTCCGGATTGTCCGACAGACCGACGACGGCGATCCGCCGCTTCGTTTCCAAAATCCGCTTGATTTCTTCACGACTCGGGTTTTCCACCCTTGCCATCCCCTTTCACTCTTGTTGCACCCTTATTGTATCGCACTTTTCCGCAGATGTTCAGGGCAAGGACGGATCAAGCGCGGAGCGGCCTTAGAATCGGTAAAATCCTGTGCATCCGTCGGTCCATTTTAGAAAAACGAAATGCCCAAGGCCCCTCCTCCCCGGCATCGGCGGATGATTTCATCCGCCCTGCGTCAGGTTGCACGCATCAGCAAAAAGTTTCCTTTTTTGGTGTATTAATCGGATTGGAAGAAACAAACTATTTTTGATTTACGAAAATAAGGGAATAATAGTAGAAACGGAAGATCTTGTCTTTTCGCCGGATCGATCCGTTTCCGCTGCACTGCGAAGACCCGTCCGGGTCATCCTGCGGTCCCGTTCCCGTGTCCGTTGCGAGGGAGTTTGTTCACCAGCTTTTTCCGTGCAGCGGGAAAACAAAAAGAGGTGAGACCCATGGCGTTTTTGGACAAACTGAGCATTTATCAGCGGCAGGAGGCGTCGCTGAAATGGGAGGGCACGTTCCGGGACTATCTGGAGATGGTCAAAGAGCGGCCCCACATCGCCCAGCACGCCCACGCCCGCATCTATCGGATGATCCGGGACGCCGGGGTGGAGGAATCCGGTGATCGTCGAATCTACAAATTTTTCAGCGAAGAACTGTTCGGTTTGGAAGATACCATCCGAACCCTGGTGGAAGAATACTTTCAACCTTCGGCGGAACGGTTGGACGTCCGCAAGCGCCTGCTGCTCCTGATGGGCCCCGTCAGCGGAGGAAAGTCCACGATCGTTTCCCTGCTGAAGCGAGGATTGGAGAAGTATACCCGCACCGATGCCGGCGCCGTTTACGGAATCAAAGGATGCCCCATGCACGAGGAACCCCTTCACCTGATTCCGGAAGAGCTTCGGACTGAATTTTCCGAAGAGTACGGCGTCCAGATCGAGGGCACCCTGTGTCCGGTTTGCCGCCATCGCCTGGATACCGAGTGGGAAGGGGACATCGGGCAAGTTCCGGTGGAGCGCGTCCTGTTTTCCGAAGAGCGGCGGGTGGGCATCGGCACCTTCGCCCCCTCCGACCCCAAATCCCAAGACATCTCCGAATTGACCGGAAGCATCGATTTCTCCACGATCGCCACCTACGGATCGGAATCGGACCCCCGGGCTTACCGCTTTGACGGCGAACTGAACATCGCCAACCGGGGAATGATGGAATTCCAGGAAATGCTCAAGTGTGATGAAAAGTTCCTGTGGAACCTGCTTTCCCTCACCCAGGAGGGCAATTTCAAGGCCGGCCGCTTCGCCCTGATCTCCGCGGACGAGCTGGTGATCGCCCACACGAACGAGGCGGAATATCGCCATTTCATCAGCAACAAGAAAAACGAGGCCCTCCATTCCCGGATCATCGTCATCAAGGTTCCCTACAACCTGCGGGTGAGCCAGGAGGAGCGGATCTACCGCAAGATGATCCGTCAAAGCAATCTGAACCGAGTGCACATCGCCCCCCACGCCCTCTGGACGGCGGCCGTCTTCTCCGTCCTGACCCGGCTGAAGGATTCCAAACAGCCCAACATGGATCGCCTGAAAAAAATGCGCCTGTACGACGGACAGGAGGTGGAAGGCGTCTCCGCCAAACAGGTGGAGGAATTGAAGAAGGAATTCCCTGACGAGGGGATGTCGGGGATCGACCCCCGCTATGTGATGAACCGAATCTCCAGCGCCCTGATCGAGGGCGGGAAAAACTGCATCAACGCCCTGGATATCCTCCGTTCCCTCAAAAGCGGCCTGGACCAGCATCCGTCCATCACCCCGGAAGAGAAAGAGCAGGCCCTCAACCTGATCTCCGTCGCCCGGGCCGAATACGACGAGGTGGCCAAGAACGAAGTCCAGAAGGCCTTTGTCTACTCCTTCGAGGAATCGGCGCGCACGCTTCTCAACAATTACCTGGACAACGTGGAGGCCTACTGCGGCGGCCACCGGTTGAAGGATCCCCTCACCGGCGAAACGCTCGATCCCGACGAAAAACTGATGCGCTCCATCGAAGAGCAGATCGGCATCACGGAAAACGGAAAACGCGCCTTCCGGGAGGAAATCCTGATCCGCATCTCCTATTACGCCCGCAAGGGCAAAACCTTCGACTACACTTCTCACCCGCGCTTGAAGGAAGCGATCGAGAAAAAGCTGTTCAGCGACCTGAAGGACGTGGTGAAAATCACCACCTCCAGCAAAACTCCGGATGAAACCCAGCTGAAACGAGTGAACGAAGTCGTTTCCCGACTGATCGATCATCACGGATACTGCGCCGTCTGCGCCAACGACCTGTTGACCTATGTGGGCAGTCTGCTCAACCGTTGACCCCAAGGGAGGGATGCGCCATGACGGCAGAGCGTCTTTTTTTCCTTTCCCGGGATGACTGGTCCCTTCACCGAAAAGGCCAACTGGACCAGATGCGCCACCAGGAAAGGGTTCGAGAGGCGATCCGCGAGAACCTCTCCGACTTGATCTCCGAAGAATCGATCATTCTCAACCGGAACGGCCAGAAGGTGAAAGTGCCGATCCGCACCCTGGAAGAAGTTCGCTTCCGCTTCAACCGGGACAAACAGTCCCACGTCGGCCAAGGGGATGGAACGGGCCAACCCGGTGACACCATCGGCAGGGCGGCCCCCGGCACCGGTCAGGGCTTTGGCGCCGGCGACCAACCCGGCGAAGACATCTATGAAGCGGAAGTTTCGGAGGAAGAGCTGGCGGCCATCGTCTTCGAGGGATGGGAGCTTCCCGATCTGAAGCAAAAGGAGGAAGACCAACTCCCCGCGGAGCGCCCGGTCTTTGACGACATCCGCAAACGGGGGCTTATGGGAAACCTGGACAAGAAGCGAACCTACCTGGAAAGCCTCAAGCGCTCCCTGCGGGAGGGGAGCGCTTCCCCGACCCTTCGGCCGGAGGACCTGCGGTTCAAAACCTGGAACGAGAAGGAGCTGCCCCAATCCAAGGCGGCCGTGTTCGCCATGATGGATACCTCCGGCTCCATGGGAACCTTTCACAAGTGGATGGCCAGGGCCTTCTTCCACTGGATGGTCAAATTTCTCAAGACCCGGTATCCCCACGTGGAGACCGTGTTTCTGGCCCACCACACCGAAGCGATGCAGGTGACGGAGGAACAATTTTTCCACCGGGTCGAAAGCGGGGGAACCCGCTGTTCATCGGTGTACGAGTTGGCGCTGCAGCTGATCGAAACCCGCTATCCCGCGCATCGGTACAATCTGTACGCCTACCATTTCACCGACGGAGACAACTTGACCAGCGACAACGAACCGACGGTGGAACTGACCCGGCGTCTCATCGAGAGCTGCAACCGGGTGGGTTACGGGGAAATCAATCCCAACGCCCGCTCCAACACCCTGATGCAACACATGCGGTCCATCAAGCATCCGGCCTTTGTCACGGCCACTTTCCGTTCCAAAGAAGACATCCATCCGGCTCTGAAGCGGTTTTTCTCCCGCGCCGACGGCGAAGGGGGGAGCCGGAATGCAATTCGTTGACATGGAACGGCTGGAACGGGCGATTGAAGAGATCACGGAACGGGCCCTGGCCTCCGGGCTCGACTTTTTCCCGATGCGATACGAAATCACTCCGCCGGACATCCTCTACTCCATCGGCGCCTACGGAATGCCCACCCGGTTTTCCCACTGGAGTTTCGGCAAAGCCTACTACCGGATGAAAACCGATTACGATTACGGCCTGAGCAAGATCTACGAGCTGGTGATCAATTCCAATCCCTGTTACGCCTTTCTGCTGGAATCCAACTCCCTGCTCCAAAACAAGCTGATTGTCGCCCACGTCCTGGGCCACAGCGACTTTTTCAAAAACAACGCCTATTTTTCCCTCACCAACCGGAACATGGTGGAAAGCATGGCGGTCACCGCCCGCCGCATTCGCGCCTACGAAGAACAATACGGTCGGAAAACGGTGGAAACCTTCCTGGACGCCGTCCTGTCCATCAACGAACACGTCGATCCCCACACCGTCTTCCGGGACGGCACCCCCACCGGTTACCGCCCCCAATCTCCGGAAGACCCGGGCGGCGGAGAACCGATGGGAGCCGCCGATTCCTCCCGGGAGGAGGCGCAGGCAAAGGGCTCCGCTTTGGGCCCGGCCCAATCGCCGAAGGAAGAAAAAGACCTGGTCCGCTTCATCGCCGACCGCTCGCCCATCCTGGAGGGATGGGAACGGGAAATCATGTACCGGCTACGGGAAGAGATGCTGTATTTCTGGCCCCAGCTGGAGACCAAGATCATGAATGAAGGATGGGCCACCTTCTGGCACGTGCAGATTCTGCGGGAAATGGACCTCGATGAGGAGGAGGCCGTCGAATTCGCCGCCATGCACTCCCGGCTCATCCAACCCCCGGTTACGGGAATCAATCCCTATCTGCTGGGATGGAAGATGTTTGTCTGGTTGGACCGGAACCTGGGCCGGGAAGCCGTCTTCGACATCCGGGCCACCGAGTCCGACGTCTCCTTCCTGCGCAACTATCTGAACAAAGAATTGGCCGAGGAGATGGATCTCTTTGTCTTCCGCCGCAGCGGCGAACATTGGAGAATCACCTCCAAGGATGTGGAGGAAGTGCGGGAACACCTCATCCGCTCCCGCATCAACGGAGGATACCCCTACATCGTGGCCTGCGACGACAACTACCAAAACCGAGGGGAGCTCTACCTGCTCCACCGCTACGACGGAACCGAACTGGACACCCGTTACATCGCCAAAACGCTCCCGATGGTCTATCGCCTCTGGGGACGTCCCGTCCACCTGGAAACGGTGATCAGCGACCAAAACGTCCGCTACACCTGGGACGGCAAAAAGCTGTCCCACCGGGTGTGAGGAAAGACGATATTCGGGAGAATCCCGGGTCATGCGCCGGATTTGAAACAGAAAAGGACCCTTTGGCCCCCTGCCATCCTCCCAAGGGCAGGGGACCGTTTTTTGCGAAAAGCTTTGCTTTTCCTCTCTTTTTTCGCAGCGAAGGCGGCATGACTCCATCCGCCTGTTTTCGCACCGTGCCCCCCACGTGATCCGGCAGGATGAGGAAGCGCTTTTACTTTGTGGGAAAGGCTCTTCCCATAAAGATGAGCCCTCCCATCAACTACTCCCATCGCGGCCGCACGTTTTTCTCCTTGATCTTCCGGTTCACTTCCTCGATCATCTGCTGTCCCCCGCTCTCCAGATACCGGCGTACGGCCCGGTCCCACGCGGACAGGGGCAGGTCGCCGGTGATCATTTTGGCCTGTTCATTCAACAGATCCCGGGTAATCTTCAGTCCGATCCGCGCTTCGGTCTCGGAATATACCTGGTGAATCGGGTTCAGCCAGTGACGGGTCTCCGCATGCATTTTCTCCAGTTCTTCCGCCAGTTCTTTAAAGGCGCTGTTCTTGTAGGTCAGGGAATAACGGTTCGCCTCGTCACTCGGAGCCCACATTTTGTTGTCAAGGAGATAATGCCAAGGGGCCATTCCCTTGGTCCGCTCCGTAATAACCGGCCGACCGTCGACCATGTGGTACCCTTTCCCTTCGTGCCCGTACATCCAATCGAAGTCTTCATTGTCCGGATTTCTCTCCTCCCAGGAATAAAACCGGCGACCAAAATCGATGATCTCCAAAATCCGGCGAACTTTTCCGGGTTCATCCTTCAGCTTGGCGGAAAGTGCGTTCATCATGTAATAGCCGGAACCGGCGGTATATCCTCTCGAACCGTCCGGAGCTTCGAAAGGGGGAATGGGTGTAGGATCGGCTTTCGGGTGGATTTTTTGCAGTGCCTCCATATTCGCTTCCGGCATCTCCACGGGACCCCGGACGAAGATTCCCGCCTTTCCTGCATAAAACTCCTTGACGGCCTCGGTGGGACTATACACCGCGAAGTCTTTGGGAATCGCTCCCTCCTGGTACAGTTCCCGCATCATCCGGATAAACTCTTTCCAATGCTCGGTGATGACGCCGGGCACGTATTGCCCCCGCTCGTTTTGGTGATACCATGCGTTCATATCCCAGTAGGCCCCGAAATGGTAGTGGGGCCACAGATCTTTTCCCAGGACCATCCCGTATGTGTCGTCCTTGCCGTTTCCGTCGGGATCGTTCTTGGTGAACGCGATGGCCACCTCCTTCAACTCTTCATAGTTGGTAGGCATCTTTAAACCGAGATTGTCCAGCCAGTCCTGGCGGATGACCGGCGTATTCAGGTAATATTTCGGAAAATACTTGGGGATGGCATAAATCTTCCCATCCACCGTCACGGCGTTCCACACTTCCTGCGGAACAGCTTTCAAGGTGGGATAATCGTCGATGTATTCGTTCAGCGGAAGGAAAGCCCCCTGCTTCGCCCATCTGAAAAAGTTCGCCCGATCGATCTGGGATTCAAAACCGATGACGTCGGGGATATCCCCGGAAGCCATGCGGGCTGTCAGTTTCTCCAGATAATCCGTGTAGACTCCGTATTCTCTTTGGTAATCCACTTGGAACTTCTCCTCGATCATCCGTACGCCTTCCCCGTCCTTCGGCGGAATGTCCCCATACACGAAATCCAGGGAGGTGATCGTATATTTCCCGTTTTCGGGAACCTCCTGCGTCGCCTCCTGGGTGGAACAGGCGGAAATGCCCGACGCCAAACTCACAGCCAGCAATCCCGTCAGACACTTACGCCAACCTTTCATCGCGGCAACCTCCAAAAGAGTGGCTTTTTTAAACAATTCTACAATTTGATGCTAACTCCTTTCGAAAAAAGCCTGATGACTGGACTAAGGAAGTCCCACTCTCCCATTGACCGTACATCCGTGCGCCCCTTGACGCACGGCGCAAACCCGCGTGATGTCACTTCGACTTGTCAACAATTCCGGGGAATACCGGATGGGCCCCTCATATGCAAACCCTGCCGAATCCCCTTTATCGCCCTCCGCATAAAGAAAGCGGGGAAAGGGTGTCCCCGCTCCGTGGTCATTTCTTGATAAACGGCAAAAACCGCCGCCCGAAATCGCTGACGGAAAAATCCCCCGCGACTTGGCGGTAATAGGTCTTCTTCACCACCTCGATCAACCAGACGGGAATCTTTCGGCCGGCGATCAGGGGGTAAAATTTGCGGTACGCCTGGACCAAATGGTCCCAGCGCCCGTCATTTCCGGGTTTCACGTATTCGGAGACGTCCAGCAGCTTGGCGCGCCCCTGCTGGAGAAGCACGTTTTTCAGGTGGATGTCGCGGGGATTGAGCCCCGCCCGACGGGCATAGTCCCGGGCTTTCTCCACATCGTCGATCGCCTGCTCCGGAATGGGAATCCCTTTGACCAGGCAGTCATAAAGGGTGGGGCCCTCCTCGTAGCTCAACACAAGATAAAAACTCCCCTTCCCGTAACAGACCGGGAAATAGGGAGACCGTCCCAGTCGCCGGTAGGCGGCATATTCATTTTCCCTGGATTGACTGCGCCCCTCGGCATACACCTTAAACGCCAACCGCGGAAAATCGGGATAGCGAACCACCACCGCATCGGTACCCGTCCCGACCACTGTCAGGGGCGGTGGGACGGACACGACGCTGACGGGATGATTATCCGGATTGGCTTCGATGCGGATTTTTTTCAACAAGGGTTCGATCGACTGCCAAGACATGATGTTCTCTCCCTGTTCGTGATGCGGAGTTCGGCTCCACTCCCGCGCGCCCGCCGCCGGGACGCCCCCTTCCCGCAGCCTTTTTCCGACCAGCGATAATTGAGAGAGCCATTGTTCCCTAATACACCTTTCCTCTTCCCTGCAAACGAAAAACCCCATTTCCCATCAATCTTTTTCCAATTCACTCCCCCGGCAAGCAAACGTTTATGCAATTGACAAGGGAGCAATCGTCACCGTCCGTTCATTTTCGCTATACTGAAAGGTGAACTGTGAAAGGAGGGAAGGGGATGAAGCAAAAAACGACCGTCACGCTCCTGATCGGCGACTTGCTCATCGTCCTGTTGTTTTCAGCAATCGGTAGGGTCAGCCATCACATGGTTCCGGATCCCTTGTCGGTTCTCAACACCGCCTTTCCCTTCGCCGTCGCCTGGTTGGCGGCGGGGGCGCTGACGGGCGTCTTTAAACCCGGCTCGGCCGAAAGCGTAGGAAAAGCCTTCAAAGTCACCCTGTTGACCCTGGTAATCGCCGCCCCCCTTGGCGTCCTTTTGCGCAGCCTGTTGCTCGGACGAATGATGGCTCCCTCCTTTTGGATTGTCGGTTCGGTCAGTCTGGCGATTTTGATGCTCACTTGGCGTCTGTTATATGCTTATTTTAAAAAGAATGAGGCGTGAGGTGACCACCGGATGGACAGCTTCGTGTTCCGCAATCCTACCAAACTGATCTTCGGAAAAGGAAAGCTGGAAGCGTTGAAAACCGAACTGCCCCGGGGCGGAAAGATCCTTCTCGTCTACGGGGGCGGAAGCATCAAGCGAAGGCATCTATCAAAAGACCTTGTCCCTGCTGGATGAGATCGGCGCCGAGATGCATGAGCTCCCCGGAGTGGAACCCAATCCGCGCCTCTCCACCGTTCATCGGGGGGTGGAGATCTGCCGCACGAAGGGGATTGATTTTCTCTTGGCGGTGGGGGGCGGAAGCGTCATCGACTGCACCAAGGCGATCGCCATCGGGGCAAAGTACGAAGGGGACGTGTGGGAGATCATCTCCCGAAAGGCGGAGCCTGCAGACGCTCTTCCCCTGGGAACGGTGCTGACCCATGCGGCGACCGGCTCGGAAATGAACCACATTTCGGTGATCACCAATTGGGAGACCAAGGAAAAGATCGGCTGGGGATCCCCGCTGGTCTATCCCCGGTTTTCCATCCTCGATCCGGTCCACACCTTCAGCGTTCCGAAAGAACAAACGGTGTACGGCATCGTCGACATGATGTCCCACGCCTTTGAGGAATACTTCAGCCCGTCACCCAACGTTCCCCTGCAGGAACGGTTTGCCGAGTCCATTCTGACGACGGTGATCGAAACGGCGCCCAAACTGGTGAACGACCTGGAAAACTATGAATACCGGGAAACCATCATGCTCTGTGGAACGATGGCTTTGAACGGCGTACTCAAAATGGGCATGAGGGGTGATTGGGCAACCCACAACCTGGAACACGCCGTCTCGGCGGTCTACGACATTCCCCACGGTGCAGGGCTGGCCATCCTGTTTCCCAACTGGATGCGCTACATGGTGGAAAAGGGCACTGCCCTCCCCAAGTTCCTCCAGTTGGCCACTCGCGTCTTCGGGGTGGACCCGTCCGGAAAAGAAGACCGGGAGATCGCCCTCGAGGGGATCGATCGATTGCGTGCCTTCTGGAGCGCTCTCGGCGCCCCGGCGCGGCTGGCCGACTACAACATCGGCGAGGATGCCCTGGGCCTTCTGGCCGACAAAGCGATGTACGCCGGTCCCTTCGGACGCCTTCGCCCCTTGGAAAGGGAGGATGTCCTGCAAATTTTGAGGATGTCGCTGTGATTCCCGTTCGTCACACCGCCTCACCCGAAAAGGGGTGAGGCGGTTTGTTCTTTAAATACTTGCGAAAGGGCCGACAGATTAAACCTCTCCCAAACGGAAAAATCCCGGCATGCGCCGGGACTGACTCCGTGCCGATATTGTCGGGAGAGGGGCCTGAGCCGCCATGCGAGCAAAACGAAGCGGTATACCCTCTTCGGCATCCGCTGGGGATGGTTGGTGGGGACCGTTTTTCCCGCCTCGGCTCCATGCAGCAGGGGTCGCTTCTCGGAAAATCGGTCCCTCCAACACGTGAACCTGGAAACCGTTCGTCCTTTTCACAAGCCTACGGGCTTTTTGATTCCCTTGCCGTTTCCTGCTCCCGGATCAGCCGGTCGATCGTCTCCCTCAGCCGGGCCACTTCCCGCTCCAGGGATTCAATCCTCTCTTTCAGGGAAACGACGTCTCCGCTCTCCGACCGCCTTTTCAGCCGCCAGCGCTGAATCCGCTCGTAAAGGAGCAACAGGCTGGGATCGTTCAGCACCACATCCATGATGCCGTCTTCAAAGGTCTCCCTGTAGCCGGGCATCCCGTGATCCTTTCCGTCGAGAAGATGTTTCTCCAGCAGTTCCGGTATCCGGTCGTTGTTCGGCCCGCCGCTCTGTCGGTAGAAAGCCTCAATCCGCTGTTCCATGGTCATCTTTTCATTTCCCATGCGATCCCTCCATCCGGTTGCCGTCCGCATCGGGTCAAGCTCTCTTGGAACGGATCACTCGCCACACCACATACAGGGCGGTGATCGCCGAACCCCACAGCATGCTCACCGCCAGCCAGCGAAGGGAAGGAATCGAAAGCACCTGCTCGCCTCCGAAGGAAAGAAGCAGGGAACTGCCCACGAACAGCCCGCTGGCCATCATGCCCAGAGTGATGCGGTTCACCATCCGGTTCAACAGGCGGGCGGAATCATCGTCCAGACGATTCACCACCACCCATTTCCAATCGTTCCAGGCCAGCTTCTCCAGGATCTTGTTGATCCGGCGCGGAAGGGTGGCGACGAGCTTGGCGGCCTCCGTGATCCAGCTGGCGTTGGCCCGATAGTTGAATCGACGCCCCAGCCAGCGGCGAAGAATCTGCACGTCAGCCGACTCCAGCACCACATGATAGCTGATCTCGGGACACAGCCACCGGGCTGTTCCCTCCGCCGCCGAAAATCCCTTGGCCCACAGGGCCAGGCCGTTGGGAATCCGGCAGTAGTTGCGCATGGCGACGGTGATCGCCTGAATCAGCAGGTTGCCCCAGTTGTACTTGCTCCCCTGTTCACTATTGACGTATCGGATAAAGACCGTTCGAATCTCATCCTTCAGGCGGACGGGATCCGTATACGGGGTCGGCTGGACAATGTCCAATGCAGCCTCCGCGGCGTCCTCCGCCTGATTCAGCCGGATGTGGAGCAACATCCGGAAAATCGCTTCGGTGTGCAGGGCATCCAGGCGACCCACCATGCCCCAGTCGATGCCGATCACCTTTTTGGTATGGCGGTCCAGGATGAGGTTGGAGCCGTGGGGATCGGCGTGATAATACCCTTCGGTGAAGGTCTTGATATAGTAGTGGGCCAGGTCCATCATCCGTTCAAACCGCTCTTCAAAGGTGAGAAAATCGACCGGAAACTCCTTCAGATTCCACCCGTCCACATACTCCATCACCAACACGGATGTAGTCGCGTGATAAACTTCGGGAACGCCGATTGTTTCAAACTCCTCGCCGAGCCGGCCGTGTTCCTCCATGTTTCGCGCCTCGGAGCGCATATCCAGCTCATTCATCGAACTGCTGTAATAATCGTCGACCAATCCCGGCAGATCGACGGCCGCCGCCCACTCGGGAGGGAGAAGCTTGTGAACACGCCTCGCGAATTTCCGGATCACCGCAATATCCGTTTGAAACAGCTTTCCCACATGGGGACGAACCACTTTGACCGCGCACATGCGCCCGTCCTTCATTCGGGCCCGGTAAACCTGGGCCAACGAGGCGGAACCGATCGGTTCCCTGTCGATCCATTCGAAGGTGTCCAGACCCTCGGGCAACTCCTCATCCATGACGTAGGCCATATACCGGAAGGGCATCGGGGGAACCTCATCCAGCAACTTGGCCAGCTCCGCCGTAACAGGTTCCGGGATCAATTCCTGCCGGGTGACCAGCACCTGTCCCAGCTTGATGAAAGTGGGACCCAATTCCTCAAAGGCGAGGCGAAGGCGACGGCCGATCCGCTTCAGTTCCTGATCTTCCTCCGGCGTGGTCCTCTTGCCCGGAAACCAACGAAACATCCTCCGGTCCGTCAACAAATAAAGCAGCCCGTGTTTGGCCATGACTCCTGCGATGGATCGAAAGCGTCCGCCCCTTGTGATGGCCCTCCGCATCTTCCAAATCTCCTGCCGGATCTTTTCCTTTTCCTCCGCGGAGAACCGCTCCGCCGTCACCGCAGATTTCTCTTCCTGATCCTTCGGGACCGGAGTTGCCACCGCGATATCCCCCCTTTGGCGGCGCGGAGATGTTTCCGCACCGCCCGACGTTCACTCCGTTGCTCAGAACTCTTCCTTCACCGTCTTCATCGTCTCTTCACTCAAGCTGGAGAGATCCTTCACCGATTTTCCGCGCGCCCGTTCCAACAGGCTCATCCGGATGTCGAACTGTTTCATGGCGTATTGGGTCATCTCTTCCTTATCCAGCCCGAAGGGGAGTTCATCCACCTGATTGATCAATTCGTTCACCACGCCGATGGCCACCGGCAGGAGGAACTCCATCCGCTTCTGGATCACATCCCACACGTCGTGTTCGATGATGAGGCGCTGCAGAAGATATACGCCGTAGGCGATGTGACGGGATTCATCCCGCTGCAGGTAATGGAAGGCCTGGACGGTCCCGGGCATGATGCCGAGCCGTTTGTAGGATTGGAAGGTGGAGTAATACCCCGTCTCCGCCAGAACGCCTTCCACAATCATGTTGTAGGTGACGGACGCCTCCGCCTGCGCCTCCGGGGAGGGATCGTGATTTAACCGCTCCATGGCCTGCGGCAGATACTCGTAAAACATTTTCCGGTAATTGTCCAGGTGATACACGGACAAGTCCTTCTCGGGGACATCGCCCACCTCGTCCAGAAAACGGCGAAAGATCTCGGTGTGCTTCGCCTCTTCGAAGAGGAAGGTGGTCAGGTACATCTCCTCTTCCAGCCGTCCCTCGTTGGAAATCACCTGGATCAGGGGAAGCAAATCCCGGGTGACCGCTTCCTCGCCGGCCTGAAACATGGCGCACAGGCGCAGGGTCATTTCCTTTTCCACATCATCAAATTTTTCCCAGTCCTTTTTGTCCTGGGTCAAATCGATGTCTCTCGGATCCCAAACCCCCAACTTTTTGGCCTTGTGATACAAACGCATGGGCAGAAGGGAATGATCCAGGCCCCTCTCGCTGGTGGTCTGCATCACGCGCATGTTTTTTTCCTCCCCTCTCATTTCAGGGCTTCAGGAATTTCCGTATCCACTTTCAGCGCATCCTCCAACAGATATTTGGCCGCCATCACATAACCGGACAGGGTGGACATATCCCCTTTTACCAGCTTCAACCTGCCGCGCATCAGAGTCGAAACGGGCTCCAGCTTCCGCTCAAAGATCAATTTCCACGTGTAGGGATCGGCACTGACCACGTACGGAGCCTTTTCCAGATCCTCCTCCGTCGCCGCCCGGGCCTCGCGGCACTCCCCGTGCCACAGATCCAGATAGATGGCCCGGTCTTCGTCCAAACCGACGGACTCATCCTTTTCCACTTTCAACACCAAAGGCCACTCCCAGGTCGAGGCCACCTTCCGATAGTTTTGGTTTTGGTTCAAATGTTTGGCCCATTCCTTCGCCCATTCCTCCGTAAACGCTTCATATGCCATCCCTATCCACTCCCTTTCGATGATCAATCTCCGATGAAACGATTGGACCGCGGGCACGCAATCTCCGCCGCTTCGACAAAAAGGCTTAAATGGCATGTTACAACTTCTTTCGTATCACCCCCCAAATGGATACGAGTACGTACTGGTATCAACAGGGGCACGGGTTTTCCCCGGAACCTTTCACCGACCGTTTCTTCGGAAAATACCGGGCGGAAGGACCTCCGGCAAGGGAAAGATGACAGGGAAAACGGCTGTCCGTTTTCTCACCCGCCTTCGGCCCTTCTTTTTTTCTTCTTCGTCTTGTCTGATTATTCCTTCATATTTGTCAAAAAAGGATTGCCCCCGGCAAGGCTTTCATCTATTTTTTCGTCAAATACCGCACGAGCGCGTCGACGGCCTGTCTGGACGCATTCCCCTCCGCCGAAAGGACAATTTCCGTTCCCCGGAACAGACCCAGCCCGACCACCGCCCAGTAGTCGTCGGCCTTGACCGCCTTCTTCCCTTTCTTGATCATCACCGAGGCGTCATATTTTTTGACTTCTTTCACCAGCTCGCGCGCGCGAACCAGCCCGATCGTCTTCGCCAGCTTCACCTTTTCTTCAATGACGGCGCCTGAATCATCGGGCGGCTCTCCGCCGGCCGGGGGCGGTTCGGTTTGATTCGGATCCTCCGATCCGGAACCGGGACCCTCTGCCGGGTTATCCGTCTCATCGGAAACGCCGTCTCCTTTTTCATCCCCGGACGGTTTTTCTTCTCCTTCCTTCTCCCCGTCCTTCGCCTCCGAATCTTCGTCCTTCGTCGGCGTCGTCGACATTTCACGCAGGCGCTCGTTGATCTCTTCCTCCATCTCTTTCCGGGAGGACTGGGCAAAGGGACGGAGATCCAGGACAGGGCCGTCCGGTTTCAGGGAGACCCCGGGTTGGGTGCTCATTTCGAGTCCGTGCAGGTCGATCTGTTTCGCTTCCAGCCGATCCACCTTCATGAAGACATCATGAAGAACGATGGAAGGAATGGAGTCACCGATCTGTATCGGAAGGCCTTTGATGCGAAAACCCAGGGCCGTGGCATCCGCTTGCAGCCCGCGGATCGGCACCACGCCTCCGTCGGCGATCTCCATTCCCCAACCGCGGCCTTGATGGGCGGCCGCCATCTTCATGCCGTAGACTTTCGCTTCCCCGGCAATCATCCGCAACACGGGCCCGCCGTCATTCCCGATGGCCAAAAGCGGGAGCAAACCCTTGATTTCGATCCGGTCGGCCCGGATCACCACCCCTTGACTCCAGTCGGCCGCATGAGCCGGTGCGGCTCCCCCGAAAAAGGGAAGCAGGGCCAGCGTCAGAAGGCCGGTCAACAAAAAGGCCTTCTTGCAGATTCGCCTGAAAAGCTTCAAAAGCGGGTTCACCCCCTTCGTCCGGGTTGCTTCCCCACAACCTTCACAACCATGAAACCCTTCGCCTCAATCGGCGCCGCCTTCGTTCTCCGCCTTGGCGACAATCGGCCACTCGGGCTTCTTCTCTTTTCGCGTCCGCATCCAGCGCCTTCTTTCGCCCGCTTTCCCGCTCTTCCCGAGGGATCGCTTTCCGTCCGGATCCCAGGCGGCGCAGAGGGATCCTCCGACGACCCCCAGCACCGTTCCGATCAACAGGCCGCCGAGAGCTCCCATAATGGAGATGATCGACAGCACCATGGCAAAAACACCGAGCAACCGCACATACTGCGGCATGATCCAACCGAGAATGCCGCACAGGAGGACCATCGTCCCGAAGAGAAGCCCGGTAAAGGCGAAGCTTCCGGGCACAAAGGCCAACCAGTACAGGTTGACCGGTATCCACAGGATGATGAGCCCGGCCAGGATGACGAGGATCAGACCCGCCTTCGGCCGTCGTTTCGGCGCTGACCGCCCCGTTGGTACGGGGGAGCCACCCTCGCCGGGTGGCTCATGGGACAACCTCTGTTCCGCGATCTTTTCCATTCGGCTCACCTTTCGCGCTTACTTGAGCGAAACATCCAGCGTCATGCCCGGAATCGAGATGCTGTTGGCAAAGAGGTAGTGACCCCGGATCTTCACATTTTTCAGGTTCAACGTCGGCGCGGACAGGCTGATTTTCTCCAGGGGATTGGTGCTGTACTTTTCCTCCACCTTCAGTTTTTTGAAAGAGGAATCCGCGGTCATCCGGGTCATGTCCAGAACCAGTCCCGACGCCTTCACATCCTTGGACGCCGTAATCAGAACGCGGGCCTTTAAGGACCCCAGTTCGAAGTCCTTGTACAGTTTCATCCCTTTGATCACGCCGTCCAGGCTGGAGCTGGCCTGGGGATAAACGGATCTATCGCTCGTCTGCCCGATTTTGGGCAACAGCTTGAAGTTGGTGATCTGAATCTCGTCGGCCTCGACAATAAACCCTCCGATTCCGGCCACCGGCATGGCCAGGGCGACGCCACCGGTCCAGATGCCGATGCCCATGGCGAGAAGCAGGGCGAGGGCGGCCGACATACTGATCCAAAACTTCTTCCACCGATACATCGCACAACCTCCTTTTGGTTCGGCGGATCGATTAAGCGTTCGTTTTGGCCGGCTACCTTCTAGCACGCACGACGCAGTTCAAACCCGAGTCTCGGTGAAATTGCGAGCGACAAGGAAGGAAATTCAGACCCCATTTGTTGCAACAATCCGTATCGAAGGAAGGTTTAGACAACAGGAGAGACGGTCGGCTTGACATCATCCGCTGTCTGCGACAAGCCATTCGGGAAGGGCCTGTTCACCGTCCCTTCCCCCGAGCATCACCTCCCTTCCCGGAAAACGGAGGTTACTGAATATTGAGCCAGATGCTCTTAACCTCCGTGAAATGCTCGAGGGCTTCCTTCCCTTTTTCCCGCCCCCATCCGCTCTCCTTGAAGCCTCCCCACGGACTGGTGGGATCCATCAGGTTGTATCCGTTCACCCACACGGTTCCGGCGCGGAGAGCGTGGGCCACCTGGATTCCCTTTTTGAGGTCGCGGGTCCAGACGCCGGCGGCCAGTCCGTATTTCGTCGCGTTGGCCCTTTTCACCACGTCGGACAATTCCTCGAAGGGCATCACCGCCAGCACGGGGCCGAAAATTTCTTCCCGTGCGATCGTCATCTCGTCTTCGGCCTCCATCACCGTCGGCTTGACGAAATACCCCTGACCTTCGCCCTTTTCACCGCCGGTGAGCAGTTTCGCCCCTTCGTCAATTCCCCGCTGAATATACCCGAGCACTCGCTCCATGTGTTGCCGGCTGACGAGCGGCCCCATCTGGGTCATCCAGTCGACGCCGGGCCCCTGCCGGATCGACTTGGCCTTCTCCACCACGGCTTCCAGCACGTCCTCATACACGTCCCGGTGAACGTACATCCGGGATCCGGCGCTGCACACTTCCCCCTGGTTGAAGAAAATGCTCATCATGACGCCGCCGGCCACCGCCTCCAGATCGGCATCGGGGAAAACGATGTTGGGGGACTTCCCGCCGAGCTCCAGGGTGACCCGCTTGAAGTCGTCCCCCGCGGCGCGAACAATCTCTTTCCCGACCCGGTTCGACCCGGTAAAGGTGATCTTATCCACATCCGGATGCCTCACCAGCGCGGAACCGGCACGCGGACCGTAACCCGGAACGATGTTGACAACGCCCGGAGGAAACCCCGCTTCCTGAATCAGCTCCCCGAGCCGGATCGCCGTCAACGGCGTGATCTCCGACGGCTTCAACACCACCGTGTTGCCGCAGGCAAGCGCCGGAGCCAATTTCCACGAGGAGATCAGGAGCGGAAAATTCCACGGAACGATCGCACCGACGACGCCTACGGGTTCCCGACGGGTATACGCCAAATAACTTCCGGGAAAGGAGACGGGCAGCACATCTCCGGTCAGCTTCGTGGCCCAACCGGCGAAATAGCGGAATTGCTCCACGGTCAAAGGGATATCCGCCACCGACGTCTCCGTAAGGGGCTTGCCGGTGTCCAGGGATTCGAGCTGGCACAGCTCGTCGGCGTTCTCCTCGATCAGATCCGCCAGCTTCCAGAGCAGCCGGCCCCTCTCGGCCGGAGAAATCCGGCTCCAGGGGCCCTCCAAAGCCCTTCTCGCCGAACGGACCGCTTCATCCACGTCGCCCTCGTCCGCTTCGTACAGAAATGCCAAGGGCTCTCCGGTGGCCGGATCAAGGGTGCTGAAGGTGCGTTCCGCCTTGGAGGGCACCCACCGCCCGTGGATCAACAGTTTCTTCGTTCCGCCCCGGATAAAGTCCCGCACAGAGGGCAAAACGGAAGGAAGCTCCAGTGTCGATGTCAAATCTTCCATGTTACGAATACACCCCCGGCCCATTCAAAATCCGTCTCTCCGACCGTTGCCGAAGCTTTCCCGCACCTGCAAATCGGGGGAAATCACGTCACCTGCAGAATCACCTTGCTCGCCTTGCGCTGATCAAAGAGGCGATACCCTTCGGGAGCCTGCTCCAGGGGCAGGCGGTGGCTGATCACCACGGTGGGGTCGATTCGCCCGCTCCGCACCAATGACAGGGTGGTGTCGATATCCCGGTGGATGTTGGCCAACCCGATCCGGAAGGTGATATCCTTCGTCAGGCTGTTCATCAGGGGATACTCAAAGGTGCTTTCGGAGGTGACTCCGATGGCGGAGATGCGCCCCCCTCCCCGAACCAGTTCGAAGGCCAGCTGGATGGTCTTCGATCCGCCCACCGCCTCGATCACCGCGTCAACCCCTTCTCCGTCGGTCATCCGGGTGATGTGGGAAACGGGGTTCACTTCCCCGGCCGGCACCGGCACGGCGCCCAGTTTTTCAGCCAGGGCCGTCCTCTCCTTCAGCAGATCGACCGCGAAGACCCGGGAAGCCCCCAGGACCAGGGCGCTCTGCACCGCCATGATCCCGACGGGACCGCAGCCGATCACCGCCACCGTCTCCCCCGGCTTGAGCCCGCTGTTGACCACCGCCCCGTACGCCGTGGTCAGGATATCTCCGGAAAAGAGGGCCTGTTCGTCGGTCAATTCCTCCGGAACCCGCCGAAGCGTCTCGTCGGCATAGGGGATCCGCGCGTATTCGGCCTGGGTTCCCTGCAAATTGCCGAAGGCGACCCCGTATCCCAGCACCCCGCCGCTCGTGCATTGATGATAGAGATCGCGCCGGCACATGGGACAAGAGCCGCAGGCCACGTGAAACGCTCCCACGACGCGGTCTCCCTTCTTAAAGCGGCGGACCTGGGAGCCCGTTTCCTCCACCACGCCCACATATTCATGCCCGATGACCGATCCGGGGAGAAGTCCGGGAATGGTGCCGTGATAAAGATGCAAATCGGAACCGCAAATCGCCGCCGTTTGCACCCGGATGATCGCATCCGTCGGTTCCAGGATTTCCGGATCGGGCATCGTTTCCACTCTCACGTCGCCAACACCATGGAATGTGACCGCTTTCATGAGAAATACGCGCAGGCTCCCCCGCTCCTTCCAGGGGAGAAAGCGCCCCCTCCTTTCTCCATGAGAACTTTCCGTGCCGAAGAAAAGGATTGCTCCTATTTTGAAAGATAACACTGATCCAAATTGATCTACATCCCATGGATGAGGGGATTGTCACCCCCATAAATGTGGGGTGTCAGCTTGACAAACGGAATAGAACCAAATAATTTGTAATTATCAACAAATAATTCTTATGCCGTATAAAGAAGGGTGCGCCATGATGACTTTTTTGCCTACACCCTTTTTGACTCAAAAAGAGGTACAACAAATTCTGGATACACTGGCCCAGGGCTACCCGGAGAGCCAGACCCGTTGGCGGTTGAAGCTGTCGACCCTTCCCCTCTCCGAGGAGGAGAAGAGCGCGGTCAATGAAGTGTTCCAATTCCTGCTGGAGCGGCTGGACCGTCTGCTTTCCGATCCCGCGGCCGGGGCCCGCCAGATGCGGAAACTGTTTCTTTCCCGTTCCGACACCCTTCGTCCCAGCCACATGGTCCTCATTGTCAGCATGCTGGAAGAGATCGCCGTGGAGCTGATTTTGCAAAACTCCGCCCTGGATATCCATGTCGGTTATCGCTGGATTCATTCCTCTTTATTGAATATGGCATTTTCCTCCTTTTTAGGCGAGTCCGTTTTTCCCCGGAATCACGGCGAAGCATCCGGGGCGTCAAATTCCGACACCGCCTTTGAGGAAGGGCAGATGGAGCTTTACGAAGCCATCATCCGGTATGACGAGGCGCTCCTCACCCTGAATGGGCCGGAGGACATCCTCTCCTATTCCGTCCGGGAAATCTGCCGCATCGCCGGCTTTGCGCGGGCCGCACTTTTCTGGTACACGCCCATCACCCGTTCCCTGGACGGGATCTATTCGCACAACATCGATTTGGACGTCATCCGCCGCATCCGCGAGCTGGACTACAACATCCCCGGATTGAAATACGTGCTGCGGGAGAAGAAACCCATCTATCTCCAGGACGTAAAGAATTATCTTCCCGCTCACCACATCGAAAACTTCCGGGTCACCTCCCTGGTGGTGGCCCCCCTGTACGGGAAGGATCCCTTCCCCCTCGGCTTCCTGCTCCTGGACCAGGACGGGCGGCACTTCCGACCGGAACACCGGCGAATGGAAATCCTCCACGCGCTCATCCAGAGGACCTCCAAGGCCCTGGAAGCCCAGCTGAACCCGTCCCGGCCGCCCCGTTTCCACAATCCCTCCGTCCTCAGCAACCGGGAACGGGAAATCCTGCAGCTGATCGCCGCAGGGCACAGCACCAAATCCATCGCCGCCCAACTGCATATCAGCGAGCACACCGCCGCGGAACATGCCCATACCATTTTAAAGAAGTTGGACGCGAAAAACCGGGCCGAAGCGGTCGCGATCGCCCTGCGGAAACAGTGGATCCGATAGCCATTCTGGCGATCATCGCGGCGGAGGGCGGGGTCTTTGTCCCCATGATCGGAAGAGCTCCGATGTCGCCGGAAAACCGGAAGCGATGACTTCGCCGTTGAAGGAAAACCCATCTCCGCTGCCCTTCCGCCTCTTCAGGGAACGGGGGACGTTCGGAAGGGTTTCTCCCAACTTTCAGAGAACGAAAAATATAAAAGGATTTTCATTTAAAATATTTTGCCTGCGTTCGCGGAAAGCGCCCTTGTGACCTCTTTCCTTGCAGGAAGCTTTTCACGCTTTGCCAGCTCATGTAAGCGTTGCCATCCTTGGACGAGGGGGAATCGATGTGAAAAAGCTGATCAATTCGCCTGAGCAGGTGGTGCGGGACATGCTGGACGGCATGGTGGCCGCCCATCCCCATCTCAAAAACTTGCCCGGCACGCAAGTCATCGTCCGGGCCGACGCCCCCGTTTCCGGAAAGGTGGGCCTGGTCAGCGGCGGCGGAAGCGGCCATGAACCCGCCCATGCGGGGTATGTGGGAAAGGGAATGCTGGATGCGGCGGTGGCGGGTGAGGTGTTCACCTCCCCCACTCCCGATCAGGTGTTGGAAGCGATCAAGGCGGTGGACAGCGGCAACGGGGTTCTCCTCATCATCAAAAACTACACCGGTGACGTGATGAACTTCGAAATGGCGGCGGAATTGGCTGAAGCGGAGGGCATCCGCGTGGCAAAGGTGGTCGTCAACGACGACGTGGCCGTCGAAAACAGCACCTACACGACGGGCCGCCGCGGGATTGCCGGAACCGTCTTCGTCCACAAGATCGCCGGCGCCCTGGCCTCCCGCGGCGCCTCCCTGGAACAGGTGGAGGAGGTCGCCAACAAGGTGATCCGGCAGGTCCGAAGCATGGGAATGGCCCTCACCCCCTGCATCGTACCGGCGGCGGGAACTCCCGGTTTTCAGCTGGGGGAGGACGAGATCGAAATCGGTCTGGGGATCCACGGAGAACCCGGCGTCTACCGCTCCAAACTGATGACGGCGGAGGAGACGGCCCGCACCCTCCTCGAGCGGATTCTCGAGGACCTTCCGCTCTCGTCCGGCGAAAAGGCGGCCGTCATGATCAACGGGCTCGGGGCGACGCCGCTGATGGAACTGTATATCGTGAACAAGACCGTTTCCGAACTGCTGAAGGAACGGGGCATCGCCGTCCACAGAACCTTTGTCGGTCCCTACATGACCTCCCTGGAGATGGCCGGCTGTTCCCTCACCCTGCTCAAACTGGATGAGGAATTGACCGACCTGTTGGACGCCCCCGCCCGGACCGCGGCGTGGAACCAATGAATCAAGGAGGCGCGGATTCGTTGATTACGCTGAAACAGGTGGAATCGTGGCTCATCGAAACCAACCGCATCCTGCAGGAAAAGAAGGCTTATCTGACGCAGCTGGATCAGGCCATCGGCGACGGCGACCACGGCATCAATCTGGCCCGGGGCTTTCAGGAGGTGGCCAAGAACCTCTCCGATCAGTCCGCTCCGGACATCGGCGCCCTGCTGAAGAATGTGGCGATGACCCTGCTGTCCAAGGTGGGCGGCGCTTCGGGTCCCCTATACGGGACCGCCTTCCTGAAAATGTCCACCGCCCTGAAGGACAAGGTGGAAGCCGCGCCGGAGGAGTTTGCCCGGGCACTGGCCGAAGCCGCCGACGGCATTCAGATGAGGGGAAAAGCCCGGGTGGGAGACAAGACGATGCTGGACGTGTGGAAGCCGGTGGCCGACCTTGCCGTACAGCAGGGTGACCGGTTGTCCTGGGAAGCCCTGCTCCAATGTTCCCTCAAGCAGATGGAGTCCACGCGGAACCTCGAAGCCAAAAAGGGAAGGGCCGCTTATCTCGGCCGGCGTTCCGTCGGCCATCTCGACCCGGGGGCGGTCTCCAGCCACTATCTGTTTGAAGCGCTGTCCGGGACGATGACAAGGGAGGAAACCGCAGGATGAGTTTCGTCGGTATCGTACTGGTTTCCCACAGCGCGGAGCTGGCGGAAGGGCTGAAAAAACTGCTCAAGCAGGTTCAGCCCCACGTCCCCATCGCGGCCGCCGGCGGAGGAAACGAGGGTGAAATCGGCACGAGCATGGAAAAGATCGCTGCAGCCATCGAGTCGGTCCGTTCCGAAAAGGGGGTTGCGGTCTTCATCGACCTGGGCAGCGCCTTGCTCAACGCGGAAATGGCCATCGAAGGGCTGGACGAACCGGACAGGGTGCGCATCGCCGATGCACCGCTGGTTGAAGGCTCCTATGTGGCCGCAGTGGAATCGGGATGCGGCAGCTCCCTTGAGACCGTGCTGCAAAAGGCCCGGAAAGCGAAAAACATGAAAAAGCTTTAAAGCCCGGCGGAAGTTCGTCCGGGAACCCGCGACCATCCCGAAATGCAACGAGAAGGGAGCCCTTGGCGTGCCAAGGGCTCCCTTTCTTACGCCCGGACCCGCTCCTCCCAATCGACCCGGTAGGAGTAAAGCCAGTCGTGGGCATTGGGGCTGGCAAACAGCTTGAGGAAAAAGGGCATGGTCATATCCCGCAGCCAGAGCAGGATCGGATTGGACACGGCCTTGTTGTTGCCGATGCTCCGCGAATACCGGACCACCTTTTCCGCCCGCTGTCTGCGCAGGCTTTCGTAGGCGGCGAAAGCTTCGGACGGATCGGGCAGATCCCGGAGGCACCGGGCCAAGACAATCGCATCCTCCAGGGCCATGGAAGCACCCTGCCCTGCGTGGGGCGAGGTGGCGTGGGCCGCGTCCCCGATCAGGACCACGGGCCCCCGGTGCCAGGCGGGTTGAAAGGGAACATCGTAAATCGGGTACATGCCGATTTCCCCTTCGGTGGAACGGATGATCTCCCGGACCGGGTGGGGATCTTCCGCGTGCCACTCAAGCAACATCTCCCGCCGCTCGTCGTTGGACAATCCGCTCAGCGCCCCGCGCGTCGTCGCCTCGGGATACGGGAGGTTGCTGAACCAGTAAATCTCTCCGGACGGCTTCACCAGATATCCGAAAAAGGCCTTCTTGCCGAAGATCATCCTCTGAACCCCCGGCGTCGGGGAGAGGGTCAGGCTGTGAGTGAACCCGCCGCAGCTGAGCAGGCCGGTGTAAGCGGGGGCGGGAGCTTCGGGAAAGACAACCCGGCGCGTACGGGAATGGATGCCGTCACACCCCACCAGAAAGTCGCCCTCCGCCTCCGTTCCGTCCTCAAACCGGGCGACGACTCCTCCGCCCGCGGACCATTCAATATCCTCCAGTTTCTTGCCGTACTCCACCCGGATGCCCTGACGGACCGCCTCCCCATGGATCGCCTCCTGCAACAGCCACCGCTTGATGATGATCCCGTGTCTCCCCCTGGAACCGTTATACACTTCGCCGAGGCGCTTGCCCCTCCCGCTGATCATCACCATGCGGGCGAAGGGAAACCCCTTCTCGGTCAGGGTTTGATCGATGCCCAGCGTCCTGAGAACGTCCAGGCCGTTGGGAGCCACGTTCAGAAACAGGCCGGCATACCGTGAAGGAGAGGGCTTTGCCTCGTATACCACCGCATCGATGCCCGCCCGCTTGAGAAACAGGGCCAGCGCGGGACCTGCGATTCCGCCGCCGATAATGAGAGCCTTCCGTTTTTTCATGATTCATACCCCCCTCAATATTCGGAAATGGGCGTTACTTGTTCCCCTGATCCTTGAACATCCTCCGTTTCAGGGGAGGGATGGCGTTGACGAGGCGGAACAGGGTCTTGACCGTCCCCAGGGCGAAAGCATTGTCGGACACGGCCTGGTTCATGGCCCGCAAGGAGTTCTTGACCGCCTCGAAACCGTAGCGGATCATTTCCACCTCGTAATCGTGAACCGCCTGGAGAAGCGATTTCTCTCCGCAATGGGCGGCGATCAGATTTCGGCACAGGAGGGCGGCGTCTTTGAGGGCCGTGTTGGCACCGATGCCGCGAAACGGGGTCATGCTGTGAATGGCGTCTCCGATCAGGGTGATGTTTTTCGTGCCCCAGTGGGCAATTGGCACGGAGCTGCGGATCGCCACCGGGGTGATGGCGGACGGATCGGTGAAGCGGACGAGGCGCTTCAGGTTGGGGTGCCAGTCAGCAATCATCTCCAGGACGACGCGGCGGAGGATGGTTCCGTCAAGGTCCTTCAACTCCCCCGACAACCCGAACTTATCCCTCCGGGCGCTGAACCCCCACATGGCGAAGTCCGCCGTGTTATCGTGTAACAGGCCGGGCGGAAGCGCGACGGGGTTCCCGTCCTCTTCGGTGAAACCCGGCAAGCCCTCGGGACTGTCGCCGAATTCGTGCACCGCGATGAACATGCAATGTCCGTTGGGTGCCAGGATGGAAGCGGGACCCTCAAAGAGACGGGGAGGAAGCAGAGATCTCGTTTCCTCCGTCAGCGGAAGTTTTCCCATCACCGCCCGGACCCCCGTGTCGATTACATCCGCATGGGGCAGGAATTGCCTGCGGACCCTTGAATGCACGCCGTCGGCGGCGACGAGCAGATCCCCCGCGGCGAAAGAACCGTCCTCGAAGAACGCGATGACCCGGCCGTCGTCCGCCTCCTCGTAATGGGTGAACTTCTTGCCGAAGCGCACCCGGTCGCCCAAATCGGCGAGCAATACCTGCCGCAGGGTGATCCGGCTCACCGATTTGTGACTGTCGACCGGATCCGGAGCCTCCGACGCGTTACCGACAGACAGCAATTCCTCCATTTTTTCGGTGAAGAAACTGTAGCTGTCCCCTTTCCCTGACGTGGCCAAAAAAACTTCAAAAAGGCGGGGAGGCAGGCATGCCTTAAGGGCGCGGCTCCCCTCGGGATTGATGTGAATCCGGTATCCCTGGATCCGTGACGCGGGGGATCGGTCCCGTTCGAAGACCGTCGCGCGAATCCCCGCCGTTTTCAGCCCCTGGGCCAGACACAATCCGCCGATGCCCCCTCCGATGATGAGCACATGGGGCGAAGTCGTCGACATGATGAACCCTCCCGAGATTGATGCGCTCCGTGATGATCGTTCGTTTGGTATAATGGGTTTAATCAAAAATCTTATTGCGAAAAATAATCATCACGAAAATTAATTATCTCGATTATCGGGATATTTACATTCTAACAGGAGGCCGATACCATGTCAACGGGTACACGGGAGGAATTGCTCCAACATTTGACCGGCAGTCTGATGCAGGAATACAGCCTGAGGGTGATCCTCTTCCACCAAACCGTCGCCGAAAAGCTCGGGCTCAACGTGACGGATCACAAATGTCTGGGGCTGCTCGCCAATACGGGTCCGATCACCGCCGGACGGCTGTCCGAGTTGACCGGCCTTTCCACCGGCGCCATCACCACGGTCATCGACCGCCTCGAAAAAGCCGGTTTTGCCCGGCGCGAACGGGATCCGAAGGATCGTCGGCGCGTCATCGTGCGCCCCCTCATGGAAAAGGCGGAACAGAAAATCGGACCGATCTTCGAATCCCTGCAGCAGTCCATGAATCAACTGTGCTCACGGTATCAGGATGAGGAACTGGAACTCTTGATCGATTTCCTTCAGCAGTCCATGCGGGTCATGGAGGAGGAATCGGACCGGCTCAAAAAAACCCGTTAAACGCATCCGGGGCCTTCCGGCAATCCGGTCTCCAGGGAGGAATCGCAAATGGAAGATGTTAGGCTGGTCAGCATTCTGACGGGAAAGCCCCGGGACCTGGGAGGGGGTTCGACGCCGACGTGGCGGAGCGGCATCTGCAAAGAGCCGGCGGACGGCCCGGTTTGGCTGGGAAAAACCGGCCTGGCCGGGGACGGGCAGGCGGATCTGAAACACCACGGGGGTCCCGACAAAGCCGTCCTGGCCTATGCGGAGGCCCATTATCCCCTGTGGCGGAAGGAACTCGATCTTTCTCATTTCACCCCCGGAGCGACGGGGGAGAATTTTGTCATCTCCCGCCAAACCGAAGAAGCGGTGTGCATCGGGGACACCTACCGCATCGGGAAAGCGGTGGTGCAGGTGTCCCAACCCCGGCAGCCCTGCTGGAAACCGGCCCGCCGCTGGAACATCCGGGATCTGACCCTCCGGATGCAGAACACGGGCAGGACCGGTTGGTACTATCGCGTGCTGGAGGAAGGATACGTGGAGGCCGGCACGGAAGTGATCCTTCTCGATCGGCCCTATCCACAGTGGACCATCTCCCGGTGCAACGAAATCATGTACCATCGCCGGAAGGACCGGGAATCGGCGGCGCAGCTGGCCGCCTGTCCCTTGCTGTCGGAAAGCTGGGTCCGCACCCTGTCCAAGCGGGCGGAAGAGGGGAGCCGATAGGATCCCTAACGTGGAAGATCCGACAGCAGACCGGTGCGCGACATCAGAGGCGGTTTCCGGGTTCAGGCCAAATCGGTTTCACCGCGCAAAACCTGAACCCGAAATTTCCATCTTTACAATTCCGGTCATTTTCCGTAAACTGTTTATGGAAACCGCTTGAAAGAAAGGAGGCACGCGCCAATGCAACCCATCATCATTCACCGAGCACTTCTTTCCGATCCGACATCCTGCGGCGCGAAGCAGCCTTTCCCGGAGCGGTTCAGGTTTGATCTCCCCCTTTTATTCGATTAAACGGCTAAACCGGCCACGGGTGTCTGCTCTTCGCGCGCCCGTGGCTTTTCATGTCTTTTCAGCCATGGGAAGATTCCTGTGGCTTTTTCTTTCTTCCTTTTTGAATACTCCCAACCGAAAGGAAATGGACACGGTATGAGTATCTTTCGCGATCTGTGGTGGTATTTCAAACGAGAACGACTCCATTACGGGTTGGGCATCCTGACGCTTTTTGTGGTCGCCCTGCTGGAACTGTTCCCTCCTTATGCCGTCGGACTCATCGTCGACGCGATCAAACAGCGGAGTCTCACCCCAGGGGAACTGGGTAAGTGGCTGTTGCTCCTGGGCCTGACGGCCATCGTTCTTTATATCTTGCGCTTCATTTGGCGCATACTGCTCTTCGGGGCGGGTTTCCGGCTGGAACGCTTGTTGCGGCAACGGTTGTACAACCATTACACGCTCCTTTCGCCGCGGTTCTTCCATCAGCGCCGTACCGGGGACCTGATGGCCCACGCCACGAACGACATCGAAGCGATCGAGTTGACCGCCGGCGACGGCGTGCTCACCCTGGTGGATTCGTTGTTTATGGGCGGCGCGGTCGTCTTTACCATGGCCTTCTTCATCGACTGGCAGCTGACGCTGGTCGCCCTGTTGCCCATGCCCCTCATGGCCTGGGCCACCAGCCATTACGGCAACCTGATCCACCAGCGGTTCCACAAGGCCCAAGAAGCCTTTTCCACCCTCAACGACAAGGTGCAGGAAAACATCTCCGGCATCCGCGTGGTAAAGGCCTTCGGACAGGAAGAGGCGGAAAAGCGGGATTTTGAGAAGCTGACTTCCGATGTCACGCAGAAAAACATCGCCGTGGCCCGGGTGGACGCCCTTTTCGATCCCACCATCGCCCTGATTGTCGGCCTCTCCTTTTTCCTGGCGGTTTCCTTCGGCTCTTATCTCGTGATTCAGGACCGGATCACCATCGGGAAACTCACCCAGTTCACCATCTATCTGGGTCATCTGATCTGGCCGATGCTGGCCTTCGGCATGCTGATCAACATCATGGAGCGCGGCCGGGCCTCCTATGACCGGGTCCGGGAGCTGCTCGCCATCCGGCCGGACATCACTGACCGGGAGGATGCCCTGGATCAAGTTCCGACGGGGGATATCAGCGTTCAAATCGCCGCCTTCACCTATCCCGACAAGGAAGAGCCCGCCCTTCGGAACATTTCGGTCGACCTGAAGCCGGGACAGACCCTGGGGATCGTGGGGAGAACGGGGAGCGGCAAAACCACCTTCTGCCGCCTGCTCCTGCGGGAATTCGATGTCGAGGAGGGTGCGATCCGCATCGGCGGCATTCCCGTCACCCGCTTCCGGCTGGGCTCCCTGCGAAAGGCCTTCGGATACGTTCCCCAGGATCACTTCCTCTTCTCGGCCACCATCGCCGAGAACATCGCCTTCGGCAAACCGGACGCCACCCGGGAGGAAATTGAAAGGGCCGCCCGCCTGGCCTGCATTCACGAGGATATCCTTCAGTTCCCCAAGGGCTACGACACCGTGGTCGGCGAACGGGGAGTCACCTTGTCCGGCGGGCAGAAACAGCGGATCTCCATCGCCCGGGCCCTGCTCATCGACCCGGAAATTTTGATCCTGGACGATTCCCTGTCGGCGGTGGACGCCAAGACCGAAACGGCCATCCTGCAGGCCCTGCGGGCCAACCGGGCCAACCGGACCACCATCATCACCGCCCACCGGTTGAGCGCCGTGGAAAAGGCGGACCACATCCTGGTCCTGGAAAACGGGCGGATCCGGGAACAGGGAACCCACGAGCAACTGATGGCCCAAAACGGCTGGTATGCCGCCATGTACCGGCGGCAGCAGCTGGAATCGCTGGTTGCCCAGGGAGGTGTTACCCGTGGTGATGCGTAGATTGCTCGGCTATCTGAAGCCCCACCGGAAGGCCCTGATCCTCGCCTTCGTCGCCCTCCTGACGGCGACGGCGGCGGATCTGGCCGGACCGATTCTGATCAAGGTGTTTATCGACAACCACCTGGTTCCCAGGGATTTCCACTGGCCGATCATCGTCGGACTCGCCGCCACTTATCTCCTGCTTCACCTGGCATCGGTGGGGATCAACTACTTTCAGCTCCTCACCTTCCACAAGATCGCCCAATGGGTGATCCGCCAGCTGCGCATCGACGTATTCACCAAGGTGCAGCACCTGGGCCTGGCCTTTTTCGACAAGACGCCGGGCGGTTCCCTGGTGTCCCGGATCACCAACGACACGGAAGCGGTCAAGGAACTGTTTATCAGCGTGCTGTCCACCTTTGTGCAGAACTTCGTCATGATCCTGGGCATCTTTGTCGGCATGTTCATCCTCGACGTCCGGCTCGCCCTTTTCTGCCTGGTCCTGATGCCGGTCATCCTCCTGATCATGCAGGCCTACCGCCGTTTCAGCGCCAAGGCCTATCGCCTCTCCCGGGAAAAGCTGAGCCAGCTCAACGCCCGGCTGAACGAATCGATCCAGGGGATGAGCATCATCCAGGCGTTCCGGCAGGAAGAGCGAATGCGGCGGGAGTTCGGCCGCGTCAATCAGGGGCGCTACGAAGCGATGATGAAAATCGTCAAGATCAACGGGCTGCTGGTCCGGCCGGCGATGGACTTCCTCTATGTCGTGGCGATCATGATCGTGATCAGTTTCTTCGGGGTGCAGTCCTTCAGCCGGGTGGTGGAGATCGGAACCCTGTACGCCTTTCTCAACTATTTGGACCGCCTCTTCGAACCCATCAACCAGATCATGTTCCGCCTCTCCCAGATGCAACAGGCGGTGGTGTCGGCGGAACGGGTCTTTGAGCTGATGGATCAGCGGCTGCTCGCCCCCACCCAGGAAGGGGAAGGCGATCCCGTCATCCGGGAGGGGCGGATCGAGTTTCGAAACGTCAGCTTCTCCTACGACGGCAAGACCGACGTGCTGAAAAACATCTCCTTCACCGCCCATCCCGGCCAGACGGTGGCCCTGGTGGGCCACACCGGGAGCGGAAAAACGACGATCAGCAACCTCCTGCTCCGCTTCTATCCGGTGGAGCGCGGGGAAATCCTGATCGACGGCGTGCCCCTGAAACGGTACAGCGACCGGGAGCTGCGCAGCAAAGTCGGCCTCGTCCTGCAGGATGCCTTTCTCTTTGTCGGGGACGTGAAGAGCAACATCCGCCTCCACAACCCGGACATCACCGACGAAGAGGTGGTGGAGGCGGCCAAGTTCGTTCAAGCCGACTCCTTTATCCGCCGGCTTCCCCGGGGTTACGACGAACCCGTCGGGGAACGCGGAGCCACCTTCTCCAGCGGTCAGCGGCAGCTGCTCTCCTTTGCCCGCACCATGGCTCTGAATCCGAAGATCCTGGTGCTGGACGAGGCGACGGCCAGCGTGGACACCGAGACGGAGGAGGCGATCCAGGAAGCCCTGGCCCGGATGCGGCGGGGACGGACCACCATCGCCATCGCCCATCGCCTCTCCACCATCCAGGACGCCGATCTGATCCTGGTTTTGCACCGGGGGGAGATCGTCGAACGGGGAACCCATCAGGAGCTGCTGAACAAGAAGGGACTGTACCACAAGATGTATCTGTTGCAGCAGGGACAAGGGGAAGGGGAAGCGGGCTGACGGCTTCCCCTCTCTGAGGAAGGACACAGCCTGACGGGGCTTGTGTGATGCGGGAGTCGAAAGCCCCCTTGACTCGCGGACCCAGCACGCATCGCCTCCCGATCGCCGATCGAATAAATTTTTCCAACCAAGAGAGACTAACGGGCAAACCGGCGAACAGGAGGCGATCGCATGGATATCCGGCGAGCCAAACAGATTCTCGATTCCACGAAGGAAGTGGAAGTGCACTACCAGGGAAGACCGGTCTGGATTCAGAACGTGGATGAAAGCAGCCAGACGGCCCGCATCTACCCGCTGGACAACCGGGAAAACGAGATGACGGTGTCGGTCCATCAGTTGGAAGAGGTGTGACCGCGGCCCTCTTATTCCTCCTGCTTTTTCCTCCAGTAAATCTCGAAGGCCCGGTCCAGAAATTGAATCACCTCGTCATCGACGGGATAAAATCGATAATCCGGCTTGGGGGATTTCCGCATCTCCCAGGCCTTTTCCATTTTCGCAAGGTCTCCCCCGAACATCCTCTCCGATAAGCTTACGATCTGCGCCACGACCCGCTGCACTTCCGGGGAATCGGGAGGATGGGACTGCGTCAGCCCTTTGATCTGCCGATAAAGGCGAATCCACTCCCCTCTTTCCGGGGCCCGATCCTCCAGGCGCGGAAGGCGGTCGATGATCTCCCGCTCCTCGGGCGTCAAGGAGCGATGACCCTCCGCTTTTCCGTACCGGTAAATTTCAAATAACCTCCTCCAGTCGATGGTCCCCTCCATTTGGTAAGAAATCAGCGTGGTCTCTATCCCGTTCATCAGGTGTTCGATCCGATTCTTTTCCCTTTCCAGCCGCTCATATTGCCCCTTGAGAAACGCTTCCCAATCCGTTTCCCCCTCCAGATGCTCCTTGATCTTTTTCAAGGAGAAACCCAGTTCCTTTAAAAAAACGATCTTCATCAGGACGGTCACATCGTCCTCCGTGTAGAGCCGGTGATGGCCCTCGGTGTAATCGGACGGTTTGAGCAATCCGATCTCGTCGTAATAGCGGAGGGTCCGCACGCTCAACCCGGTCATTTTGGAGACTTGGCCGATCGCAAGCACTCGCCACACCTCTTGAATCTCACGCGACGTGAGGTTTTACAATGGAGACCGATCATAGAGAAAGGAAGAAGAACCTGTGAAAAAGGCATGGATCCAGTTGCTGATTTTGCTGGCGGTCACCTTCGTCTTCGTCCCCCTGGTAATCGAAAACCTCCTGTACCGGACGCTGATCGGCTGGGGCCTGTCCGATATCATCGCCGGAAACATCGCGGGCGTCATGATCGCCGCCGCCCTGCTCACCGCCGGTTATCTCACCACCCGGTCCGATTCAAAGGGAAGTTGGAAAGAGCGGGTCGGCCTTCGCTCCTTCGACCGCTCCCACTTTCCCTTTTTGATGAAACTGTCGCTCCTCTCGTTTGTCATCGGCGTCGCCTGCTTTCTCCTTTCCGTGTGGTTGGGAGCCGATTTGCAGAACGAGAAGGCCAAGGCGGTCGAGGAATCCTTCGCCTTTTTCCCGCTGCTTGTCGCCTTTGTCGGCGCCGTCATCATCTCCCCGATCTACGAGGAGATCTTCTACCGCGGGGTCATGCTCTCGGTGCTGAACCGGATCGCATCCGACCGCGTCGCCCTCTTCCTGCAGGCGCTCTTTTTCACCCTGGCCCACTTGCCGAACTGGAATATCCTCCTGCTGACCATCATCAACGGGTATCTCTTCGCCCACGCCTATCGGAAGACCGGCTCCGTCTTCGCGGCGGCCTTTGTGCACGGCATGGTCAATCTGCTGATCTACATCGTATCGGTTCCGCTCAAAAACCTAGAGGGGCGTTCCGCATGTGCGCCCCTTTTTCCTTTACCGGAGCCTTCCCAGCCGTAATGAGCCGCTTCCTCTTATGCACCGGGACCGGAATCCAGCCTGGGAAGCCGGATCTCCGCCGTCAATCCCCGCCCCGGTTCGCTCCGCAATACCAATTTCCCCTGATGCGCCTTGGCAATCCTCGCCACCATCGGCAGCCCCAGACCGTGCCCGTGGGGCGCCGGCCGCTTCCGCTTGGAGGAATAGGGAAGCTGCGTCAGATCGGGAAGATCGTCGGGGGGAATCCCTTTTCCGTCATCGGAGACCCGGATGCTGCAAAAGCCCTGATCCGGAGAACCGGCCGTCTGCACAAGGATGCGGCATCCTTCGGGGTTGTGCCGGATGCTGTTGTGAACCAGATTGTTCAGCGCCCGGAGAAGCAGACTCTCATCGCCGCAGATGATCGCGCCGCGGTCGGCGACATCCAGTTCCAGCTCGTATTTCTCCTCCAACCCCTCGTTGAGCACATCCGACACGACCCGCCTCGCCAGCGCCGACAGCTTGATTCGCTTCCGCTTCAGCGGCTGCATCTCGTACTCCAGCATCGACACCAGGTTCAAATCATTGATGAGGTTGCGCAGTTTTACACCCTGCCGGCGGATGATCCGGGCCTTTTCCCGCTCCGGCCGAGGCAGCGCTTCACTTTCCTCCAGCTCGCTGGCATAGCCCAGCACCATGGACAGGGGCGTCCGGACATCGTGGGAAATGCCGGCAATCCAGTTGGAACGGGCCTCGTCCCGCTCCTTCAGGGCTTTGTTCTTGGCCTGCAACAGGAGGGAGGTCTGGTTGATGCTCCTCGCCAGATCCCGAAACACCCCCTTCGGCTCGACGTGGACGATCCGCTCCTTCGCCAGGGCGTGAATCCCCTGAATCAGGGGCCGGACGGAGCGGATAAAGCGCCAGCCGACAAGCAGTGCCAGGACCAGCGCCAGGGCGATGTTCCCCAGCAACAGGGCCGGGATCCGGAAGAGCAGTTCCCTCACCCCATCGGCCGGGAGCACGTGCATGTATTTGCCCAGGCTGCCCTTCGGATAGCCGACCACGACCAGCCCTTCTCCGTGCTCCCAGGAAAAAACCGGATAATCCATGAGATAGTAGCGGGAAAAGCGGGCCACATCGGCGATTGAATAGGAGCGGGGCAGGGCTTCGGGCAGGGACCGGTCCCATACCACGCGGCCGTCCCGATCGATCAGCATGGCCCAGGCATCGTTCTTCTCCAGAAGAGCCCCGGCGCGTCGATCCAGCACATAGCGGTCCCCTTCCTGGGAAAGCCCCTCCGCCACCGTCCGGACCAACGCGTCGGGATGAGTGGAATGTTCCGCTTTCCGGGGAAAAACCCATCCGAGAAAATAGAAGTTGAGGATGAGAAGAAAAAAGGAGATGAGCAACGTCGCACTCACAAACCGCCACAGGATGCGGAAGGAACCGCCCATGTCATCGCTCCTCCGTGATCAACTTGTAGCCGAGCCCCCGGACCGTGAGCAAATACCGGGGCTTGGAGGGATTTTCCTCGATCTTTTCCCGGATGCGACGGATATGCACCATCAGGCTGTTCTCGTAACCGAAGTAGTCGTCCCCCCAGACCGCCTGGCACAGGGCATCGCTGGTGACGATCTTCTCCCGGTTTTCATACAGCTTGCAAAGCAAGGCGTGTTCCTTGGCCGTCAGCGGCTGTTCCCCCTTCGGTCCCCGCACCACGGCCCCCTCCAGATCCACCGTCACCTCTCCCAGCCGGAAGACCGGCAGCCGTTCCACCGACGGCGGCGCGTACACCCGCCGCAGGATGCCCGTCAGGCGAAGGACCAGCTCCCGGGGCAAAAAGGGCTTCACCACGTAATCGTCCGCGCCGAGGCCGAGCCCCAACAGCCGGTCTTCATCCTCTCCCCGGGCGGAGAGGAAAAGGACGGGCATCGACGAAAAGCGGCGGATGTCGGACAGAAGGGAAAAACCGTCGCCGTCGGGCAGCATCACATCCAAAATGGCCACGTCCGGTTTCACCGACCGGATCACTTCCAGGGCTTCCCGGCAATCGGCGGCGTGATGGATGCGAAAAAACCCTTCCTTGCTCAGGATGCCCTCCACCATGGTCCGTAGATCCGCCTCATCATCCACGATCAGGATCTTTTTTTGTTTCAAATCGTCCATGAAGACCACCCGCTTCTCATTATATCGGAGACGCCTCCCTGCTTGCGGCGTCGGGAGAATATTTAAGGTTGCCTTAAGGTTGGCGTAAGCGGCGAGAAGGGTCCGCGGATTACGATGGGAGACGAATCCGAGAAGTGGAGGGATCAACCATGCAACCCGTCCTCTTGACGGACAATCTGACGAAACGCTACGGAAACATCGCCGCAGTGGACCGCATCCGTTTGCGCATCGAGGAGGGCGAGGTTTACGGGTTTCTCGGCCCGAACGGCGCCGGGAAAACCACCACGCTGAAGATGCTGGTGGGTCTGATCCAACCGACCGAGGGGACCTTTACCGTCTTCGGCAGAACCTTCGCCCAACACCGGCGCTGGATATTGAGCCAGACGGGCGCGTTGATCGAATCCCCTTCCTACTACGGCCATTTGACCGGCCGGGAAAACCTGCGCATCATCCAACGCCTGAGGGGGCTTCCGGAGGGAAATGTCTCCGAAGTGCTGCGGGTGGTCCGCCTGGAAAAGCAGCAGCACAAAAGAGTGGATCAATACTCCCTGGGCATGAAACAGCGCCTGGGACTCGCCATGGCCTTGATCTCCTTTCCGAAACTGCTGATACTGGATGAACCGACCAACGGGCTCGACCCGGCCGGCATCGAAGAAATCCGCGAGCTGATCCGATCCCTGCCCCGGCAGTACGGCATGACCGTCCTGGTTTCCAGCCACCTGCTGTCGGAGGTGGAGCAGATCGCCACGTCCGTCGGGATCATCCGTGACGGAAGGCTGGTGTTTCAGGGCAGCCTCGATTCCCTCAAAGCAAAAAGCGATCCGGCCATCGCCGTCAAAACGACGGACAACCTCGCCGCGGAATGGGTGCTCGCCGGCCAGGGATTGAAGCCGAAGGAGCGCGGCGGCTACCTCACCCTCCCGGACATGGAAGACCGGCAGGTGGCGGAGGTGAACCGCACCCTCGTCCGAGCGGGGATCGGCGTGATTCGGATCGAGGAGCGAAAGAAAATCCTGGAACGGATTTTCCTGGAGCTGACGGGAAAGGGGGATCACCGGTGATGCATGTGGTCGCGCTGGAATTTTTCAAGCTGCGCCGGCGGCGCGTGCTTTCGATGATCGTGTTGTTCTTGGGGGTGGAAATCCTCTGGGCCTCCATCTCCGTCAGCAGCTCCTTCACCCGCAACCCGGACAGCGCGGGATGGGAAGGAATCATCACCACGTTCTCCTCCATGAACGGCCTGTTCCTGCCGATTTTGTCGGCCATCGTGGTATCCCGCATCGTCGACATGGAACACAAGGGGGAGACGTGGAGGCTGCTCGGGGCCCTGGCCGTAAACCGGCACTTGCTGTTTGCAGCCAAATATGGATGTGCGGCTTCCTTGCTGCTGACCGTAGTGCTTCTCCAGACCTTCGCCATCCCGGGAATCGGATGGGCGAACGGCTTGGAAGCCCCGATCCCGTACGAACTGCTGTTTCGGTTTCTGGCAGGCACCATGCTGGTCAACCTGGTGATCATCGCCCTGCAACAGTGGGTGTCCCTGGCCGTCAGAAATCAAGCCTTCGGCCTCTGTCTCGGTATGGTCGGGGGATTTTTCGGTCTGACGGCGGACCTGTTTCCCGTTTTCGTCCGGCGGCTCCTCATCTGGTCCAACTATACGGCCCTCAGCCCCGTCACCCTCCGCTACGGCGACGACACGGTCCGTTTTGTGACGCAAGAAGTCGGATGGATCCTGCCCACCGCGCTCCTGTTGGTCGGAGCGGCCCTCTACCTCGCCGGAAGTCTTCATCTTTCCCGGAAGGACATCTAAAGCAAGGCAGGCTCCGAGCACCGCTTCGCCCTTTCAAACAAACAACCGACAGGGGGATCGACGATGTGGAGACTCTTGGAATCGGAATGGATGAAGTGGCGGCGTTCCCGGATGTGGCTCGTCCTGATGACGCTTCCCGTCCTGAGCATTTTGATCGGCAGCGCCAATTATGCTTTGAACCAGGGGGTTCTCCGGAAGGAATGGTACAGCCTCTGGTCGCAGGTCAGCCTGTTTTACGGGGAATTTTTCCTTCCCGTGCTGATCGCGATCGCCTGCTCCCATCTTTGCCGGCTGGAGCATGCAAACAAAAGCTGGCGCAACCTGCTGACGGCACCGATCGCCGTGTCCCGGATCTATCTGTCCAAATTGGCGGTGCTGGCATGGCACATGCTCCTGGTGCAGGTGGTCTTCTTCTTCCTTTATCTGTGCGCCGGGAAACTGCTTTCGCTGTCCGCACCGCCGCCGAAGGAAATCCTCGGATGGATGGTCCGCGGCTGGATCGCATCTGTCACCCTCGGAACGATTCACCTGTGGCTTTCGATGCGCATCCGCAGTTTCGCCGTTCCGGTCGGGATCGGCCTGTGCGGCGTCTTTGTCGGACTGGGAATGGTGGTGAAGGATTGGGGCCTGATCTTCCCCTACTCCCTCCTCACCGTCGGCATGGGGGTCCTGAGCCAGGAAGGGCTGACGCCGGCGGAGCTCCTTTGGTTCCTCGCCGTCAACTTTCTCTATGCAATCCTCTTCTCCGCCCTGTCCCTACGCCGGTTGAAACGGCCGGAAGGACTGGTGTAAGGAAATTGAATGAAAAGAGGCGTGCCGCGCTATCCGGCCCGGGATAGCTGGTCGGCACGCCCTGGTGCAGTGAGGGAAGAATTCTTCGGAATTGAAAAGATGGCGAAGAAACGGTTACATTCACAAATCACGGGATAACCGAATCATGTCCCTGCATTGAATGCCGTTTTCGAAAATCGCTTCGGAATAATGCCTTGTGAAGAAGTCAAAATCAATACCAATCATCCGAAAACCGCATTTCTGATAAAACGCCAGTTGCCCGATACTTGAATTTCCCGTACCCACTTCCATCGTTTTATACCCCATGGACTTCGCCGTCTGGATGGCGTGTTTCAACAGCTTTTTCCCGATGCCCTTTCCTTGATGCAACGGCATCACTGCGATATTCACCAATTCCACCGTTTGGGGTCTTGTCGGAAGCAGGACGTAAACGCCGATGATTTGACCCTTCCTTTCCGCCACAAAGCAAGTTCCCCTACGGATATATTCCTGAACCAGTTCTCGCGACGGATCCCGCCATTAACAATAATTCCATCGGAGGTTTTTCATTCATCTCTCGTATTTGAAAGTCCAATCCGGTCCACTCTCCTCCCTACCGGCATACTCCTTCAACTTTTGTAAGCCGCATCGAACACTGAAGAGAACAAACCTCTGGTTTTACAGCAGCGGATTCACATCCTCAAACCAAGTAGTTTTCGTTTTCCCTTCGCAAACCGGACCGTTCTCTTATCACCCCGTCTACGAGGCGTTGGAATACGTCGCTCAAAAGCGTCAATGCCGCCGCCGCTGCTCCGGGGTAAGCCGGGACCAATCCTAAAGTATGTATTAGGTCAAAACGATAGCTCGTCGACCTCCGGGGACATCTCGCGGAGATCGACGAGACTGAACACCTGTTTCAGGACCTGTCACCCCTTATACAGCCGAATCCCCTTCTGCAGCAGGTACTCGTCCACATGCCGCTCGAAGGTGCGGAGAAATTCCTCGGTGTTTACTTTGCTTTTTGTCAGTTCCCGGTCGAAGAACAGCACCCGGATCTTGCCGTCCCCCATCTCCTGTACCGACTCCGCTCCCAGACGGTCCTGCAGGTAGTCGATCACCCAGTCCCGGGGAACGTGGGCCTCAAATTCTTCTACCAGACGGGTAACTTCATCCTTTGTTTCATATATATCAAGTGGATCTTCCACCCGTTCATACAACGGATCCGGGCGGTACAGATAAGCTGGCTTACCCATAAAACCATTCCAATCAAAATCCAGCATCCACAACTCATCAAGGGAGGGATGGCCAGCAACGTCCGTGAACACTTTCAACAACGCCTGTGTTCGTTGTGCATTGATTACTTCGTCTTCTGTTTGATAAAACTTGAGCCCATCGTATTCTTCTAAAAATAAATACGGTCTATTTACAATCAAGCGATTTACATAAATCTCTTCCGTAACAATCGGATTATAAAAATTTACCTTAAAGAGGCAATATCGTTCCCCTTTACCCAGCACTTCCTTTCGTATTGCGTCAATGGTATCGATATTATTGAAATTTATGTCATAATTATCGTAAGCATCATACAATCGACGAACCATACCAAAATGTTTCATCAAGGTCTCAGTTACATCCAGACCCACTTTTATATAGTCTTCCTTCAAATACGCTCCCCAAAAAGTGAACATCAACAACCGCTCATTATTTTCCGCCATCCTATCTTCCTCCCCAATTAATCTTACGTATGGCAACTTTGATATTCAGTTGCTCTTCAAAAACATTCCGCATTGTCTCTAGCGCGTCATCCGGCGCCCATTTTGGCACCTTCAGCATATAAACTATATCTGAATCAGCACGTGAAATCCCATATTTTTTAGCATCAGGAAATTTATCTAAATTTGCAAGAAGATACTCAACAGCCTTTTTATGCTTCTTCAACTGGATATAGCGTGTTTGTCGTTTGTCTCCTCCTTTCACAGATTGAAAACCTCGGTCGAGAAATGTAACTGGATCATTCTTCGCCAATCTCGCCAACCGCTCAAAATCCCGCTTCGACCACATTTTCGCTTCCTCGACAATGGTAATCCGGCCGTCCTCAATAACAATGTTGTCTGGCATTCCAAATGTTCCTACTCTATTTAGATTCTCTTTGTAAGTCGGTTTCTCCACTGTAATGAACAAAACTATCCGTTTTGCTCTTCCCCAAGCTATTTGGCAATAGATTCGCTTCTTCAAATCGTCCCCAACCGGTTGCTCTTTTCTTCACAAACTAAATCGTCCTCTTGATCGCTCCCCAGGCGACGGAAGGCTGCGCACAAAATCCCACCTCCTGCAGCCGCTACTCCGGTAAACCACCCAGCAATTCCACCAAGTATGTATTAGGTCAAAACGAAAGCTCGTCGACCTCCGGGGACATCTCGCGGAGATCGACGAGACTCAACACCTGTTTTAGGACCTGTCACCCTTGTACAACCGAATCCCCTTCTGCAGCAGGTATTCATCCACATGGCGCTCGAAGGTGCGGAGAAACTTCCGGGTGTTTCCCACTTTGTTCTTCGTTAGCTCCCGGTCGTAGAACAGCACCCGAATCTTGCCGTCTTCCATCTCCTGCACCGACTCCGCTCCCAGACGATCCTGCAGGTAGTCGATCACCCACTCCCGGGGAACGTGGGACTCAAATTCCTCTACCAGACGGATAACTTCCTCTTTTGCATCGAGAGTATATAATCCCTCCTCCACCCGATCATACAAGGACTCCGGACGGTAGAGATAGGCCGGTTTACCCATAAACGCTCGGCGATCATCAATCATCCACAGCTCCTCAAGGGCTGGATGGCCGGCCACATCCGTAAACACATCCAACAACTTCTGGGATCGCTGTTCATTCAACTTAACATCTTCCGTTTGGAAAAACCTAAGTCCCTCATACTCTTCTAACAACATATACTTAGCGGATACAAATAAGCGGTTTACATAAACCTCTTCCGTAACAGACGGGTTGAAAAATGTGATTTTATAATAGCGATAACGCTCCCTGTCACTTAGCACTTCCTTTCGAATTGAATCAAGGGAATCAATATTTTCTAGAACTGTATTTTTCCTTCCTTCCAATTGACAAGCCTCCAAATATTTCATCAAGATCCCGACGACATCCAAACTAACCTCTAAGTAATCTTCCTTCACGTATGAACCCCAAAAAGTAAACATCAAACACCTCTCAATTTCGGCCATTTCGTTTCCCTCCCCATTCAATCTTTCGGATCTCCACTTTTATGTTCAACTTTTCTTCAAAAACCTTCCGCTATACGCCAAGTGAATAACCCCTCTTAAACGCTGTGGGGAAATCTGCTCCATGTCCCAAACTTGATCTATTCCGACATAATTTCCGTCGTCATCGCATTCCAACAGTTTGTATGCCTCCGGAAAGGATTCAAACATTTGATGTCACCACCTGGAGGCTGATGATGAAACCCCGCAAGTTACGGATTCCCACTACTTTGAATGCCAAAAAAGCATCCCCTTTCATACGTTCCTCCACTTTTTCCCTGGAGACCAGGCATGCCCCGCCGTGAGATAGGAAGCTGATAAAGCGCCATTTATTGCACTGTTATTAATACCTTCACATCAGCCCCACTTCATAAAGTCTTCTTTCAAGCATCAAGCCAATTTGTAAACATTATCCATCGCTGATCTTCATCCATCAAGCCACTCATCCCTTATACAGCCGAATCCCCTTCTGCAGCAGGTACTCGTCCACATGCCGCTCAAAGGTGCGGAGAAATTCATGGGTTTTTACTTTGCTCTTTGTCAACTCCCGGTCGTAGAACAACACCCGGATCTTGCCGCCTTCCATCTCCTGCACCGATTCCGCTCCCAGACTGTCCTGCAGATAGTCGATCACCCACTCCCGAGGAACGTGGGCTTCAAATTCTTCTACCAGACGAGACACTTCATCCCTCACCTTATGTGTGTAAAGTATATCCTCCACCTTCTCATACAAACGCTTCGGTCGATACAGATAAGAAGGTTTCCCCATAAACGCTCTTTCGGTGTTGTCCATCCACAACTCATCAATAGCAGAGTGACTGGCCACATCTGTGAACACATCTAGCAGCGCTCGAGTTCGCTGTACATTAATCTCTGCATCTTCCGTTTGAAAGTACTTAAGTTCATCGTACTCTTCAAAAGTCAATATCGACTTGCTTACATACAAGCGATTTACATAAATTTCTTCCGTAACAGACGGATTAAAAAAAGTAACTTCATAATTCCCATACCGTTCCCTGTCACTCAACACTTCTCTACGAACCTCATTGATAGAATCCAAATCCTTAAGCCCCTCATCATAGTCAAATGCAACTCCTTCTAACAGACGAACCATCCCATAATGCTTCATCAAAATTTCTGTTACATCCAAGCCTACTTCCATGTAGTCTTCCTTCAAATACGACCCCCAAAAGGAGAACATTAACCACCGCTCAACTTCTTCCGACATCCCTTTTCCCTCCTACCAGTTGATCTTCCTAATGACCACTTTGATGTTCAACCGCTCTTCGAAAACCTTACGCATTGTCTCCAGAGCCTCATCCGGCGCCCATTTCGGCACTTTCAGCATGTAAACCACCTCCGAGGCGGTGGAAGACGGCGCTCAAAAGCGTTGATGCCGCCGCCTGCAGCCGCTACTCCGGTAAACCACCCAGCAATCCCACCAAGTATGTATTAGGTCAAAACGAAAGCTCGTCGACCTCCGGGAGCATCTCGCGGAGATCGACGAGACTCAACACCTGTTTCAGGACTTGTCACCCCTTGTACAACCGAATCCCCTTCTGCAGCAGGTATTCGTCCACATGGCGTTCGAAGGCGCGGAGGAATTTCCGGGTGTTTCCCACCTTGTTCTTCGTTAGCTCCCGGTCGTAGAACAGCACCCGGATCTTGCCGCCTTCCATCTCCTGCACCGCCTCCGCTCCCAGACGGTCCTGCAGATAGTCGATCACCCAGTCCCGGGGAACGTGGGCCTCAAATTCTTCTACTAGACGGATCACTTCTTCTTTCGTCTTTTTTGTCTCAACTGGATCTTCTACCCGTTCATACAAGGGTTCCGGTCGATACAAATAAGCAGGTTTGCCCATATAAGCATTTCGATCTCCATCAATCATCCACAGCTCTTCAAGGGCAGGATGGCCGGCTACATCTGTAAACACATCCAACAGCGCTTGCGTCCGCTGCGCATTGATTTCTGCATCTTTCGTTTGGAAAAACTTGATTCCATCATATTCTTCAACATTTAAAAGCGTGTTATCTACTCGTAATCGATTAACATAGATTTCTTCCTCTACTACAGGATTAAAAAAGGTGACATCATATAACTCATATTGGTCCCTATTATCCAACACTTCTTTACGAACCTCATCGATAGAATCCAAATCCACGAGTCCCTCATCATAGTTAAAGACTGCCCCTGTCAGACGGCGAACCATTCCCCAATGTTTCATCAAGATTTCCGTTACATCTAGGCCCACTTTCATGTAGTCTTCTTTCAAATAAGATCCCCAATAGGTAAACATCAACCAACGATCAATTTCTTCGTCCATTATTCCCCCCTCCCCTTATACAACCGAATCCCCTTCTGAAGCAAGTATTCGTCTACATGCCGCTCGAAGGTGCGGAGAAACTTCCGGGTGTTTCCCACTTTGTTCTTCGTTAGCTCCCGGTCGTAGAACAGCACCCGAATCTTGCCGTCTTCCATCTCCTGTACCGACTCCGCTCCCAGACGATCCTGCAGGTAGTCTATAACCCACTCCCGGGGAACGTGGGCTTCAAATTCTTCTACCAGACGGGAAACGTCTGCTTTCATATCCGTAGTATAGAGTGTATCCTCCACCCTCTCATAAAGGGGCTCCGGACGATACAAATAAGCCGGTTTGCCCATAAAACCGTTCCAATCAAAATCGAGCATCCATAGTTCCTCAAGGGCGGGATGGCCAGCCACGTCCGTGAACACATCCAAAAACGCCTGCGTTCGCTGTTCATTTAACTTCACATCTTCCGTTTGAAAATACTTGAGACCATCGTACTCATATAAAAGTAACAACGATCTGTTTACGGACAATCTATTTACATAAATTTCTTCCGAAACAGATGGATTGAAAAAAGTGACTTTATATAGTCCATATCGATCCCTGTCACCCAACACTTCCTTCCGAACCTCATCGATGGAATCCAAATCCTCAAGCCCCTCATCATAATCAAAGGCAACTCCTTCCAAGCGGCGAACTTTCCCCCAATGCCTCATCAAGATCTCAGTTACATCCAGGCCTACTTCCATGTAGTCTTTCTTTAAGTACGATCCCCAAAAAGAAAACATCAATACCCGCTCAACTTCATCTGTCATTTTGTCTCCCTCCTACCAGTTGATCTTCCGTATTACCACTTTGATGTTCAACCGCTCTTCGAAAACCTTCCGCATCAATTCCAGTTCCTCATCCGGCGCCCATTTCGGCACTTTCGCATATAAACCACCCCCGAAGCGGTAGAAGGCGGGCTCAAAAGCGTCAATGCGTCCGCCTGCAGCCTCTGCACCGGGGTAAGCGGGACCATTGGTCCCACCAAGTATGGATTAGGTCAAAACGAAAGCTCGTCGACCTCCGGGAGTACCTCGCGGAGATCGACGAGACTGAACACCTGTTTCAGGACTTGTCACCCCTTGTACAACCGAATCCCCTTCTGCAGCAGGTATTCGTCCACATGCCGCTCAAAGGTGCGGAGGAATTCCTCGGTTTTTACTTTGCTCTTTGTCAACTCCCGGTCGTAGAACAACACCCGGATCTTGCCATCCTCCATCTCCTGCACTGATTCCGCTCCCAAACGATCTTGTAGGTAATCGATCACCCAGTCCCGCGGAACATGGGCCTCAAATTCTTCCACTAACCGGGAAACCTCTTCTTTTGTATCCATAGTATAAATAGGATACTCCACCCGATCATACAAGGACTCGGGACGGTAGAGATAGGCCGGTTTACCCATAAAAGCTCTGTAGAAGCTATTTCAAAATTCGGTTTACACACCAAATAATGAATGCAATCAGGCAAAAAGCTCTATAAATATGCAAATATCGGTCATACCGAA